>DATDGG010000250.1:0-5291 GCA_036522235.1 Xanthobacteraceae bacterium
ACGCGCGCGGGGGGGGGGCCCCGCCTATCGGCGAATTCGGCGCTTGCTGTGAGGCGTGACCCCCACCCGACCCGCTGCGCGGGTCGTCCCTCGGGTCGGGCCCGAGGGCAGGCTCTCCCCCATGCGGGGGGAGGAGAAAGCTACGCCCGCCGCACCATCGCGGGCACCAGCTGCTTGAGCGAGGGTGCGCCGACCTGCTGCATGGCGGCCAGGAGCTCCGCCCGCAGCAGCTCGAGCACGCGCTCGACGCCGGGTTCGCCGAAGGCCCCGAGCCCCCAAAGATAGGGCCGCCCGACCGCCACGCCCTTGGCGCCCATGCACAGCGCCTTGACGATATCGGTGCCGCGGCGGAAGCCGGAGTCGATCAGGACCGGCATGTTGCCGGAGACCTCGATGATCTCCGGCAGCGAGTCGATGGTGGAGCGGCCGGCCTCGTCGGCGCGCCCGCCATGGTTGGAGACGATGATGGCGTCGATGCCGGAATCGGCCGCGATCTTGGCGTCCTCCCAGGCCAGGATGCCCTTGAGCACCATCTTCATCTTGGTCACGTCGCGCAGCCGCTTGATGTAGTCCCAGGACATGGCGGAGGACTGGATGTTCCTGAGACCGCTGAGGTCTACGCCCTCGTACATGGGCTTGTCGCGCTGTTGGGTGACGATGTTGGTGTTGTCGTGGCAGTCGGAGCACTGGCGTTGGTCGGTGCGCTGCAGGCGGAACAGGGTCTCCTGGTTGCGGCCGCCGCTGCGGTCGACCGTCACCGCGACCGCGAGCGCGCCCGCCTTCTCGGCGCGCTGCACGTGGTGCTTGGCGACCTCGAACTTGTTGGTGGCATAGAGCTGATACCAGATCGGCCGCCCGCGCGCCGCGGTGACGTCCTCGATCGAGGTCGAGGCCTGGGTCGAGAGGATCATCAGATGGTCGCCGCTCTTGGCCGCCTTGGCGACGCCGGTCTCGCCGTCGGCATGATAGGCCTTATGCCCGCCGGTCGGCGCCACGATGATGGGGCTCGCGTATTTCACGCCCAGGATGTCGGCGCTCATGTCGACCTTGCTGACGTCGACCAGCCGGCGCGGACGCAGCTGAAACTTCAAGAAGTCCTGGCGATTGGCCCGCAACGTCACCTCGTCGTCGATGCCGGAGGCCATGTAGCCGAAATGCCCCGGCGGCACGTTCTTGTGCATCACCGGCTCGAAATCGAACACGTTGATCGCTTCCTTTGGGCTCGCGATCAGGTGATCGAGATCGCGCGGCGCCCAGATCATCGGATCTGGCAGCCGGGAGGGCGTCTCGGTGGCGAAGGCTGCGAGCGTGCTGCCCGCATAGAAGGGGCTCGCGGCCAGGAATTTCAGCAATTCACGGCGGCTCGTGCGCGGATCGATGGTCGGCATGTCTCCTCCCTCTTGTCTCTCTTGATGGTCTTGGCCGGTGCCCGCCCGGGTGTCTGGCGGCGTGGCGGGCAGGCCGCCCCGGGCGATCCTACCTCGCCCTGCCGCCCGGGCGAAGGGGCATGCCGCCGGGGCCTGCGCGGCGCGCGCGGATGCATCGCCACGGCGTTTGGTGTCTGCTAAGATGGGGGCCCAAAGAGACTAGGCTGTAATCGTTACATAAGCGGGAGGATGCAATGTCGGTTCGTTATCTGTCAGTCGTTGTTGCCGTTGCGGCCGTCGCGGCCGCGGCGTCCGTGTCGAAAGTGGCGTCGCAAGGCAAGCCGTCCCTCGACTTCGAGGCGTTCAAGAGCAAGGTCCAGCCGATCTTCCTGGAAAAGCGCGAAGGGCACGTGCGCTGCTATGTCTGCCACTCGGAAGGCAACAACGCGTTGCACCTGGAAAGGCTCGCGCCGGGCGCTACGACCTGGAACGACGAGCAGTCGCGCAAGAATTTCGCCGCCGCTTCGAGCCTGGTCGTTGCCGACAATCCCGCCGCCAGCAGGCTGTTGATCCACCCGCTCGCCCCGGAGGCGGGCGGCGATCTGTTCCATTCGGGCGGCCGCCAATTCGAAACGAAGAACGATCCGGACTGGAAGACCCTGGCGCAGTGGGCAGGCGTGAAATAGCGCGCTCCGCCCGTAGGGGCGGCCCTTGTGGCCGCCCTTTCGCATCGGCATACGCGCGAAATGAAAAAGGGGCGGCCACAAGGGCCGCCCCTGCGATCAAGAATCATCCGCGCCTGCGGGCTAGTTCGTCACCAGCGTGTTGATGCGCTTTGGCACCTCGCCGACCGGGATGACGGCCTTGACCTTCATGGCCTCGGTGTCGATCGCGGTGACCGAGCGCAGGCCGGAATTGGCAATGTAGATGGTCTTGCCGTCGCCCGTGAAGGTGACCCAGTTGGCGACCGCGCCGCCGAGCGGACGTCCCGCGAGCTTCAGATCGGGCAGCGGGATCTGTCCCATGAGCTTGAGGTCGGCCAGCGAATAGATGAACACCGCGTTCTGCGGAATGCTGGTCACCCACAGCGTCTTGCCGTCCGGATGCACGCCGATGCCGTGCGAGGGCGCATCGAGGCGGCCGGGGTCCATGTCGACGCCGGTGTGCAGGTCGGGCAGCTTGATCCGCGCCACTTCCTCGCGCTTGGCGAAATCGAGCACGGCGAACCCGTCGAAGGCTGCCAGCTGCACGAAGATCCGTTTGGTCGAGCCGTCCGGATTGGCCTCGATGGTCATCGGGCGAACACCGAGATCGAACTGGTAGTCCCACACGATCTGTTCGGTCTTCGCATCGACCACGGACACGAACTTCTTCTGCACCGAGCCGCAGATGACGTACTTGTCGTCCGGGGTCATATAGATGTTGTGCAGGCGGCCGCGCATCGGGATGCTCTTGGTCTTCTCCAGCTTCACCGGATCGATGATGTCGAGCGCGCCCGGGTCACGGGCGATGCCGACGAAAATGCGGCCGTCCTTCGCCACCGTGATGTTGTTGGGATGATTGGTCAGCGCCACCTTCTTGAGGAGGTTGCCGCTCTTCTGGTCGAACACGTCGAGCGTGCTGTCGGATTCATTGCTGACATAGACGCGCGTGCCGTCGGGCGAGAAATTGATGCCGTGGGCGGCCTCGATGCCCTTGATCGACTGCACGACCTTATTGGTCTCCGGGTCGATCACATTGATGGCGTCGCCGGCGCTGTTGGTGATGTAGATGCGGCTGGTGCTGGCATTGGCCGGCACGGCCGCGATAAGAAGCACGAGCCACAAATTTTTCAGGATAGTGCGGATAGCTGTCATGGGATTAAGGCTCCTCCCTCTGCGGGGCATGCCCCACGGTAATGGCAGGGTAGGCTAAAGCGTGGCCGGACTTCAAGGGAGTGCCTGGGCCTATCCTTGTAGCCCGGATGGAGGCGCGCAGCGCCGCAATCCGGGACGGCCCCCCGCATTGCGCTGGCGCTCCATAGCCCGCTAAAACGGGGCTACGCGTTGAAGGCCGAATGAAGCAAGATCGCAGTATGACCAAGAGCGATGCCGCCAAGACCGCCGTCGACGAGCTGACCGAGGCCGCCGCCAAGGTCGAATTGAGGCGGCTCGCGGCCGAGATCGGCGAGCACGACCAGCGCTATCACCAGGAGGATGCGCCGACCATCTCGGATGCGGCCTATGACGCCTTGCGGCGCCGCAACGCGGCGATCGAGGCGCGTTTCCCGCAACTGGTGCGTCCCGATTCGCCCTCCGGCCGGGTCGGTGCCGCGCCGGCGTCCAAGTTCGCCAAGGTGCGGCACGCGGTGCCGATGCTCTCGCTCGATAACGCCTTTTCTGACGACGACGTCGCTGATTTCGTCAACCGGGTGCGCCGATTCCTGCGGCTCGACCAGGACGAGGCGATCGCTTTCAGCGCCGAGCCGAAGATCGACGGTCTCTCGATGTCGTTGCGCTATGAGGATGGCGCGCTGGTCGTCGCCGCCACGCGCGGCGACGGCACCGAGGGCGAGGACGTCACCGCGAATATCAAGACGCTTCGCGAAGTGCCGCAGAAGCTCAAGGGCCGAAACGTGCCGAAGATCTGCGAGGTACGCGGCGAGGTCTATATGACCAAATCCGATTTCCTCGCGCTCAACCAGCGCCAGAAGGCCGCCGACGAGCCCATGTTCGCGAATCCGCGCAATTCGGCGGCCGGCTCGCTTCGCCAGAAGGACCCGAGCGTGACGGCCTCGCGCCCACTCGGTTTCTTTGCTTATGCGTGGGGCCAGATGAGCGAGCTGCCGGCCAAGAGCCAGAGCGGCATGATCAAATGGCTTGCAAGTTGCGGCTTCAATACCAATCCCCTGATAAAGGTCCTACACTCGGTCGAAGAGCTCCTCGCGTTCCACCGCGAGATCGAAGAGCAGCGGGCGACGCTCGATTACGACATCGACGGCGTCGTTTACAAGGTCGACCGGCTCGATTTTCAAGAGCGGCTCGGCTTCGTCTCGCGCACGCCGCGCTGGGCGGTTGCGCACAAATTCAAGTCCGAGAAGGCGGTCACCGTCGTCGAGGCGATCGATATCCAGGTCGGGCGCACCGGTGCGCTGACCCCGGTCGCGCGGCTCAAGCCGGTCACCGTCGGCGGCGGGGTGGTGTCGAATGCGACCTTGCACAACGAGGACGAGATCGCCCGGCTCGGCGTGCGGGTCGGCGACACGGTGACGATTCAGCGCGCCGGCGACGTCATCCCGCAGGTGCTGGGCGTGGTGGAGGACAAGCCGCGCGGCCCGAAGGCCTATCGGTTTCCCAAGACCTGCCCTTGCCCGCTCAAGACCGCGGTGGTGCGCGAGGCGATCGCCGGGGGAGAGGAGGGCGCGCGCTCCCGCTGCAGCGGCGAGTTCGCCTGCCCGCATCAGAAGGTCGAGCATCTGCGGCACTTCGTTTCGCGGCGTGCCTTCGACATCGAAGGGCTGGGCGAGAAGCAGATCGCGCTGTTCTTCGAGCAGGGCTGGATCAAGGAGCCGGCCGATATTTTCACCTTAGAAGCGCGCAACGCCAAGATCAGGCTCGAGGAGGTGGAAGGCTTCGGCGAAACCTCGGTACGCAACCTGTTCGACGCCATCGCGGCGCGGCGGGAAATCTCGCTCGAACGCTTCATCTATGCGCTCGGCATGCGCCATGTGGGCGAGACCACGGCGCGGGCGCTGGCGCGCGGCTATGGATCGTGGGCGGCGTTTCACGACGCCGGGCTGAAGGTCGCCCGCGGCGATGAAGAGACACGGCAGGAAATGGACAATCTCGACCAGATCGGCGACACCGTGATCGACAGCCTCGCGGCCTATTTCGGCGAAGCCCACAACCGCGGCATCGTCGAGCGCCTGACCGAGCAGGTCCACAT
>DATDGG010000251.1:0-18544 GCA_036522235.1 Xanthobacteraceae bacterium
ACGCCATGGCGGTGCCGGTCGTCTATCATACGCGCCGTCCGGCCGCCGACGTCGCCCATCGCCACTATCCGAGCCTCATCGACATGGCGCGCGCGGTCGACGTGTTGCTGGTGATCGTCCCCGGTGGCGCCGAGACCAAGAGTCTCATCAACTCCGAGGTGCTCGAGGCGCTGGGGCCGGACGGCATCCTGATCAACATGGCGCGCGGCTCGGTGGTGGACGAGCCGGCTTTGATCAAGGCGCTGCAGGACAAGACGATCTTGACCGCCGGCCTCGACGTCTACGCGCGCGAG
This sequence comes from Xanthobacteraceae bacterium, assembly GCA_036522235.1. GTDB lineage: Bacteria > Pseudomonadota > Alphaproteobacteria > Rhizobiales > Xanthobacteraceae > VAZQ01. Next base: position 294 of record DATDGG010000251.1, read on the forward strand.
CCGCAGGTGCCCGCCGAGCTGATCGCCATGGAGCACGTCGTGCTGTTCCCCCATCTCGGCTCGGCCTCGGTCTATACCCGCAGCCAGATGGACCAGCTCGTGGTCGACAATCTGTTGGCCTGGGCCGCCGGCAAGCCGCCGCTCACGCCGGTGCCGGAGACGGCCGGAGGCGGCAAGCGCGCGAGCGCTTGATCGAGCCCCGAGAACGCCCGCCCTGACACCGCGCCCGAGGCATGGTATTGGTCGAAAGCTTGAACGTAGGCGGGCTCTGGCATGCGACGCGCGGTGCATCTCGCTCTGGTTGGTCTGTTGGTGGTCGCGGCCGGCGCTGCGCGTGCGCAGCCGGCGCCGTCGGTATCCGATGCCGCCAAGGAAATGGTCGGCGGGTGGGAATTGTCCAATGCCGACCACGACCGCCGATGCACCGTGACCTTCAGCACCGACACGGCTCCGGGCGGATTCAAGCTCGCGCTCGATCAGGGCTGTGCCGCGGTCTTCCCGATGTTCAAGGACCTGACGATCTGGAACATCGTACCGAACGGCGCGCTGCGCCTGCTCGACGGCAAGGGCAATGCCACGCTTGAATTGTCGGAGGTCGAAAGCGGTATTTTCGAAGGCGAACGGCGCGGCGAGGGGCTCTATTTCATGCAGCCGCAAGGCGCCGTGACCATTCCGGTGCGCACCCCCGAGCAGATGTTCGGCGATTGGAACTTCCTGCGCGAGCTCGACAGGCCGCTCTGTGGGCTGACGCTGTCGCGCGCCGCCGCGGTCGCGCCCAATTACAAATTGATCGTGAAGCCGGGTTGCGACGCCGCCATCGCAAATTTCGCGCTGTTGACCTGGCGGCTCGAGGGCGACCAACTGGTATTCACCGGCCGCGGCGGCTCGTGGCGATTTGTGGAGAGCGATACCAATATCTGGGAGCGCATCCCGCCCAGCACCAATCCGCTGCTGATGCTCAAGCCTTGAGCGGCAAGCGCGAATAGTTAATACCGGGTAGTTAACAGAGGAGCGAAACTGCCCTATTTCCCTTTGGCTATTCGCCGCTCCCTATCCATTAACTCGCCATTCGCTCCCGGGAACTACTTATTGCGGCCCGCCGATAGGTGGAATTTCGTGCTCATTACAACCAAATATTCATGTTTGCTGAATCGAATTTGCGCCGTATACCAACCAAATACTTTTCAACAGGGAGGCATTGATGCCCGCACCGAACCTAAAGAGCATGGACGTCGAAGCGCTGCTTGAACTGCGCTCGCGCATCGACGGTCAGCTCGCGTCACGCCGCAGCGACTTGCAGAAGCAGCTCGCCAGATTGCAGGGAACTTCGACCGACGCGCCGGCTGTGCACCGCAACGGCAGGGTCAGCGCGATGAAGGGCGTCAAGGTCAAGCCGAAATACCGCGACGCCCGGACCGGCGACACTTGGGCAGGCCGCGGCGTGCAGCCGCGCTGGCTGACCGCCGCATTGAAGACCGGCAAGAAGCTCGACGATTTCTTGATTGACAAGAGCGCGCGCAAGACCCGCCGCCGCAAGCGCAAGTAACAAATCGTTGCGCCGGTAGCTCGGCGCCTCGGCGCTTGCACTTTAGCTTGCCTATCGGGCGGGAAGCCGCCTGCAATCCCGCAGCCGGCATTGTCGAAGGCAGTGCCCGCCTCGATGGCGGCGCGGCCCGCGATTGCGGAACGGCGCGCCGCGCCCGCGGGGCGCGGCCGCAACCTGCCCCGGCGGCGCCTTCCAAACGCCCGGACAAGCTGGTAGCGTTATCGCCGCGAAGTTTGCATCGCAATCCGCCCCAAGCCGGATTGGAGAAAAGGGAGGGAATGAATGAAAAAGTTGTTAGGAGCTGCTGCTGCTATCGCTTTCGTCGGCACGGCCGGCATTGCCACCGCCGTGCAGGCGGCCGATGCGCCGCCGCCCTGGGCCTATGGCTTCACCGCGCCGCCGCCGGCCACGCCGCCCGCGCCTGCCGCCGCGCCTGCGGCTGCGCCGCCGCCCGACAATGTCACCATGCATACATTGCCGGGCTCCGGTAAATCCTTCACCCGGGCCCAGATCGCCAACCGCTACGGTCCGGCTGATTGGTTCCCGGAGGATCATCCGGCGATGCCCGACATCGTGGCGCATGGGAAAGAGTCCGCGCAGCCACAGGTCTTTGCCTGCAGCTTGTGCCACCTTCCCAACGGCAACGGTCGTCCTGAGAACGCCGCCGTCACCGGCCTGTCCTACGACTACATCGTGCAGCAGCTGACGGATTTCAGGAACGGTGCGAGAAAGACCTCCGATCCGCGCAAGGGCAACACGGCCCTGATGGCCGGGTTCACCAAGTCGATGACGGATGAGGAGATCAAGGCGGCCGCCACCTATTTCGCCTCGATCCCGGCCAAGCCCTGGATCAAGGTCGTGGAGGCGGACAGCGTGCCCAAGACCAGGCCCAATGGCGGCATCTTCATCACGCTCGCCGGCGCCGACGCCGGCACCGAGCCACTCGGCGATCGCATCATCGAGACCCCGGTGAACGCGGACGACACGGAAATCCGGCGCAACCCGCGCTCGGGCTTCATCGCCTATGTGCCGGCCGGCAGCCTCAAGAAGGGCGAGGCCCTGGTCACCGGTGGAACCACCGCGTCGGGCGGCAAGGTCACCGCCTGCACGGCCTGCCACGGCGCCGACCTGCGCGGGCTCGGCCCGGTTCCGAGGCTCGCGGGCCGCTCGCCGAGCTATATCGCGCGGCAGCTCTATGACATGCAGCACGGCAATCGCGCCGGGACCTGGACGCCGCTCATGGCTCCGGTGGTCGCCACTCTCGGCGAGAGCGATCTGTTGAACGCCGCCGCCTACGTGGCCTCGCTGCAGCCGTAGACGAAAACTCGTTGAACAATCGCAGGACGGCGGTCGCCGCCGTCCTGCTTGTTATTTTCAGCCGTCCGCCTGCGATATCATCGTCGTTCATGGCTGCCCGCCGGTCGCGCCGAGCCTTGATGAAAACAGTGAGCTTCACATCGGTGCGTGCTTTCCGGGGCTGGCTCGCGAAAAACCATGCCCGAGCGGATGGCGTCCTGCTGCGCATCTACAAGAAGGGCTCCGGCGCGGCTACCGTGACCTATGCGGAAGCCCTCGATCAGGCGCTTTGCTTTGGCTGGATCGATGGACAGAAACTGCCGAACGACAAGCAATCCTGGCTTCAGAAATTCACGCCGAGACGGCCCAAAAGCGCCTGGTCGAAGAAGAATACGCAGAACGCCGAGCGCCTCATCGCGTCCGGAGAAATGGCGCCCGCGGGACTGAAGGAGGTGATGGCGGCAAAGCAGGATGGCCGCTGGGCCGCCGCCTACGAGTCCTTTGGCAGCGCCGCCGTGCCGGACGATTTCTTGAAACAGCTCGCCCGCAACAAGAAGGCGAATGCTTTTTTCGCGACGCTCAACAAGACCAATCTGTACTCCATCGCCTACCGGCTGCAGACCGCGAAAAAACCCGAGACCAGGGAGAAGCGGGTGAAGGCGATCATCGAAAAGTTGGCGCGCGGCGAAAAGTTTCACTGAGCACATCGCGGCGGGGCACCATCGCCGCGGTTGGAGGCCCTTGTCGAATTCCCCTGTTCCCCCTCCCGCGCTTGCTGGAATCTGGCTAGTCTGCGGCAAAAGAGCAGATAGCATCGCGCGGTGTCGCGCAGCGCAGAGAAGGAGGAATGCCATGCAGTTCCGAAGCTCGGTTCTCGGCGCCGCGACGCTGCTGTGTCTGTCTGCCGCCGCTGCCGCCCAAGAGGCTAAGAAATACCCGGCCTTCGAGGGCATGTGGGATCGCGGCAGCCCGCTCGGCTCCTGGGATCCGACCAAGCCGCCGGGCCGCGGCCAGCAGGCGCCGCTGACGCCGGAATACCAGGCCGTCTACGAGGCCAACATCGCCAAGGACAAGGCCGGCATGGAGTTCGATCCGAAGTTCACCTGCGGCCCGGTCGGCATGCCGCGGGTGATGAACATGAACCAGCCGATGGAATTCATCATCAAGCCGGCGGCCGTCTATATGCTGCTGGAATCGCAGAGCCCGATTCGGCGCGTCTACACCGACGGCCGGCCCTGGCCCAAGGATCCCGACCGCGGCTATGTGGGCTATTCCATCGGCCGATGGCTCGACACCAGCAACACCGGCACCTACGACACGCTCGAGATCGAGACCCGCGCCATGAAGGGCCTGCGCCTCATGGACAACAGCGGCATCCCGCTCGCCGACGACGGCGAGACCGTGGTGAAGGAGAGGATCTATCTCGACAAGACCAATCCCGACATCATGCACAACGAGATCACCACCATCGATCATGCCTTTACGCGCCCCTGGACGGTTTCGCGCTTCTACAAGCGCGTGCATGACGGCAGGCCGCAGGAATACAATTGCGCCGAAGACAACCGCTGGGTCGTGCTCGGCGGCCGCACCTATGTGGCCGATACGCAGGGCTATCTGATGCCGATCCAGAAGGACGAGCCGCCGCCGGATCCGAAACTGTTCCAGAAATATTTCGGACCGAAGAAGTAAGTGCGGGAATCGAAGCGCGTTCGACTCCTTTAAAGCGCCTGACGCGCGTGCGCTGCGGTGGCCCGCGTTCCCTGATACCGCCCTGACCGGGCCGCGCTATTTGAGTTTCTTCACCACATGATTCGCCGTCGCGGCCTGCGAAATCGGACACCTCGGCGTGCAGTGAGCCTGCTGGACAGTGGTCCGCTCCTTGAGGATAATGAGGTGACTTGGCGGTCGTGATCCGCGCTGCTTGTCGGGAACATGTCCTCTGTCCGGCGTTGGCCGGCGGGAGGTGTAAGATGCGCATTCGACTTCTGAGGTCCGCCGGGGTCTCGGCCATCGGTGTATCGGCCATTGTCATGGCCGTATTCCTGAAACCGACCGCCATAACAGCCCAGATCCAGGCTCCGCCCGCGGCGATGCTGGTAACGCCGTGGGGCGAGCCGGACCTCCAGGGCATCTGGACGGTCGAATCCGACACGCCCCTGCAGCGCTCGCCCAGATATGCGAACCAGGAGTTCTTCACCGAGGCGCAGCGGCGGGAGCTGGATAAGGAGCGGTCGGCGCTGCTCGGTCGCGACCGGCGTGTGGAGCGCGGAACCGAGCTCGACGTCGCCGGCGCCTATAATTCTGTGTTCATGTCCAAGAAGCACACCGGTGCCCGCACCTCGCTGATTGTCGAGCCGCCCAACGGCCGCATCCCGCCGCTGACGCCGGAGACCGCGAAGCTCGTGGTCGCCGATCAGGATTTTCGTCTGGCTTTGTTGCAGTCGACGGAGACCTGCAAGGCCAATTCGGTGGCGTGCATCGGCGGCAAGTACGATTCCAGGCCCTCGCCGCGACGCGCCGAGCTTCCGCCGCGCTACAACACCGCGCGCATCAATCGCCATGACGGTCCGGAGGACGGCGCGCTGCCGGATCGCTGCCTGACCGGCGGACTGCCGGAATTTGGAACCGCGTATGGCGGGAGCTTCCGGCGGATCGTGCAGACGCCGGGCGGCGTCGCGATGTTCTACGACGTCGGCCAGGGGCAAGGGTGGCAGCGCAACATCGTCATGAACGGGAGCCCGCACCTGCGCCCGAGCATCCGCCAGTGGTACGGTGACTCGCGCGGGCACTGGGAGGGCGACACCCTGGTGATCGACGTCACGAACTTCAGCCCGAAGACCGATTTCCAAGGCTCACGGGAGAGCCTGCATCTGGTCGAGCGCTGGACGCGGCGTAGCCCGAGCACGCTCGAATACGTCGTGACCATCGACGATCCGACCGTGTGGACGCGGCCATGGACCGCCAAGCAGGAATTCACCAGGCAGAGCGAGCAGGCGAACAGGATCTATTACGAGCCGCGCTGCGTCGAGGGAAACTACGCCTTCCCGTCGATGCTGAAGGCGGCGCGCGTGGAGGACCTCGCCTTTGCGGAGGGACGAGGCCCTAATCCGGCGACCAAAGACAATGCTACGGATTTCGTGGGCGTTGAGCAGGATCCGTTGCAGTAACGCCCGCAAACCGGAAGGAGACCATCATGCGCGGCCGCTTCTCAGGCTCTCTGCTCATGGTCGCGCTTGCGGCGGCCGCGGTCGGCGCCATTTCGGTATCGATCACGCGGACGTCGGCGCAGGCTCCGGCGCTGAAGACGCCGCTAAAAACACCCTGGGGCGAGCCCGATCTGCAGGGCATCTGGACCGTCGAAACCGACACTCCGTTCCAGCGCTCGCCCAAATACGCGAACCAGGAATTCTTCACCGAGGCGCAGCGGGCCGAATTCGACAAAGCGCGCTCGGCGTTGCGCGGCCGCGACAATCGCGGGGAGCGCGGGAGCGAGCGCGACGTCTCCGGCGCCTACAACAACGTGTTTGGGGCCTTGAAGCGCACCGGCGCGCGCACGTCCCTGATTGTCGATCCGCCCGATGGCCGGATCCCTCAGGTCACGCCTGAGGCGCAGAAGATTGCCGCCGCCGATCGCGATTTTCGCAATGCCCTGATGCAAGCCACGCAAACCTGCAAGCTCAAGCTGCCCGGATGCGCCGGCGGCAGATACGATCCGACCCCGGCGGCTTCGCGACGCGAGGAGCTTCCGCCGCGCTACAACACCGCGCGCATGAACCGCCATGACCGGCCGGAGGACGGCGCGCTGGCGGACCGTTGCCTGACCCTCGGGCTGCCCGAGTTTGGGGCCGGGAACGGCGGCGGCAGCTTCCGGCGGATCGTGCAGACGCCAGGCGGCATCGCGATCTCCTACGACGTGGGCCAGGGGCAAGGCTGGCAGCGCAGCATCGTCATGAACGGCAGCCCGCACCTGCCGGCCAATATCCGCCAGTGGTTCGGCGACTCGCGCGGCCGCTGGGAGGGCGACACGCTGGTCATTGACGTGACCAATTTCAGCCCGAAGGCCGACTATCGAGGCTCGCGCGAGAACCTGCGCCTGGTCGAGCGCTGGACGCGGACGAGCCCAACCGCGCTCGAATATGCCGCGACCATCGAGGATCCGGCCGTGTGGACGCGCCCCTGGACCGTCAAGCAGGAGTTCACCAGGCAGAACGACGAGCAAAACAGAATCTATTACGAGCCGCGTTGCGTTGAAGGAAACATCGGCTTTCCTTCGATGATGAAGGCGGCGCGCCAGGAGGATCGCGAGTTTGCCGAAGGACGCGGGCCTGATCCGCTGACCAAGGACAACGCATCGGGATTTGCCGAGCCGGATCCGTTGCAGGAATAAAGGCAGGCCAAAGGGAGACCATCATGCTCGACCGCCGCGCAGCCTCGATGATCACGGTCGCCATCGCGGCGGCCGCCGTCGGCGCCGTCATTTCCATGTCGATCACGCGGACACTGGGCCAGGCGCCCGCCGCGCGCCCCGCCACGGTCGGCGGCAAGCCCAACTTCAGTGGAATCTGGCAGGCCAACAACGAGGCCAACTGGGATTTGCAGGCACATGCGGCGCTTCCCGCCGCGGTCACCCAGCCGGGCGTCTACTCTTATGACTATGCCCGGGTACCGGCTGCGCCGGTCCTGGCGCTCGGCGCCGCCGGCGCCGTGCCCGGATCGCTCGGGGTGGTGCAGGGGGACGGGCAGATCCCCTACAAGCCCGAGGCTTTGCAGATCAAGAAGGCGAACGCGGAGCATTGGATCGACCGCGATCCGGAGCTCAAATGCTATTTGCCCGGCATTCCGCGCGCCATGTACATGCCCTATCCGTTCGAGATCACGCAGAGCACGAACAAGATTCACATGGCCTATGAATTCTCCAACACGGCGCGCACCATCCATCTGGACAAGGTCGAGGGCCCGCCCGACGATACCTGGATGGGCCACTCGGTCGGACGCTGGGACGGCGAAACGCTGGTGGTCGATGTCACGAATTTCAACGATCGGACTTGGTTCGACCGCGCCGGCGACTTCCACAGCGACGCGCTGCACCTGATCGAGCGCTTCACGCGGATGTCACCGGACATCATTTCCTACGAGGTGACGATCGAGGACCCCAAGGTCTTCACCCGGCCGTGGCGTGTCGCCATGCCGCTCTATCGTCGCGTCGAGCCGAACATGCAGCTGCTCGAGTTTCGCTGCAACGAATTCGTCGAAGAATTCATGTACGGAAATCTTCGCAAGCAGCCGCTGGTCAAGCACTGGGAGGGCGATACGATGATCATCGACGTCACCCGCAAGGTGCCGCCCGGCGACAGCTTCTATCAATGGTACCGATAATGGTTCCACGCGCAATGGGAGGCAATCGATGCGAGCGAAGCTGGCCGTAGCAATCTGTATCACCGGTCTCGCGATGTCGGGATGGACATCTTCGGCGTCGGCACACCACGCGTTTGCGGCCGAGTTCGACGCCAACAAACCGGTGAATTTCAAGGGCACGATCACGAAAATGGAATGGATCAATCCCCATTCCTGGCTGCACGTCGCCGTGAAGCAAGAGGATGGCACGATCACAATCTGGGCCATCGAGGCGGGCACGCCGAATGTCCTGTTCCGGCGTGGATTCACCAAGGACACCTTGCTGCCGGGCACCGACGTCGTGATCGATGGGTACCAGGCGAAAGACGGATCCGCACGGGCCAACGGCCGCGACCTGACCTTGCCCGACGGACGCCAGTTGTTTCTCGGCTCGTCCGGAACCGGCGCTCCCTATGAGCTGCCGCCTGGTCAATAGGCGAGACAATCGAGATCGCGTTTCGAGTAACGCGCCCGCAAGCGGGCGTCGACGGGAGCTGAATGTCTCCTCTGGCTTTCTTCGCGTGGTTGGCCGATTTGCCGTGGAGCGTTGATCTCCACGAATCGCAATATGCCTATTCCATCATCGAGTCGATGCACGTGTGGGCGCTGAGCGTGTTCTTCGGCTCGGTGGTGATGTTCGATCTGCGTCTGCTTGGCTGGATCATGCCGAGGGTGCCGGCATCGGAAGTTCTCGGCCGGCTGCTGCCGATAACCATAACGGCCTTCATCATCATGGTCATCAGCGGCACGCTCCTGTTCTTCGCCATACCGCTGCGGTCCTATCAGAATATTTTCTTCAGGACCAAGATGCTCCTGCTGCTGGTGGCCGGCTTGAACGTGTGGATCTTTCACGCACGGGTTTATCCGAAGGTCGCCACCTCGGATGTCGACGGCGTGCCGCCCAGGGCGGCCAGGGTTGCCGGCGCGTTTTCGCTGGTGCTGTGGATCGGCATCCTCTTTTCGGGACGAATGATCGCCTATAACTGGTTCGACTGCGACCGGCAGCCGCAAGCGGGGATCATCAATTTCCTGACCAGCTGCGTACCCGAAGAATAGGGACGCCGATGTCTTTGCTGCCGTTCTTTCAGTGGTGCTACCAGACGGCAATCGGCGAGGGGATACGAGACTCGACCTGGCTGTTTCCGGTGATCGAGGCCTTCCACCTCGTCGGCCTTGGATTGACGGTGGGCGCGGTGTTGATCGTGGATCTGCGGCTCTTGGGTGTCGGCCTGAGCAAGCAGCCGGTCGGAGAGCTCTCGGCGGCCGTTGAGCCGTGGTTGCTTGGCAGCCTGACCCTGATGTTTGCCTCGGGCACGTCCTTGTTCCTGTCCGAAGCGATCAAGTGCTACTACAGCTTTCCCTTCTGGGTGAAGATGACGTCGCTGTTCCTGGTCCTCCTCTTTACCTTCACGATTCGCCGCCGCGTGGCGGGAACGGACCTGACCGCCGATCGACCGCTGCCGGGCCGGCTGACGGCGCTCATATCGTTATGTCTGTGGTTCGGTGTGGCGTGGGGCGGACGTTGGATTGGATTTTCTTGAGGTGGCGGACCCGACGAGGGCCATAGGCCCTGCGGACCCACACGTAGATTTGCGGATTTGCCTTGATTCATCCTGAGCCAGGGCGCGCTAGGCGCTTGGCCAAAACGACGCCGATACTCCTCGATTGCCGGCCGCCATATTGCCCTTAAGGGCAATATGGTTCCGACGACCTCCATGTCACAATGCCCGAAGCGGACGCACACCAATCAACGGGGCGAGCCTTGCCGATAACGCCGCGCTCGCTCGCAAAGGCGTTCGATCGTCTGACCGATAAGCTTGAAGGGAGAGCAGGCCATGAATTGCTTTGCACTGCTGACTTCGATGGTCTTCGCGCTGCCGCTTGCCGTGCTCGAAGTGCAGGCCGCGCCGTCGATGCCGCCGGACCTCGCCCAGGTCATTGAGAAAGGCAGCCCGGAGGCGCTGAACGCCTTCGCGCGCCGCGACGGCGCCCGAACCGCCAACGTGAACCGGGGGCACGTCGCCAATCGCAACCTCGACGCCAACCGGAACATCAATCGAAACGTCAATCGCGACGTTAACCGCAACGTCAACCGCAACGTCAATCGAGCTGTCGTCGGCACGGGTCGCGTGGCAGTGGGCGGCGTCGTCAGGCCGTGGGTCCGGCGTCCATACTACGGAACTGTGGTCGCGGGGGTCGCGCTGGGCACCGTCATTGCGGCAACCGCAGTCCCACCGGCACCTTCATCCGATCTCTGTTGGTATTGGTCGAACTCGTCGCAGACCAAGGGCTATTGGGACTACTGCAATAGATAGGTCGAAGCGTCCTGCGGCGCGCCGGCCGGCGCCGCCCGCGCCACGTAGCGGACGGCTTGCGCCCCATGTAGAGCGCCATCATTGCACTGCTCTGGCTTGGTTGGTCTTCCGATTCAAACTGTTGCCGTCGAATCGGCCGTGGAAGATCATCGCCGCGCTAGGCGGGACCGGAATTCTTGCGGTGTTCATCGCGCTCCTCAACTGTCTCGCGCCATCTGGGCGGATTGCGCCAGTCGGCCGAGGCGTTTGTCGACTTCGGTAAGGGAAACATGCCGCGGAGCGGCTTTCGTCAAGCGCTGCTCAAGATGCGATATGCGCCCGCCCAGCGGCCGCTTTCGAATACTTTCTCAGGGGAAGGCAGTGACTGTTTCTCACGATCGCAAAATCCTGCGAAATCGGCGAGTTGCTCTTTGACGCGGCGCGCCCTTTAAGGTAACGGGGCACCCCGCCGAACCGCAGCCTGTGGCATTCGAGCGACAGTGATCCGCAATTGTGGTGAGCTCGTTCAACAACTCATATTGCTTGGCGCGAGCAAGTGCTAACGTTCAATTCTGCCTAGTGGCTGCGTTCGCGCGGTGATTCGCATGACGAACGAACCGGACAATCGGAAGGGGTGGAAATCGCAACGCTCGACAAGGGGGGAATCATGTCTCGTTTGGGAAATTGTCTCGACAAGAGCCGAAATTCTCTCGACAAGGGCCAATGCCTCGCCCCGCCACTTGTAGCCGCCGCAGCGCTTGCTTTCGTTGCTGTTGGCCTGCCAGAGACCGCTTTCGCCGATGAAGGAGGCGTCAGTTTCTGGCTTCCCGGCACGTTCGGGAGTCTTGCAGCCGCACCCGCGACACCGGGATGGATGCTCGGAGCCTTCTACTATCATACTTCGGTGAGCGCAGGCGCCGATGTCGCGGCCGCGCGCGAGTTCCAGATCGGCAAGCTCAATCCGACCCTGAAGGTCAACCTGTCGGCAAACCTGAATGCCAACGTCGATTTTGCGTTCGTCAGCCCGACCTATGTGTTCATGACTCCGGTCCTGGGCGGGCAGGCGTCGGTGGGCCTGGGCACCCTGGTGGGACAGTCGAACGCTTCCCTTTCCGGGACGCTGACCGCGTCCATTCCGCCATTCACCTTCGTTCGCTCGGACAGCATCAGCGATTCTGTGTTCGGAATGGGCGACCTCTATCCGCAGGCGTCATTGAAGTGGAATAAGGGCGTCGACAATTTCATGATCTACGGCATGGGGGACATTCCGGTCGGCGCCTACAGCTCGACCAGATTGGCCAATCTCGGTATCGGGCATGGCGCCATGGATGGTGGGGCGGGCTATACGTATTTCAACCCGCAGACCGGGCACGAATTCTCGGTGGTCGCCGGCCTTACCTATAATTTCGTGAACAACAGTACCAATTATCAGAACGGCGTCGACTTTCACGTCGACTGGGGCGCATCACAGTTCCTGTCCAAGCAACTGCTGGTGGGCGCGGTCGGCTACTTCTACGACCAGGTCAGCGGCGATAGCGGTTCCGGCGACCGGGTCGGCCCATTCGAGTCGCGCGTCATCGGGCTCGGTCCGCAGATCGGCTACATCTTTCCGCTCGGGAACATGCAGGGATATCTGAACCTGAAGGGCTACGGCGAGTTCGACGCCCACGATCGGCCTTCGGGCTACAACGTGTGGCTCACCTTCGCGATCTCGCCTGCCGCGCCAACGCCGCCGCCGCCAAAAGCACCTATGTACCGCAAATAGGGGGCCGCTGGCTGCACGCACATGCTCCTGGCGGCAGCCGGATAGCCAGCCCGGTCCTTCGCGAGCCGCCTGCGTTAAATCGTGACCCAGGCTCCATCAACGCCGGCGTCCGCGAGCAGCTCGGCCATCCGGTTTCTGGCATAGTGCATGCGCGTCTTGATGGTGTTGATGGGCGCTCCAATGCAACGAGCGACTTCCTCAACCTTGTTTCCCTGGTAGTAGATCAGATTGATCACTTCGCGATGCTGTGGCGCTAGTTTTGCGATGCATCTTTGGACGATTTCGCTTCGTTCCTTCTTGCCAACCGCGATCGATGGACTGTCTGCCGGATCTTCGATAGCCGCCGCAACCTGGTCATCCAGTTGTGCGTCCGATCGCTGCCGCAAAGCTGTCAGGGCTTTGAAGCGGGCGATCGCAAGCAGCCAGGTCGTGACCCGAGACTTTCCCTCGAATTTGTCGGCGTGACGCCACGCTTCGAGGAACACCTCGTTGACGATTTCCTCAGCCGTCGACTCATCGGCGACTAGACGCATGACGAAGCGGTAGACGCGCACATGATCGCGAATGTAAAGCACCTCCAGAGCGCCTTTGTCTCCGCGCGCGATCAACCGGATCAGTGACTCTTCTGAAATCTGCGATGCGGCGGTCCCGCTGAGTGTGCTCGACGTGTTGGATTGTGTGTGCCCGATCCCCATATTCGCCTCCCCTGCGGCGTTGAGCTTTCGTCAACCATTGGGAGGCTAATGCGAGTGAGATAAGTCCCTCTACTGAACCTAGGTTCGGGTAGGGCATAACATGAGATAGAGGGGCTATACGAAGGTTTAGGTGTCGGGAAAATTCAGCTGGCAGTCCCAGGTCGCGTTCAAAATGCGCGGATGCAGTCACGCACCGACGACAACCGCCCGCGCCCGCTTCAGGGGCGAGGGGCTGCTAGTTCGCGCTGCTGGACTTGTAGTGTTCCAAAGCCTTATTGAGACACGCGATCAAGCTGTCTTCGCTGAACGGCTTGCACAGAAAGCCGAATGCTCCGGCGTCCAGCGCGCGCTTCCTAATGCTCTCCTCGGGAAAGGCCGTGACGAAAATCACCGGGGTACAATGGCCGTTCTTCATCAAATGGCTTTGCAAATCGACCCCGCTCATGCCCGGCATCTGCACATCCGTGATCAGGCACGCTGTATCGCGCAAACAGCCCGATTCCAGGAATTCCTCGGCGGACCCGAAGGTCGCGGCCGCGTAGCCAAGGGACCTGATCAGCGCTTTTGCCGCTTCACGAACCGACTTGTCGTCGTCAACGATTGAAATCATAGCGCCTTTTCCGATCACACGATTCGTGTTCAGACCAACGCGATGACTCACTGGAAGATCCCCCGCCCGCGAAGTTCCGAGATTGCCACATGCAGAGATTCGCGAAACCATATTTAGGTATAGGGCGATCACGATTTCTTACCAATCCCTGCGATGTCGGCCATCCTCACGAGATCAGCCAACGACTTGGCACCCATCTTGCGCATGACACTACCTCGGTGAAGCTTGACGGTAATCTCGGCCAACTGCATTTCGCCCGCGATCTGCTTGTTCATGAGCCCGGCGGCAACAAATGTCATCACCTCCCGCTCGCGGGGGGTCAGGCTCGCGCATCTGGCGACCACGTCCGAAATTGCCCTTTCGCCTTCGCGGCGAACTCGATCCCGCTCGATCCCGAGACGAACGGCATCCAGCATGTCCTGATCGCGAAATGGCTTGGACAGAAACTCGATCGCACCTGCCTTCATGGCCTTGACGGTCATCGGGATGTCGCCGTGGCCGGTCATGAAAATAATCGGAATCGTGATATTGGCTTTGGCCAGTTCGGTCTGAAAATCGAGGCCGCCCAGACCCGGTAGCCTGACATCAAGCACCAGACAGCAGGGGATGTCCGGCAGCTCACGCTGAAGGAATTCAGCGGCTGAGGCGAAAGCCTCAGATTGAAGTCCGACAGACCTAAACAGACGCTGAATCGATTCACGCACTAATGCATCGTCATCGACGATGAACACCATCGATTTTGGTTCGGAGCGTTCCTTCATCTTTCGGTACCGGACCCGCCGGTCGGCAGAATGCAAGAGCTTACTTCGCGTGCGGGATGGCCTTTTCCGTGATTTCGATTGGCAGAACGAATTGGAACAAAGCCCCGCGTTTGCCGTCCGACGCCGCAGTAAGTTGACCGCCATGACGTTCGACGATCATTCGGCAAATGGCTAGTCCCAATCCCATTCCTTGGGTCTTCGTCGTAACGAATGCATCAAATATGCCATCTAGCTTTTCCGGATCAATTCCCGGTCCCGAGTCTTCCACTGCCACGGTAATTGCATCGCGGATATGATGCTCGGTTTTCACGCGCAGCACCCGACTTCCATCTCTAATAGCGTCCATTGCTTCAATTGCATTGCGGGCCAAGTTGAGAATGACCTCATGCAACTGACCCCTATGGCCCATGACAAGCGGCAGTTCCGAAGCCAGCTCGGTGCGGGTCGTGATGCTATGAACATCCAACTCTCCACGCAGGGCACGTAGTGCTCCAAGAACTATCTCGTTCACTTCAATGGGCTCCCGTCCCTGATCGGCACTCCCGAACAAGGCACGAATGTTGTCGAATACCTCGCTGGCACGATGACTGGCAATTACGATTGCGTCCAGCGCCGACTGCGCCTCGTCAATATTGGGTGGAGCATTTTGAAGAAATCGCCGCGCCGCGCCGCCGTTCGTTGCAATGGCGGCTAGGGGCTGTCTCACCTCATGTGAAATCGTGGCGGCCATGGCTTCCAAGTTCATCAGCTTATTTTCTCGTTCGCGTTGCAGCGCCAAATTTGAGCGTACGAGGCGCGCCTCGCTCTCGCTCCGCTCGGCGAAAAGCGATGCGAGAACGTATGCGCAGAGCGACACCGCCAGAATGCCGGCCTGAGCGCTCAGAATGCGATCGTCAATCGGCAGGCCGGGGTCACCGAAATGACCAATTTCAAAGGTTGTGGTCCAAACGATTGTGAGGGCGACGATAAAGGCGGCCGCTCCAGAGAAGACCGGCCGACAACGGGCCGCGAGCCACAGCAGCAACGGGAACAGCAGGGCGACGGGCACTACGGTCCCCCAAGGCTCCTGCGGCAGGAAAATAACAAGGCCGCTCATCACCGTCAGCGCGGCCAGCGCCACACTCCCTTCGATAAGCTCGTTGCGCGGCGGCGGATCGCGCGCGGCGGCGGCGAGACCGATCAACAGCGGCGCAACCGTGACGATGCCGAGTCCGTCGGACGCGAACCAGTGCTGCCAAGTGGTCAGGACCGGAGCCGTCGAGCTCTGCAACACCACGAAGCCCATCGTCCCGCCGATCCCCGAGACGGCAGCCCCGACGATCGCTGCAGCAAGCAGTCCGAGCACGTTGCGCAGTCGATCCAGGCTGAAGCTCGAACCGAAATAATGCTCGATGAGCCATCCCACGAGCACGGCTTCGCCGGCGTTGCACAGGGCGAACACGATGAATCCCAAGATGCCCTGATCGCCGGCTAAGAGATGAGCCACGATGGTCGCGCCCATCGCCCCCGCCGCCACCGGCCATCGCGCGCCGGCTCCAAGAGCGATCAGCACGCCGGCTGCGACGCCCGCGGCGGGCCAGAACACGGCCACCCCGTCGGGTTTGGTCAACAGGAGAAGGCTCAGTCGCGCCGCCAGGAAATAGCCAATGCCGACCGCAACCGCGAGCGCAATTTGCCCACCCCACCGCCGCATCGGGTAAACGGCGGCGAACCACGGAAACCGGCGCCCCTCGCCTGGGTTCTGCAGCATGTCGCGCCCTGCGGAGAAGGAAACGAGGCACGATCATTCAAAGTTTCGTGCTCGCGCCGTTCTCCTCCTTGGTTCCGGCAGGAATCACACCCCTTCGATGCCCCTCCGGCACTGCTTGAGCCTTTGCGCCCCTAGTTCCCGCGGGGGGAAGGCAGCAGCCCACCTTGGCGCAAGCTCAAGACTTTAACCTAGCCGTAATTATGCCCTTTGTCCTCCGTTTCGGGCTGACGCCGGGTAGCGTCATTGCCATGGTGCGCTCTCCTTTGCCTGCGACGGCAAGCTCCGGCGCCGCGGAGCCTCGAATACGACCTGGTCGTACCACCAGAGCTGCTCGAAGAGCCCGCGCGCGGTGTCGGGATTCCCCTGCTTCCGCGCGATCTCGCCGATCGAGCGCTCTCCGTCGATTGCGTCAAACAATTGCTTCTGCTGTGCATCGATCGGCAGGTAGAGGTCGGTGTAACTGTGGGTTTGATTGATCAAGACCGCCGCGGCACCGGTCGGCAGGCGCTCGAGGACGCAGATCGTGTCGGGCGCACGAAGCGGCACATAGTCGAGCCATGCGTCGTCGTCAAAGTGGATCGGCTGGGCGCCTGCTGGCCGGTCGTCCCTGTACATCAGGGCGCTGTGCCGGACCATGGTCCCGCGGAACAGCTCCATGGCCGCGTATTGCGCTCGCGCCGGCAACCGTGCCAGCAGCGGCTGGTGGGGGGAAGTGGCGAGCGCGCCGCACTGCGGCAGATACGCGGCCTGCCGTAGCCAGCGCCCGAATTGGAGGCCGGCGCGGCCGATGAAGTCGAAAAGCTCCGGCACCGAGTAGGGGCGGTCTTGCGGATTGAGCAGGGCGTCAGCCAGTGCCGCGTCGTCCCGGAAGTCCGGCGCGTTGCGCAGCAGGGGCACCAGCGGGTGATCCTGCGGCAGCGCCTTGATGTTGGCAGCGAGGTCGCGGATCTCCGGTGCCGAAGACCCTAGGCCGAGCTCGCGGCAGTACGCCTGCAGCAGATAGACACCGGCGCGGCCATAGGGCGCGTAGACCATCAGATGCATGGCGCCATTCGGCGCCAGCACATCGCGCAGCGCCCGCAGGCCCGCATCGGGGTCAGGCAGGTGGTGCAGCACGCCGGTGCAGACGACGTGCTCGAAACGTTGACCCAGCTCGGTTGCGCGCTCCACTTGGAGCTGGCGAACCTCGAGGTTGTCGAGGCTGCACTTGCGCTTGAGCGCTTGGGTCTTCTCGACGCTCGTCGCGCTCACGTCGATCCCGATCACCTGCGCCTGAGGCCAGCGGAGGGCGTATTTGGCCGCCTGGGAAGTGCCGCAGCCGGCGACCAGCACGCTGCGGTCTTCTCGGTAGGGCTCGTCGGGCCAGAAGAGGCAGGAGTCGGCGCGCCGCCGCTGCCGGTCACCCCAGCGTGCCCGGTAGCGTTCGAGGTCGTCGACGGGGGGCGGATAGGGATGACGCTCGTAGAAAGCCCGCACCTTCTCGCCGAGCCCGGCGGCATCCGCACTGCGTGCTCCGAAGTCCCTCATGTCACCTGACCCGGAACCGAGAGCGTGGGATTGCAACCGTGCTGACATCTTTGTGTTTGTGCTTGTTCGGTTGTCGGGCCGCGCCCGCCGATAGGACGGGCGCGGCTATTGAGTGGATTGAGGGCCCTTCAGCGTGGCGTCAGTGCTGGCCGCTGCCTTGCGCCTCCGTCAGCTTCTTCATCACTTCGTCAAGATTGAAGCTGCCGGGCTTCTGCCGCGGCGGGAACTCGGCGTAAGTTCGCAAATGCTGGCCCACAACGTCCTGCGCCGGGACGAGCAAGAAGGCGCGTCGGAGGCGCCAATCGCCGTAATTATCGGAGTCGTACTCGGCCCGCTCGAAGGGATCGGCGCGCAGGTTCATGAGCTTCGGCAAGCGCAGCGGCACCAGCGGATCCTGCCACACATTGAGACCGACCGCACGCTGCTCCAGGAACAGAAGCTTCCAATCCTTATAGCGCAGCGCGGCGATCTGGCCGTCATCGGTCCAGTAGAAAAACTCCCTGCGCTTGCCTGGACCGGTACCGGCCAGCAAATCATGCTGGTCGTAGCCGTCGAGATGGACCTTGAACGTCTTGCCTCCCGCTTGGTACCCGGTCAGCAGCTTCTGCGTGAT
>DATDGG010000252.1:0-24250 GCA_036522235.1 Xanthobacteraceae bacterium
GGCGAAATGCACGGCAAACCGGGCACATGGCCCGGAACCAAGGAGGACGACGTGGCCAAGCGCATCGAGCTCAACGTCAACGGCAGGATGCAAGCCATCGAGGCGGACGGCGACATGCCGCTGCTCTATGCCTTGCGCGGCGATCTCAACATGCACGATCCGCGCTTCGGCTGCGGGCTCGGGCAATGCGGCGCCTGCACGGTGCTCATCGACGGCGAAGCGGTGCGCTCCTGCCAGCTCGCGCTCGATGCCATCGGCACGCGCAAGATCACCACCTTGACCGGCATCGGCACCCCGCAGAAGCCGCACAAGGTGCAGGCCGCCTTCATCGAGGAGCAGGTGCCGCAATGCGGCTACTGCCTCAACGGCTGGGTCCTGACCACGGTGGCGCTGCTCGAGAAGAATCCGCATCCGACCGATAAAGAGATCCGCGAGGCTTTGACGGGGCTCAAGTGTCGCTGCGGCACCCACACCGCAATCCTGCGCGCCGTGAAGCGCGCGGCCCAGGCGTGAGGGAGGCAGCCATGAACAACATCGACACCAACACCACCCTCGATCGCCGCCAGCTCATCGCCGGCGCCGGCGCGCTCACCGTCTACCTCGCGCTGCCGGGCACCAGAGCCGAGGCCGCGATCGCGACGCAGGCCTCGCGCCTTGCGCTCAAGCCCGATCAGCTCTCCACCTATATCAGCATCAACCAGGACGGCAGCGCCATCGGCTGGGTCGGCAAGATCGACATGGGCCAGGGCACCGATATCGGTTGGATCAAGATGATCGCCGAGGAGCTCGACCTGCCGCCCGAGCGCGTCAGCATGGTGCAGGGCCACACCGACCAGACCACGGACCAGGGCGGCGCCTCCGGCTCGACCGGAATCTGGAAGGCGGGCGCGGCGCTGCGCAATGCCGCCGCGGAGGCACGGCGCGTGCTGGTGGAGATGGCCGCCGAGAAGCTCGGCGTTCCGTCCGAGCGATTGACCGTCGCGGACGGCATCGTCGCCGACAAGAGCGATCCGGCCAAGAAGGTCAGCTATGGCGACCTCATCGGCGGGCGGCACTTCGACGTCGAGCTCGAATGGAACCACGAGATCGGCAACGAGCTCCTGGTCAAGGGCAAGGCCAAGCCCAAACCGCCGAGCGAATACAAGATCGTCGGTCGGCCCGGCACACGCCGGCGCGACGTGCCGGAGAAGGTGCTCGGCACCCACGACTACATGGTCGACGTGAAGGTGCCCGGCATGCTGCACGGGCGCGTTATCCGCCCGCCGATCGCGGGTGCGGTGCCGCTCGCGGTCGACGAAGCCTCGGTCAAGGATATCCCGGGCGTGCAGGTGGTCTGGCAGAAGGGCTTTATCGGCTTGGTCGCGCCCAAGGAATGGGATGCGATCAAGGCCGCCAAGGCGCTCAAGATCACCTGGTCGGAGGTCAAGCCGCCGTTCGCCGGCAATGCGAGCCTCTACGAGCACATCCGCGGCGCCAAGGTGATGAAGAAGGACGAAGAGACCAAGGTCGGCGACGTTGATGCCGCCTTTGCCAAGGCCGCCAAGGTGGTCGAGGCCACGTATGAATGGCCGTTCCACTCGCACGCCCCGATGGCGCCGGCCTGCGGGGTCGCCGACGTGCGCGACGGCGAAGCCACGATCTGGACCGGCTCGCAGAAGCCGCATCACTGCCGCGAGGGCGTCGCCAAGATGCTCGGCCTGCATGAGGAGAAGGTGCACGTCGTGTCGGCGACCGGCCCCGGCTCCTATGGCCGCAACGACGCGGGCGACGTCACCATGGACGCGACCGTGCTGTCGAAGGCGGTCGGCAAGCCGGTGCGGGTGCAGGGCATGCGCCATGAGGGCCATGGCTGGGACCCCAAGGCGCCGGCCTCGATCCACATTTCGCGCGCCGCCGTCGACCCGGACGGCAAGGTCACCGGATGGTATTTCGAGACCAAGGCGTTCTCGCGCCGCGAGTTCTTCCGCGACGAAGGCTCGCCCGAGCGAACGCTTGCCGGCCAGCTGCTCGATTGGCCGCTGAAGCCGGTCTGGCTGTTCGGCTTGCCAGGCGAAACCTATAACTTCGCGGCGCGGCAGAAGGTTTCGACCACAATCCCGCCGCTGCTCGAGCGCGCCTCGCCGCTGCGTTCTTCGCACATGCGCGATCCGGGCGGGCCGCAGATGCACTTTGCGGTCGAATCCTTCATGGACGAGCTCGCGCTCGCCACCAACATGGACCCGGTCGCGTTCCGCCTGCGCTACCTGGAAAATCCGCGCGACAAGGCCGTCATCATGGCGGCGGCCGAGAAGGCCAAGTGGCAGCCGCGCGTCGGCGCGCGCAAGCAACAGAATGGCAACATCCTGACCGGCCAGGGCATCGCCTATGCGGTGCGTGGCGCGACCCGCGTGGCGGTCATCGCCGAGGTCGAGGTTGACCGCACCAGTGCCGAAGTCTGGGCGCGGCGCTTCTTCGTGGCGCATGATTGCGGGCAGATCATCGCGCCCGACCTGCTGCGGCTCACGATCGAGGGCAATATCGTGCAGACCTCGAGCCGCGCCCTGAAGGAAGAGGTGATGTTCGACCAGAGCAACGTCACCAGCGTGGATTGGCAGACCTATCCGATCATCGACATCAAGGATGCGCCGGAATCGATCGAGATCATCCTGATCGACCATCCGGAAATCCCGCCGGGCGGCGCCGGCGAGTCGGCGAGCCGCCCCACGCCCGCCGCGTTGGCCAACGCGATCTTCGACGCCACCGGCATCAGGCTGCGGCAGGCGCCGTTCACGCCGGCGCGTTTGAAGGCGGGACTGGCGTAGGGTCAGTAGCCCGGATGGAGCGAAGCGAAATCCGGGACCGACGTCCCCGCATTGCGCTGCGCTCCATGCGGGCTACGATCTGAACCACTTTGTTCCGATGCCTGCGCCGCGTTCACCCGCGTTCGGCCAGATACTTCCTCAGCGGCTCCCAATATTGCCGGTGCCATCCGCCCTCGGCTCCCTCACCGTTGAGATGCGCGCGCATCTCCGGCGGAAAGCCAACATGGTCCATGACCAAGAGTGTCTGCGAACCTTGCGGCTGCAATTCGAATTTCACGATCGAATAGAGTCCTTCCGGCCAGATGGCGACACGCCAGGCCTGGACGATGCGCTGATCAGGCAGAAGCTCGATGTTTCTCCCGGTGATGATCCCGTTGAAGCACGAAAAGGCGCCGCCCGGCCTCGCATCGATCTCGGCCGGCGCGCCGGTGAATTCCGCGAACCGCTTCGCGTCGAGGAGCGTATCGTAGACCCGCTTCGGGCTCGCATCGATGTTGATCTCTTGCCGGATCGAATTTGACATTGTTTTCCTTCCCCATCCCTGGTCTGTCAGCTTGCCCGAGCGACCGCGGGCGCTCGGCGCTGAAAGCCCAAGGGAGCAGCAACGAAAAGGATGATCAACATCATCTTTTGCCGGCGGCAACATCTGCCCGCGATCTCGCGAAAGATCGCCTCGACCTCGCAACTGGCGCAACGGAGCACCTCATGCCTTACTCGCCCGGCCATCGCGACGCGACCAAAGCGACCATCGTCCGCGCCGCCCGCAGGCTGTTCAATCGTTCCGGCTTCGACGGCGTGTCGGTCGACCAGATCATGGCGGAAGCCGACCTGACACGCGGCGGATTTTACCGGCACTTCGGCAGCAAGAGCGACCTCTATGCGGAAGCGCTCCAGTGCTTCTTCACCGATCCGGGCTGGGACAGCAATTGGGAGGGCGTGGAGATTGACCGTGCCGCCGCCGATATCGGACCGCAGATCGTGCGGGCCTATCTCTCGCATCAGCATTTCGAGGACGTCGACAATTCATGTCCAATGGTCGCCTTGCCGAGCGACGTTGCGCGCAGCGGCGAAAGCGCCAAGCGCGCCTACGAGACAGTTTTCAAGGCAATGGTCGACACTCTCCAGCACGGCTCGCGCCCCGATGGCCATTCGGGCCGCACGGCGGCGCTGTCGATCGCGGCGTTGTGTGTCGGCGGCATGGTCGTCGCCAGGGCGAGCGATGATCAAGCCTTTGCCGACGAGCTGCGGAATGCGTGCACGGCGGTGGCGTTGCGGCTCGGCGGTTGGAAGGAGGGCCGGAATTCTCGCCGGCCGGCGCCACGCAAGCAAAGGCGCGCGAAGCCGCGGATGCCACGTCGGGGCTGAGCTACGGCGTTTGATCATACCGCCTTGATGGATCAATATCGCCGCCATGCCCTCCCCGCACCGCATCGACGTTCATCATCACATCGTCGCGCCCGGTTTTGTCGCGGAGCTGCGCGCGCGGCTGCAGCCGCCGACGCTCCATTGGACGCCGGCGCGCTCGATCGAGGACATGGATCACGCGGGCGTGGCGACCGCCATCACCTCGGTGACGACGCCGGGGGTGTGGATCGGGGATGACGCGCAGGGGCGGCGGCTGGCGCGGGAGTCCAACGATTATGCGGCGCGGCTTGCGGCCGACTATCCGGGCCGGTTCGGGATTTTCGCGGCGCTGCCGCTGCCGGACATCGCGGGAAGCCTCGCCGAGATCGCGTACGCCCTCGACGTGCTCAAGGCCGACGGCGTCGCGCTGTTCACGAGCTACCGCGACAGATGGCTGGGCGATCAAGCCTTCGATCCGGTGATGGTGGAGCTCAACCGCCGCCAAGCGGTGGCGTTCGTGCACCCGGAGGCGCCGCTGTGCTGCCGCGGTCTGCTGCCTGGCGTGCACGAGCACGTGCTCGAATACGGCTTCGACACGACGCGCGCCATCACCAACATCCTGTTCAGCGGCGCGGCGCTGCGCTACCCCGACATAAGCTGGATTTTCTGCCATGGCGGCGGCACCACGCCGTTCCTGGCCGAGCGCCTGGTACGGGCGCCCGGCATCAACAAGGCGCTGGCGCAATACGTTCCGAATGGCGTGATGGCGGAGCTCAAGCGCTTTCACTATGACGTGGCGCAGGTCGCGCATCCGATGGCGCTGGCGGCGCTCACCGCCCTGGTGCCGATCTCGCAGATTTTGTGGGGCACCGATTTTCCGTTCCGGTTCGGGATGGAACATGTGAAGGGCCTGGACGAGTTCGGCTTCAGCGCCGATGACCTGCGCAAGATCGATCGGGAGAATGCGCTGCGGCTCTTGCCAGGATGGAAGTAGGCCAACTTCGCTTGTCCCGGCCATTAGGGCGAAATCGCTTCAGGTTGAATCGCGATTTTGCTCTAACCATTTGTTCGGCCGCATGATCTTATCCGAAAAGTCTGCAACTTTTCGGGATCATGCTCTAGCACGTCGCAGACGCGCGTAAACGCGCTTATGGAGCCGGGACCGTTCCAGGCGCGGCGCTGGTACGGTCCCGGGTCAAGCCGGGACAAGAGCGAAGTCACCACCCCGAGCCGCCGCCACCGCCGCCGCCGCCGGAGGAACCGCCACCGCTGGAGCCGCCATCGCTCGATCCGGGCGGCATCGAGGCCGAGGCGATGGTGCTCGAGAGCGCGCCGCCGAGATGATTGGCGAAGCCGACCGGGTCGTCGTGCCAATTGTGATTGCCGGCATACCAGGTGCCGACCGCGGCACCCGCGCCGGCGGCCGCCAGTACGCCGGCGAAGCGCTTGGCCCAGCGGTTCTCGACATCGAGCGCGATCGCATAGGGCAGGAAGCGCTCGAACAATTCCGGCGTCTTGTCGGGCGGATTGAGCGCGTTGAGCCGATCCTCCTCGGCAACGCCGAGATATTGGCGAAAGCCCTCGATGCGATCCATGATGGCGCGCCCCTTGACGGTCGGGGCCTGCAGCCAGTGGACGCCGAGCAGCGCCAGTGGGCTCACGACATAGGCGGCGATGCCGGGCAGCACATCCATGGGCCCGTGGCCGTTCGCCACCATCGCGGCAAGCCCGCAAAACACGGCCACCGCGATGAGGATGAGGCCGACAGCGATGAACAGGCCTCCCCGCGAATCGCGCCGGAGACCCGCGCGGATCAGATAGGCGCCGCCCACGATCGGTATGGTGGGGATGGTCATGCCGACCAGCAGCAGCCCGGCGCTGTCGGAATCGTAGGTTGTGATCATCAGCATGATGACCACGCCGAGCAGCACCACCGACAGGACCAGGCCGACCCCCGACCAGAAATAATTGTCGGTGAACAGCGTGCCGTCATAGGCCTCCGCAAGACCGTTCTTCAGCGCGTCCTTGGCTTTGCCGAGCGGCTCGTAATTGGCCTGATCGAGCAACAAGGATGGCTTGGTGGCGAACAGCCTGCCTTCGAGGTCCCGCTCGGGTACGGCAACCGGCTTGCCGCCGGCGCGACGCTCGATCACGGTCTTCCGGCCCTCGCCGGTGAGCTTGATGTGCCCGTTCACGCCGAGATCGACGATCGCGGCCGTGAAGCAGCGCGGATCGAAGCCCATCTGCTCGACGAAGCGCACCGCCGCGGCCGACATGCCCTCCGGCGGACCAAACAGCGGAATGATGGTGCCGCGCGGCGGATCGCGCCCGAACTTGAGCCACGCAAAAGCATAGAAGCCGAGCACCGCCGCGAGCCCCGCGCCGGCGACGACGCCGGGGAGATTGTCGGTGAGCCACCAGCCGGTCTGCTGGCCCGCGGTCGGCGCGTCCACGACGCCCTTCTGCCACGCCGCCGCTACGGTCAGGCCGCTGCCGGGCGGCAGCGGCTTGGTGGTGCGAAACACGATGTGGCCGGGGCGCTGCTCGACGATCGATGCGTCCTGGCCGCGCCCGCCCTGCGGCCCGGTATAGAACGCGGTTTGGCGGAGCGGCACGTTCTCCGGCAGGGTGATGCGCGCCTCGGCGGAATCGATCGCGAAGGTCCAGCCGATGCCGGTGGCGTTCCAATAGAGCTCGTCATAATCGGTGAAAAAACCGATCTGCCGCGTGGTGCGATAGCGGATGACGTATTCGTGCGGGCCGGTCGAAAGATTGACCTCGGCGCGGCCGATGCGCACGCGCACGCCGTTCGCCATTCCCTCTGTGGTCCAGTTCTCGTCCGCTCCGTCGCGTGTCACCGACCTGACGTCGAACCCGACGACGACCCGCTGACCGTCGGGGCGCGCATAGGTGGTCGGAAAGTCGCGCAGGATGCCGCGGCGGATTTCATTGCCCTCGGCCTGCACCCGGATGGTCTCGGTGACCATGAGATCGCCGTTGCGCTCGACCTCCACGTCGCTGACGAAGCGCAGGATGCGCTCGACCGCCCCGGCCGGTCCCGTTGCGGCCAGCGCGAAGAGAAGCGCGAGGACGAGGCGCTGCGTTAATTTCATGGCTTCGGCCTCACGGCTTGCCGGCCTGGAAGGCGATTGTCGGGGTCGCGGCCTGCGCGCGATCCTCGAGCTCGAAGAACGGCTGCTCCCGAAAGCCGAGCATGCCCGCCAAGAGATTGTCGGGGAACGACTGGATGCCGATATTCAGGTTGCGCGCGGTGCCGTTGTAGTAGCGGCGCGCCATCTGCAGCTGATCCTCGATCTCGGCCAATTGCTGCTGCAGAGCAAGAAAGTTCTTGTCGGCCTTGAGGTCCGGATAGGCCTCGGCGACCGCGAACAACCGCCCGAGCGCGCCCTGCAAGGCCTGCTCCGCCGACGCGCGGCCCGCGACGTCGCCCGCCGCCATGCTCGATTGCCGGCGGGCCGTCACTTCCTCGAGCACGGTGCGTTCATGCGCCGCATAAGCCTTCACGGTCTCGACCAGGTTGGGAACCAGATCCGAGCGCCGCTTGAGCTGCACGTCGATCCCGCTCCAGCCTTCGCGCGCCAGGTTGCGCAAGCGCACCAGCCGATTGAAGACGAAAATCACATAGAGCGCGATCGCGACCAGGACCGCGACGATAATCCATCCGTTCATGTCAGGCAGGCCTCCGCATCGGAAGGATTTAGCACGATTCGTTCAAATCGATGGTGAAGCTGGCCGCTCAATCAGGCTCCCGCAAGCTTGACCATCGCGGCCCATTTGGGGGCTTCCTTGGTCCAAATTGTGCGCCTTTCGGCGCGGGCGGTAAAGCGTGTACGCTTCCGCCATGATCCCTCCCATGACCCCGCAAATCGACGCCAAAACCCTGAAGGCATGGCTCGGCGACGGGCGCGAGATCGCGCTGATCGATGTGAGCGAGCACGGCCAGTATGGAAGCGGGCATCCGTTTTTCGCTGTGTCGCTGCCTTACAGCCGGTTCGAGCTCGGCCTGCCGGCGCTGGTGCCGAACCAGGCGGCGCGCCTGGTGCTGTGCGATGAGGGCGACGGCGTCGCGGCGCGCGCCGCCGCGCGGGCGCGCTCGCTCGGCTATCGCGATCTTCACATCCTCTCCGGCGGCAAGGCGGACTGGCGGCGCGCGGGCTTTTCCCTCTACGCGGGCGTCAATGTTCCGAGCAAGACGTTCGGCGAGCTCGTCGCGCATGCACGCGCGACCCCGCAGATCTCGCCGCAGCGGCTGCGCGCCATGCAGGATGCGGGCGAGAATTTCGTCATCGTCGACGGCCGGCCGTTCGCGGAATATCGCAAGATGAGCATCCCGGGGGGCATCTGCTGCCCCAACGGGGAGCTCGTGCTGCGGATCAGGGACATCGCGCCTGATCCTAAGACCAAGATCGTGGTCAATTGCGCGGGCCGCACGCGCTCGATCATCGGGGCGCAGACCTTGCGTGAATTCGGCATCCCCAATCCGGTCCTGGCGCTGGAGAACGGCACGCAGGGATGGTTCCTGGCCGGGCTCGAGCTCGCGCACGATGCGCACCGGCGCCATGGCCAGGGGCCCGCCGACACGGCAGAGCTTGCCGCGCGCGCCCGCCAGTTCGCGTTGGCGCGTGGCGTCGCTTATGTCGCGCCCGCCACTGCGCTGGCCTGGCTGACCGATGCAGCGCGCACGACCTATTTGTTGGATGTGCGTACCGCCGAGGAACATGCCGCGCAGGCGGTTCCGGGTTTCGCGCACGCGCCGGGCGGCCAGCTGATCCAGGCGACCGATCAATGGGTCGCCGTCAAGGGCGCGCGGCTGGTGCTGGCGGATGCCGAGATGGTGCGGGCGTCGGTCGTGGCCGGCTGGTTGCGCCAGCTCGGCCATGACGCCTGCGTGCTCGACGGCGGCATCACGGCGGCGGCGACCTTGACCTGGCCGCACCCGATCGCGCCACTCGCCCTGCCCGACCTGCCGCCGATCACGGCGCCCGAGTTGGCGCAGGCCCTCGACAGCGCGGCGGTGCAGGTCCTCGATCTGCGTCCCGCCATGGCGTTCCGCCAGGGCCATATCGCGCAGGCCCGATGGTCGATCCGCCCGAGCATCGCGGCGGCGCTCGATCGCGGGACGAGGACGATCGTGCTGATCGCCGACGAGGCAGACATTGCGGCGCTGGCGGCACTGGACATCGGCGAGGCGGGCGGCACCAACATCCGCCGGCTCGCCGGCGAGCCTGCGGCCTGGCGCGAGGCCGGCCTGCGCATCGTGGCGACGCCCGATCAGCCTGCCGATACGGACTGCATCGATTTTCTGTTCTTCGTCCACACGCGCCATGCCGGCGACGCGCAAGCGGCCCGGCAATATCTCGCCTGGGAGACCGGCCTTCTCGATCAGCTCGATGCGCAGGAGCGCGGCGCGTTTCGGCTCGCAGCCCTATGAAGCGGCGATCGGATGCGCGGCCTTGATGTTGGAGCGCTTCACGTGGTCGAGGTTCGCGCCCTCGATCCGGATCAGCTTGACCGTCGCGTCGCGCCGCGGCGAATGCACGTCGCCGACATCGTAGAAATGCGCGTCGCCGGGATTCATCACATAGGTGCGGACCGGCTCGACCAGCGACGGCTTGCCGGCTTCGCCGCGCTCCACGATTTTCCAATCGGTCATCTCGGTGACGCCGGCGGCCTGCCCGTAGATCGCCCAGCTCGCCCCATGATCGTGCGGCGAGCCGTTGGCGGGGCCGTCATAGACATGCCCGCAAATGCAAAAGCCGAGCTCCGGATCCTCGTAGAGAATCTCGCGCGGATTGGCCTTGGGGGCGCGCTCCTTCAAATGGGTCGCCAGGAAGAGCGGATCACCCAGCGCACGCGCAACGTATTGACAGACCTCGAGCCTGCCGGCGCGACCTGCATCAGCCTTGAGCGTGTCACGGATATCGGCGGCGAATTGCTGGAGCGTGTAAGGCATGAATCTGGTCCTTGGTTTGTCTGCAGCAGGCTATCACATTCCGAAAACGTAGGGGCTGGCGGGGGGCGCCCACCATAGGGCGCTTCACGCCCGCCTTCGACGGGCCATGAGGCGCCCCTACCTACGGTCGTTGGTCGACCGGTGAGGCTACCCCGCGGCCGGCTCGAAGCCGTAGAGCCTGCCCGGATTGTCGACCAGGATTTTTTTGCGGATCGTCGCATCGGCGACCCAGGTCGGCAACAGGTTGAGCACGCGACCATCATCGTTCGGATAGGGCGGCGCCAGCGCGGTCGGACTCGGACCGCGGCCGGGATGCGGCCAGTTACTGCCCCAGACCACGCGGTCGGAATTGGCCGCGACCAATGCCTGCGCCAACGGCGCGGTGTCGGGGAAATCCGGCGTCTTGTCGGAGGTGCGATAGGCCGCGGAGATTTTCACATAAGCGTGGCCGGATTTGACGAGGTCGACCAGATCGGCAAAGCCCGGCTGGCTCGGCCCGGGTGCCGCCTTGGCGCCGCCGAAATGATCGAAGATCACCGGCATCGACAGGCCCATGATGTCGCCCTTGAGCGCCGTGACGATCGCGAGACGGGTGTTGATCTGGATGTGCCAGTTGCGGCCGCGCAGCTGCTCGGCGGTTTGGCCGAGAATGCGCCGGGACGCCGCCGGATCGGTCTCGCCGGCGGTTTCGAGATTGAGGCGCACGCCGCGTATTCCCTTGGCGGCGAGCTCGTCGAGCGCAGCCGCCGAGAAGCTCCCGTCGATGACGGCGACGCCGCGCGCGCGTGCGCCGAGCTCCCGCACCGCGTTGACGGTGCAGGCGTTGTCCACCCCGTAGACGCTCGGCGTCACGATGACGACCCGGTCGAAATGCAGCGCGCTCTGCAGGCTGCGCAAATCGTCGATCGACGCCTCCGGCGGCGAGTAGAGGCGGCCGGAGAAATAAGGATAGTGCGTCGGATCGAAAATGTGCACGTGGCAATCGCAGGCGCCGCGCGGAACATCGAAATTGACCGGGGTCTTGACGGTCGAGGGCGCGGCCGCGAAGCCCGCACGCGACTTGAGCGCGATACCGGCGGCGCCGGCGGCGCCGATGCGAGACAGGATCCCACGTCTGGTGAGCATGCTCTCCTCCCCTATTGCGCCGCGGGTCCCCGCGGGCGCGGGGCCGGGCGGCATTGGCCGAAAAACTATCCCAGCCGTGCGGGGTCCGGAAGGGGAGCCGGGATCGGAGGGCGAAGATTCCTGAGCCATTCGCGGCAGTTGCGTTCCTTAAGAATGAGTAAACCTTTCACACGGATGATGGCGGTGAAACTTGATCCCGGCATAGAGAAGGCCGTCATGGACATGTCGTTCCCCGTATTGGTGGTCGATGACTCGCGCACAATGACGACCATCATTTCCAAGCTCGTGCGCGATGTCGGCTTTACCGACGTCGATCAGGTGCAGGACGGCTATTCCGCGCTGGACCGGCTGCGCGAGAAGAAGTACGGCCTCTTGCTTTCCGACTGGGACATGGCGCCCATGAACGGCACCGAGCTGACCGAGCGGGTGCGCAAGGACCCGATCAATTCGACCATCCCCATCATCATGATCACCGCCAAGGGCGACGCCGACATCGCCTGGCTGTCCGGTGCCGACGGCTATCTCACCAAGCCCTTCAAGGTGAACGATCTCAAAGAGAAGATCGACGAGATCATGACGCGGCGCGCCGAAGAGATGTCGCTCGCCGGCTGAGCGCCCGCAGCCGCAATCCTGCCGCGGCGGCGGCGCCGGCATTGTCACCTCCAAGCGATCGGCCTACAAATTTCGCTTGCAGGCGGAGCAGGACCCCCGCTTTCGCGGGGGCAGGCCTTTTCCAAAAACCGGCATCCGCCCCCGCCTACGCGGGGGCAGGCTTTTTCGGGATCATGCTCGCGCGCGCGGTGCGACAATGCTGCGACATGGGGATCATGGATGAGCTACCAGGACCTGATCTACGATGTCGACCACGGCATCGCGACCATCACCCTCAATCGCCCCACCCGCATGAACGCGCTTTCGCCCAATCTCGAAACCGAGCTGCACCAGGCCTTTGACCAAGCCGATGCCGACCCGGCCGTGCGGGTGATCATCCTGACCGGCAGCGGCTCAGCCTTCTGCGCCGGCTTCGATCAGGGGCCGAACAAATCCGGCCGCCGCAACTCGGACCCGGCCGGCAAGTCCATTGCGGAATTCATCGAATATTGCCACCGCCGGCACGGCAAGCGGGTCGCCGACTGGGCGCATATGTGGCGCCTCGGCAAGCCCATTATCGCGGCCGTCAACGGCTGGGCGATGGGGGCGGGCTTCTGGTACCAGCTCGCCGCCGACATCACCATCGCGTCGGAGGAGGCCGTGTTCGCGCAGCCTGAAGTGCGGCACATTTCCGCCTCGAGCTTTCTCTTGACCGCGCTGTGCGGCTGGAAGGTTGCCAACCGCTGGGCGCTGACCGGCGATCACTTCGATGCCCGGGAGGCGTTGCGCATCGGCATGGTCAACGAGGTCGTCCCGCACGACCAATTGATGGACAGGGCGCGCGCACTGGCGCACCGCATCGCGCTGGTGCCGGAACCCTCGGTGCGGCTCAACAAGGCGATCGCCATGCAGGGCATCCAGGCCGCCGGCCTCTATTCGGCTTTGCAGCTCGAAGGTACGCTCGGAACGCTGGCGCAAGCCTCGCACAACGAATATCGCGAAAGGCTGTTCGAGGTGCATCGCAAGGAAGGCGTCAAGGCCTATCTCGAAATGCGCGACGGGCCCTTTCAGCCCGAGCCGATGGGACCGCGCTCCGCCAAGGCGCGCAACAAGCGCCACGCCAAATAAGTGAATGGCCCCGGATGAGGCCGGGGCCATTCGCCGATCTTCATTGTCCGCCGATCTTCATTGTCGGCTCGTCAATCGCAGGCGCGTCAATAGCAGGACCGATGCGTCCGGTAGATGACATTGCCGCGCGGCGTCACGACACGTTCACGCACCAGCGGACACCCATACGCGTAGTCGTAGTCGTAATCCCGGTAACCACGGTCATAGCGCGGACCGACACCAAATCCGAACGGACCGAGCTGAACGCCGGCGCCGCCGGGGTCGGCGCCGAAATACACCTGGGCGGAAGCCGGCACAGCCGCGCACACCGCAACAGCCGCCACCGTGGCCAACAGAATGTTTCTCATGGACATCCTCCATTTGTTGTCCTCGGGTACTCCCCTGCCAACGCATTCGCCGCGCTTACGTTGCACCTGCAAAAAATTTATGCGCAGGGGAACCGGGGAGCACCCTCACGCGTTGTTGATGCGGGACCGTGCGACCAATACGCACGCTATCCACGCTATCATTGAGACGAAATAACAAACAACTAACGAACCAACAACTTAACAAGGAGTGCCGCCATGCTTGGTTGGGCCCTGACCTTTCTGATCATCGCATTGATTGCTGCCGTGCTCGGATTTGGCGGCATCGCCGGCTTCGCGGTCGAGCTCGCGAAAATTGTGTTCTTCGTTGCCATCGTGCTGTTCGTGATCTCGGCAATCTTCGGATTGGTCCGCGGCCGATCGCCGACGCTGCCATAGGCATCACCTCACGGCGACAGACTCGCACATCACCTCGTGGAAAGGGCGGCCCTGGTCGCCGCCCTTTCAGCATCACGACATCCGTTGCGGATCATTTCTGCGAGTGCTTGAAATATTTCAGGTTCGGCGGCGCCTGGTTCTTCTTGGTCGGCATCAGGTCGCCGTCCGCGCTCAGGTAATAGGGCTCATCGCCGATCTTGACCCAGCTGTTGTCGTCCGAGCAGCTCTCGGTGTGCCATTTCGGCGTGACATTCGGCTTGCGCGCGGCCTTCTTGAGGATCGTCCAGGGCTGCGTCAAGGCATGGTCGTGCACGGTCATCTCGTCGTAGATCGCGTTGGGATCGGCCTTGTCGAGAAAGAACCGCTCATTGAGCACGGTCTGATTGTCCGCGTGCAGCGGCAGCGCGCTGGCGTCGAAGACGCGCGGCCCCTTGAAGGCGCGGGTCTCGACGTCAAGCTCGTCGTAATGGCCGTCGCCCTTGGTGTCCTTCCATTTGCCGATCGAATAGCCGACGTAGTTGAGCTCGGGGTCGGCCGGAAAATCGCGGCCGTCGGTGTAGATCCGCCGGTAGGAATCGTTGACGTGGCTGATCAGCAGATAGGTGATGTCGGGCGTGATAATGATCTCCATCGGATCGTAGAGGTTCATCATCATCGGCATGCCCTGCGGGATGCAGAAGGTCGACGGCATGTTGCCGACGCCACCGTTCGCCAGATCCGCGCGATTGGCTTCGAAGACTTTCTGATATTCCGGCGTGAGCGGCGCCTTCGGTCCCCCGGGCTGCACCCAATTGGGCGACCCGACGCGAACCCACTGGCCCCGCCAATCCGGATAATCCGCCGCCCGCGCGGCGGACAGCGTCAGCGAAAGCGCCGCCGCCAGTGCGAGGGCACCGATCGAGCCTTGGTAACGCATGCCTAACCTCCCTACTGTCTTGTTGCTGCCTTGTTGCGGCCGCGTGCCGGCGGAAGAATGGCGGATCCCGCCCGAGGGCAGTTCTCGCTACATATACACCGTCCGCCCGCGTATGCGGAAGGGTCGCGGAACCATGGGCCAGCATGTCGCGGGTGCATCCATGGCACCGGCCGCAGTCGGCTTGTAAGATAGGTTGGGGGCATCAGAAGAAGAGACGCCGAAATGCGTATCGTGCTTGCCGCCCTGCTCGGCTTCTGGGCGGTTCACCCGGCGGCCGGCGAGCCGCTGAAATTGCGCTACGGCCAAGCATACTCGGCGGCGCACAGCATCTTCTCCTTGCCGATCGCGGTGGCACAGCGCGAAGGCCTGTTCGCGCGCGAAGGGCTCGATGTCGAGGTGCTGGTGCCGATCCCCGGCGGCTCCGACAAGATGATCGCCGCGCTGCACGACGATTTCGTCGATCTCACCCATGTGGCAACGCCGTTCCTGATCCGCGCCGCCATGGCGGGCTCCGATGCGGTGGCGATCGCGGCCGAGTTCGACAATCCGATCTACAGCCTGATCGCCAAGCCCGAGATCAAGACGGTTGCGGACCTCAAGGGCAAGCTGGTCGGCCTCGCGGACGAGGCCGGCACGATCACGATCTCCATGCGCAAGCTGTTGGCACTCAATGGCCTGCGGCGTGGCGACTTCGGCGTCAAGGTAGTCGAAGGTACGCCGACCCGGTGGGCGTGCCTGCACCGCGGTGAATGCGACGCGGTCGTGCTCGGACAGCCGCAAGACCTGGAGGCGATGCAGGAGGGCTTCCGGCTGCTCGGCGTTTCGAACGATGCGGTGCCGGAGCTTCTCTACACGGTCACCGCCGCGCGGCGATCCTGGGCCGACGTGCACAAGGAGGCCGTCACCCGTTACGTGCGCGCACTCGGGGCGGCCTTCGGTTTCATCCGCGATCCGGCGAACCGCGATCACGTCATCCGAGCCGTTGTCGAGGCCACCGGCGTGTCCGACACCATCGCCGCAAAGACGCTCGATCTCTTTTTCCAGCCCGAGCGGGGCGTGCTTCCGCGGCACGGAGAAATCGAGCTCGAGGGCTTGGAACAGGTAATCGCATTGATGAACGAGGCCGGCAACCTCAAGCCGCCGCTGCCGTCGGCCGATCGCTTTGTCGACACCCAATATCTGCGCGCCGCGGGCCTGCAATAGCGAATAGCGGCGGGGCCTGCACCTTGTCCTCCCCGCAAGCGGGGAGGAAAGAAAGAGAGCCTCGTGGTATAAGTCGTCGCTGGTACCCGAGGCGACAGAATGCGGAAAAGCCTACTCATGCAAAGACGCACGCCCATCTTGCTGCTCGCCGCCGCGGCCGCGTGGCTGCTCGCGGCACAGCCGCCGCTCTCGGCCGCGGAGACGGCCTGGCCGCAGCGGCCGGTGCGGTTCATCCTGCCGCTCGGCGCCGGCTCGGGATCGGATATCGGGGCGCGCCTGTTCGCGGAGCGGCTGACGGCGCGCTGGGGGCAGCCGGTGGTGATCGAGAACCGCCCGGGCGGCGACGGCTTTGTCGCCATCACGGCCTTCCTCGGCGCCCATGACGATCACACGCTGCTGTTCGCGCCCACATCGACGTTCACCGCCCATACGATGCTGCATTCGCGGCTGCCCTACGACCCGGGCGACCTGGTGCCGCTCGCGCGCGTCACCAACAC
This sequence comes from Xanthobacteraceae bacterium, assembly GCA_036522235.1. GTDB lineage: Bacteria > Pseudomonadota > Alphaproteobacteria > Rhizobiales > Xanthobacteraceae > VAZQ01. Next base: position 16,323 of record DATDGG010000252.1, read on the forward strand.
GCTCATCTCGGTCTCGGTGCCGGCCTCGCTCAATGTCGGCTCGGTCAAGGCGCTGGCGGAGCTCGCGCGCGCGCGGCCCGGCAAGCTCAATCGCGCCTCGATCACCGGCGCGCTCGATCTCGTCCTGGCGGGCTTTCTCAAAAGCGCCGACCTGACCGTGGAGAAGGTGCCCTACCGCGATCCGGTCCAGGCGCTCACCGATCTCGCCGAGGGGCGCATCCAGATCTACACGTCGGCCTTCGCCATCGTGCAGTCGCAGCTGCAGGCCGGCACCATCAAGGCGCTGGTGATGACCAACCGGCAGCGAGCGCCGACCGCGCCCGACATCCCGACCGCTGACGAGGCCGGCTATCCGGCCCTCACTTTCGACGGGCTGGTGGGCTTGTTCGGCCCGCCCGGCATGGCCCCGGCGCTGCGCGAGCGCATCGCCAGTGACGTGCGCGAGGTCGCGGCCGATCCCGCGATCCGGTCGCGGCTCATGCAGACTGGCCAGATCCTCAATCCCGGCGGGGGCGCCGAATTCGCCGCCGCAATCGACGAGCAGCGTGCCAAGCTTGTAGCGATCGCCAAGGCGATCGACCTCAAGCCCGAGGACTGAGCCGGGTTCCGGAAGGCACCAACCGCGTAGGGGCGGCCCTTAGCCCGTCGAAGACGGGCCTAAACGCCCTCATGGTGGTCGCTGGCTCTGGTCGCCCACAAGAGGCGCGCCTGCGATGCCCGTGGCTTGGCAATCATGCTGACAAAATCCGACCGCAGTGGCGTGTAGGGTCGTGCTCGGTTTGAACGAGGGACCGCCCCGTGGCACGCTCGGAGCGCCTGCTTGAATTGATCCAGGTGCTGCGCCGGCATCGCTGGCCGGTCAGCGGCCAGGCGCTCGCCGACGAGCTTAAGGTTTCGCTGCGGACCGTCTATCGCGACATCCAGACCTTGGTCGGGCAAGGCGCCTCGATCGACGGCGAAGCCGGCATCGGCTTTGTGCTGCGGCCGGGATTCGTGCTGCCACCCTTGATGTTCTCCGACGAGGAGCTCGAAGCGCTCGTGCTAGGCTCCCGCTGGGTAGCGCAACGCAGCGACGAGCCACTCGCCCGCGCCGCCAGGAACGTGGTCGCAAAGATTGCCGCGGTTCTGCCGGGCGATCTGCGCGACACGATCGAAGGCACCGGCCTGTTGGCGGGACCCACGCCCGAGGTCGAGCCACAGCCGGCCGATCTCGCGCCCATACGGGCGGCGATCCGCGCGGAGCAAAAGCTTGTGCTCCACTATGTGGACCGCAAGGGCGACCGCACCCGCCGCACGGTGTGGCCGATCGCGCTCGGCTATTTCGAGCGCGTGCGGGTGCTGGCGGCCTGGTGCGAATTGCGTCAGGACTTTCGCCATTTCCGCACCGACCGCATCATCACGCTGCGCCCGACCGAGCGCCGCTACCCGCAGCGCCGGCGCGCTTTGATGAAGGCATGGCAGGAGATCGAAGGCATTTCGCCGCAATAGGCACGCTCGGTTTTTAAAATTCTCAGGAGTAAAAGCAATGCACAGCCCCCTACTGCCACCCATCGTCGCGCTCGTCCTTTGGTCGTTGGTCATGTGTGCCTGGCTCTACGCAACGCGCATTCCGGCGATGAAGAAATTGAAAGTCGTCTACGATCCGCATCTCCCGGCCGAGGCGTTTCACGAGCAACTACCCGCCGAGGTGCGCTGGAAAGCCGACAACTACAACAACCTGATGGAGCAGCCGACCCTGTTCTATACCATCGCCCTCGCGCTGGCCTTGCTCCCCGCCGACGCGGGTCTCAATGCGGGCCTGGCTTGGCTCTATGTGGCGTTGCGGGTCGCGCACAGCCTCGTTCAAGCGACAATCAACGTGGTGATCCTGCGCTTTTCCCTGTTCATGGCCGCGACGCTGGTTCTGCTGGCAATGGCCATACGGGCGACACTGGCCATGTTGTGATATCCCGTGCCCTGACCTCCCCGCGGGCATGCTGCATGCTGACAAAATCTGACAGCGCTCTCTCCTAAAGCAAGCGCGTGCGGCCGCACACCGTGGCCGAAAACGGAGAGAGCACCCATGAACGCCCATAGCCGCCAAGCCGCCGCCAAGGTCGCGGTCCCCGATCCCAATTTCATCCTGCTCTATGTCGAAAGCCCCGCCGCCAGCGCCGCCTTCTATGCGGATTTGCTCGGCCGGCCGCCGGTCGAAGCCTCGCCGACCTTCGCGATGTTCGCGCTCGCTTCGGGCGTGATGCTCGGCCTGTGGGCGCGTCACACGGTCGAGCCGGCCGCGACCGGCGCGGGTGGCGGCGAGATCGGCTTCGCGGTCGGCGATGCGGATAGCCTGCACGCTCTGCACGCCGATTGGGCGGCGCGCGGGCTTAAGGTCGCGCAGCCGCCCACGACCATGGATTTCGGGCGCACCTTCGTGGCGCTCGATCCGGACGGACATCGGCTGCGGGTCTTCGTCCCGGCCGCACCGTGAGGTGACGTCCCCTCCGTGGCGCCGCCAGCGCGGCTGTGTTAGTTTACCCGGGTCGCCGGAGGTAAAGTGCCTCGTAGCGATCAATAACAACAGCCGCGCTTTAATGTCGTGACGCCTTAATGTCGTGACGCCGGGAGGACACCCATGCTGGACCAGAAAACGGTCAGCGCGCTGGCGCTGACCGTTGCGCTGCTGATGCCGGTTGCGGCTGCGCAAGCCTTCGATGAATCGAGGTATCCGGACCTCGCTGGCCAGTGGAAGCGCCCGCCGGGGGTCTCCAATCAATACGACACCAGCAAGTCCAGGACCGCCGAAGAGGCGCCGCTGACGCCGGAGTACCAGGCGATCTTCGAGGCCAATCTCAAGGATCAGGCCGAAGGCGGTCAGGGTACCGACCCGACCTTTGTCTGCATCCCGGACGGCATGCCGCGGGCCATGAACGTGATCTTCCCGATGGAGATCGTGGTCACGCCGAAGACCACCTACATCATGATCGAATATCTCACCATGCTGCGCCGTATCTATACCGACGGGCGCGATTGGCCCAAGGACTTCGAGCCGAGCTTCATGGGCTATTCGATCGGCCATTGGACCGATGCGGACGTAAGCGGCCGCTTCCAGACGCTCGAGGTCGAGACGCGGCTGCTCAAGGGCCCGCGCGCCTACGACTTCAGCGGCATTCCGCTGCATGCCGACAATGCGACGGTGGTCAAGGAGCGCATCTATCTCGACAAGGCCAATGCGAACGTCCTGCACGACGAGATCACGACCTTCGATCACGCGCTGACGCATCCGTGGAAGATCGTCAAGAACTACGTGCGCGTGCCCAATCCGATCTGGTTCGAAGCCGACTGCGCCGAGGGCAACGAGCATGTGCGGATCGGCAAGGACAATTACATGGTGAGCGCGGACGGCTTGCTGATGCCGGCCAAGAAAGGGCAGAAGCCGCCGGATCTGCGCTATTTCAAGCAGTAGCGGACGCGGCGGCGGTCCGCACGGTCCCGTCGCAGCATAACGATGATCCAGCCACAGGGAGGGTATCGACCATGATGAACCGACGCCAATTGGTCTGCACCGCCGGCGCTGCGCTGTTCGCCGGCGTTCCGAAGTCGTACGCAGCGACCTACGATCTGATTATCAAGGGCGGGCTCGTCATCGACCCTTCAGTGGGGCTCGATGCGATCCGCGACGTGGCGATCCTCGGCGGCAAGATCGCGGCGGTCGATGCCAATATCGCGGGCGAGGCCAAGGAGACGATCGATGCGCGCGGCAAGATCGTCGCCCCCGGGCTGATCGACATCCACACCCATGCCGGCCGCAACAAGGAAGGGCCGCAATTGGCCCTGCAGGACGGCGTCACCGGCTGGGTCGATGCCGGCTCGGGCGGCGCCGACAACATCGATCAGATCGCCGCCGTCGCGCGGGGAGCGCCGCAGATCGGCCGCGCCTTGGTGAATATTGCGCGCACCGGCGTCGCCGCGGGCGGCGAGTTGCACGACATCAACGCCGCCAACGTGGCCTTGGCGCAAGGGGCGATCGCGCGCAATCGCGACGTGGTCGTCGGCGTCAAGGCGCGGCTGTCGGAAAACGTGGCCAGCGCCAACGATCTCGAAGCGCTGCGGCGCGCGCAGGAGGCGGCGGCCCCGTTCAATCTGCCGGTGATGATCCACATCGGCCAGACGGTCACGCCGATGCGCGCCATCCTGCCGCTGCTCAAGCGCGGCGACATCGTCACCCACATGTACGCGCCGGCGCCGAACGGCATCCTCGACGACCAGGGCCGGCTGTTCCCGGACGTGGCCGCCGCACGGCGCCGCGGCGTCATTTTCGACTTCGGCAACGGGGTCGCCGATCATTTCGACTGGCCCACGGTGGAGCGCGCGGTAAAGCAGGGCTTCTGGCCCGACACCTTCTCCACCGACTGGAACGTCATGTCGAAGACCACCGGCGTCGTCGACTTCCCGAACGTCATCTCGAAGTTCATCATGTTCGGCATGCCGCTCAGCCAGGTCATCGCCTGTGCGACCGTCAATGCGGCCCGCGTCTTCCCGTCTTTCGACAACCGCGGCACGCTCAACGTCGGCGCGCCGGCGGACGTGGCGATCCTGGAACTGCGGGAAGGCACGTTCGAATTCCTCGATAACTACAAGGGCACGCGCACCGGTCGCCAGCGACTGTTCCCGGCCGGGACCGTGCTCGAGGGCAAGCGCGTGCTGCGCGCTTAGTAGCGAAAAAATGCCGGCGGCCAGAGCGTAGGAACAGCATGCGGTATCTCGGCGCCCTTGGCCTCGCGCTTTCCATCGGCTTCGCGGGTCTGACCGTCGGGGCATCGCCGTCCTGCGCCCAGGAGGTGCTGTCAGCCGACACGCCACGCACGACCGCCGGCGGCGCCAGTTTCACGGCGCCGTTGGGCTGGCGCGTCACGGCGGACGCGAGCAAGAGCGTCCTTGATCCGCCGGAGGGTGACTCGCACCTAGTGCTGATCGACGTGCAGGCCGCAGATGCCGACGCCGCGGTCGCGGCCGCCTGGGCCAGCTACCGTCCGGGCGCCAGCCGACCGCTGCGGATCGCGATGCCGCAGGCGCCGCACAATGGCTGGGAAGAGCGGCGTCGCTACGTCTATGAAACCTCGCCCAATGAAAAGGCGCTGGTCTATGCGCTGGCTTGGCGTGCGGGCCGGAATTGGACGGTCGTCATCGTCGATGCGAGCCGCGCGACCTTCGGGCGACGCAACGCCGCGTTTTCGCTGGCGATCGAAAGCCTGCGCCCCAAAGGGTATCAGCGCCAGATGTTCGCCGGGAGGCAAGCCCATCCGGCATCTCCGTAGTCCGCAAAGCCTTGGTTCCGCAGCTCACCGAAGCAGATTGGGGCCGTCTTAAGTCTGGGTTCCGTCATCCCGCGAGCCAAGCGTTGGCGGTGCTGGGTGGCGGGGCAGCATCAGGCTCCGCGCAACTTCGAGCCAAGGAAGCCACGCCATCTGTGCCGCCTGCGCCCAAAACACAAACGGGTTGGCGGTCTCGAGGAATCGGCCGAATGCCTCGAACGAGGGCACCGCTTGCAGATGGATTGAAATCTGCTCGAAGTCTGCACGCGGCGACCGGCGGTGAACGATCTCGATCTCCAGGCCAGGTAGACTCGCCCTCGCGCGTGCTCTGTCGTCTTCAATCTGAAAGTCGGGCAAGCGCCTTCTCCATCTTGGATCTGTGAATTACAAGCGTTCAACTGGTCCGCCTCCATGGCGAAAGCAAGATAAGTGGGCGCGGCCGAACGCAGGCGAGCGCGTTCGGCGGTGGTTTAGACCTTGTGCACCCGCGGCAGGCCGGTCCGTGCGGACATCACTACCGCGGCACCTTTTTTGTCGACTGTCACTTTTTTACAACCTTTATCCCGGCCGGCTCAGCTATGTCCTTGATCGTCTCTCTCTTGAGGGGCGGTTTCTCCCACGACTTGGACCTCGCTCCGGCGGGGTCCGTTTTCTTCCGCGGCTGGCTCCAATCTATGCCAGCAGACAACTCATCGGTTGCCCTCAAACGCACGCAGAGGACCTGCATGGATGAGCAGCTTACCCTTCGTATTCTTGGTTGGGCGCTGAGTAGCGTCGTGCTCTCGTTGTTTGTGCTCAACGCTCTTTCGCTGCCGCATTAGACCTGCCGCATGATCTCATCCGAAAGTCTGCAACCCCCGCCTTCGCGGGGGCAAGCTTTTTCGGGATCATGTCTTAGCACCGGCGGGACGGGGCGGCCCTGCCGCCCTCCTCCCCTCAGAAATCCGGATGCTCCGCCTTCGGCAAGCCGATCCACTCATCCTTGTAATGTTCCATCGGGTTGTCGGCGCAGACATCTTCCTGCCATTGCGTGATCAAGCGCCGGTAGGTGACCCGGGCGGTCAAAGGCGCGGTAAACACCTTCGGGTCCTCCATCGTCACGTCGAGCTGCAATCCCTTGAGGCTGGTATCGGGGTCGTAACCCGCGACCCGATTTCCACCGCCGACCGTGCCCTCGCTGGTCTCGTATTTGTCGATGGCCGCCTTGGCCAACGCGCCGTCGATCAGCCGGTAGCGTTCGATCACATGCATCAGATCGCTCTGCGGCGTGCCGAACCGGTCAACTGACGTGAAGGCGTCGACCTTCACGCCCACGGTGTCGATGACCAGCGTGTCGCCTTCCCAATGGCCGACCGAGTGGCCCATGGGCGACGGCGCCAGTTTTGCCGGATGCGTGTCGCTCATGCGGATATGGCGAACATTGTCGTTCTGACCGTAAATGACGGTCAGGTCGCCGCCCGTCGACGGCAGTATCAGAAAGATGAGCTGCATGGCGAAGGTGAAAGGCGGCGCAAGCGGCCGGCACTGGTCTTGCGAATTGCGAAAGCCCACGCCGGCAATGGCGAGCTCGCCCTTTTGCTTCACGACGGCGGCGGCTTCAGGCGTGAGAATCGGATTGCGATAGTCGCCGACCAGTCGGGCGGCGTTGGCCTTGCCGTTCGGAAGCCGGCTCAAATTCCGCAACGGCTGCGGACCCGACGGCAGTCCCTCGAAATTGAACGCGTTCTTGCCCCAGCGGAGCCCCATCATGTCGGCCGCGCCGTCCGCCGCGACCGCCGGCAGGCCGAGCGCCGCTGCCGCGAAGATGCCGAAGAACAGAGCTTGGAGTTTCATCGTACGCCTCCCTCTCTTCCGCTTTCTCAAAAAATCGGCTCGCCGGCCGCACCTCCTCCGGCGGCTCGGTGACAACGCTACCGCACCTGCCTGCAATTACGGAAGGGGCTGATGTCGCTGCCTGACCGGACTCGGACCTTTTCCGGATCCAAACGTCCGGATCACGCGAGCCTGCGAGCGCGCATGTACGCCGTCAGCCTTGTCCGCGGCGCGCCGCATCGCCGGTCTGGGCGGCGCCCAGTGTCTCGAAAAAGCGAATGACGGCCTCCAGATCGCGCTGCGGCAGCGTGGCGAGCAGACGCCGGGTCTCGCGCTCCACGCCCTCATAGAGCCCCGCCAGCTTTGGCAGGCTCGCGGGGACCAGCGTGACGAGGAGGCTGCGGCGGTCGGCGGGATTGGGCTCACGGCGAATGTAGCCGGCCTTCTCCAGGCGATCGAGCGCGACGGTGACGCCGCCGCTGCTGAGGCCGGTTCCGGCCGCGAGCTGGCTCGGCGTGGATGGCCCGTAAAGCTGCAGCATATGAATCATCTGCATGTCGGTCAGGCCGAGGCCGACTTTCTCCGCCGCCTGCGCGTTGAAGAAGATCGCGGCGGCAATGAATTTGCGTATTTCCAGCACGATACGATCGACCGGCGTCGCCGGCGACCGCACCTGTGCCAAGTCCGCGGTGGCTGCACTGCGTCGCGGTCTGCCGTGCTTAGAGGCCATGAAATAATCCCTTGCCTGGAGATACCTTATTAAATAAGATATCTCCATAATAAGATATATGGAGTGTGAGACAATGGCATCAGCCGGGAAGG
>DATDGG010000253.1:0-3519 GCA_036522235.1 Xanthobacteraceae bacterium
GCTGGTTCGTCATCAAGACCAGCGTCAGCGCGGGCCAAAAATCTATTCGGTGCACGCGCCCGAAGTGAGTGCATGGGTTCGCATTAAGGCAGGGGCTCCCCACGAGTTCGGATGCAAGGTCTCAATTGTGACACCGGTCACGGCGCCCAGGGCGGCCAGTTCGCGCTGCACGGCGTTGCACGGCAACCTGACGGGCACACTCTCGGTCCCGACATCGCCGATCTCGAAAAGGTCACGGGTGTCGAGGTCTGCCGCACCCTCGGCGACAAGGGCTGTTGCGGGCAGCCATCCGGTCGCATCAAGGTTCTGGATCACGGGCCAAGTTCGGCCTGTCACCAAGGCCATCCGCCGCGTGATGCGACGCCGAGCCGCCGTCTGCGGATTCCGACGAAGTCGCCCAGGCAATCCGAGATGATGTCGCCCGGTGTTCCGACATGATGTCGCCCGTGGCGCGGTGCCCTGCTGGCTCATAATTTTTGGCATTCTGTGGTCGGCTGGTCAATCCTTGGATGTCTTGCTGGCGCGTGATCGTCGCAGGCTGTGGCCGGTGAGATTGACCCGGTGTGCGTTGTGGACGATGCGATCGAGGATGGCGTCGGCGTAGGTGGGGTCACCGATCAGCTCGTGCCATTTATCGACGGGGATCTGGCTGGTGATGATGGTCGCCCGTCGGCCGTAGCGTTCCTCGAGGATTTCGAGAAGATCGTGGCGCGCGGCGGTATCGAGGGGCTCGAGGCCCCAATCATCGAGGATGAGGAGTTGCACACCGCCAAGCGCCCGCAGGAGTCGGACATAGCGGCCGTCGCCGCGCGCCAGGGCGAGGTCGGCGAACAGCTTCGGAAAGCGTTGATAGAGGACGGAGCGATTGTCGCGGCAGGCTTTGTGACCGAGAGCCGATGCAAGCCAGCTTTTTCCGACGCCGGTTGGCCCGCACAGGATCAGGTTCTCGTGGGCGTCGATCCAGGAGCCCTCGGTGAGTTTTTGGAACAGCGCGCGGTCGAGACCGCGGGCGGCGCGGTAATCGACGTCCTCTACGGAGGCTTGATGGCGCAGCCTTGCATAGCGCAGGCGGGCGAGCAGGCGCCGGTCACGCCGATAGCTGGCCTCCTGATCGAGCAGCAGGGCGAGCCATTCGGGATGGGTCAGCGCGGTGGCCTCAGCGGATGCTTCAATATCGGCGAAGGCCTTGGCCATACCGTTGAGACCAAGTTGCTGGAGCAGATCGAGGGTTGGGTGGGCGAGCATGGCGTCTCCTAATTGTAGTAGCGCGAGCCGCGGATGTTGGGATGGAGGATCGGCGCGCCGTCCGCGGCACCCGGATGTGCGGCGTGTCGATCGAGCTTGTGGTCGAGGATGGAGCGGACTGAACCATAGGTGAGCGCGCCGATCTCGATAGCGCGTGTGGCGGCGGCTTCCAGACGTGCGACGCCGAACGGCCGCGCCAGGCGCAGGATGCCCAGACAGGATCGGAATCCCTGTTCGGGGTGGGGCCGCTGCTCCAGGATGAGATCGCAAAGCGCCGCGGTTGACGGTCCGACGAGAGTGGCGTCCCTACGGATGCGCCCGATGGTCCAGTCGGCATAACGGCGATGACTGGATGGCATGTGGTCGGCGGCTGTCGTGTGCTTGCCGTTGCCGCTTGATCGCATGTGCACGGCAATCCGCTCGCCCTTGGCGAAGATCTCCACGGTTCGGCCGGTGAGGCGCACCTCGACTTCATTGCGCGCGAAGCGGTGGGGAACGCTGTAGAAGTGACCCTCGAGATCGACGTGGTAGTCGATACCGACCCGGCGCACGCGCCATTCAGCGAAGACATAGGGGTCAATCGGCAAAGGTTTGAGCAGCGGTCGGTCGAGTTCTTCGAGGAGCTGTCGGCGGGTTACGCCGAGCCGGCGGATCGGGCGCTCCTCGTTGAGCCGTTTGAGCAGCTCGCCGATTGCCGCGTTCAGCTCGGCAAGGCTGTAGAACCGGCGATCGCGTAAGCGACCAATAAGCCACCTCTCGACGATCAGTACGCAACCTTCGACCTTGGCCTTGTCGCGGGGCCGACGCGGCCTGGCTGGCAGCACAGCGGTGCCGTAGTGCGCCGCCATCTCGGCATAGGTTCGGTTGACCTGCGGCTCGTACCGGCAGGCCTTGATGATGGCGACCTTGGCGTTGTCGGGGACGATTAGACGCGGCACGCCGCCGATAAATGCAAGGGCCCGCGTGTGGGCACCGATCCAGTCGCCGAGCGTTTGCGTCCAAGTCGCCTCGACGTAGGTGAAGTTCGACGCGCCCATCACGGCGACGAAGATTTGCGCCTGACGCACCTCGCCGGTCAGCCGGTCGAGGATCACGGGCACGGTGTCGCCGGCGTAATCGACGAACAGCTTGTCGCCGCCGACATGGCTCTGGCGCATCGTGACCGAGAGCTTGCCTTCCCAGCCTCGGTACAGCTCGCAGAAGCGGGAGTAGCGGTAGCCCTCCGGATTGCGCTCGATATATTCGTCCCACAGGATCGACAGCGTGACGTGCTTGCGCTTGAGCTCGCGATGGACGCTCGCCCAGTCGGGCTCGACCTGACGCCGGTGGCCCTGCTTCGTGCCGGCTTCGGCGAACAAGCTCGCCTCGAGCGCGGTGTCGGTCAGCTCCTCGGGCAGCGGCCAGCTTAACCCGGCGGCCTGGAAACGCTTGACCGTCGCCCGCACCGTCGAGGCCGCCACTCCGATCCGACGGGCGATCTCACGCGTCGATACCCCCCCAACGAACGTTAGCCGAAGCACTTCGCGCACTTGGCGCATGGTCGTCCTCTCTGCTGGCATCCGGTCCCTCCTCTGGAATCCAAAGGAGCGGACCTGAGTCGGCCAGCAGAGACACCCCACCCCCGGGCGAGATCATCCCGGAGTGGTGGGCGAGATCATCCCGGAGTGGTGGGCGACATCATCTCGGAACGGTGGGCGAGATCATCTCGGAATCGGTGGGCGGCTTCATCCCGGTATGGTGGGCGGCTTCATCCGGAATCCGCAGCGAAGCCCGACTCCACCAAGAACACCATCGCATAGGCCTCCGCGACCGCATCCTCGGCGCGATAGTGATGCACCGGCAGCCCGGCGACGACGATCACGCGCTGATCCGCTTCGACCCGTAAGCTGCAGCGGGCATTGATGACCACGGTATTCGACGCCGCCGGCAGGGGCAGCGCCAACGCTTGTTGGGTGCTCATGCGCCGGGCTAGAGCGGACAAGATCGAGTCCGCAAGCTCCGTCGCAGAACCTTCGCCGTTTCAGGGGGTTGCGGCTTGCAGACCAGAAAAACCGGGCATGTATTGGTCCGCACCGCGCGCGCGAAAAAACCCAGAGATTTCAGTCCCCGAAATCGGCTATGTCAGGAGGTCTGAAGTTAGCATGTCCCATTCGTCACCTAAGGCCCATCCAAGCGCTGATAGCTTGCCGTTTATCATCCCCCACTCAAAGTCACTCCAAGGTCCAAGGTTCTCAATTCTGTAGCGATCCTCAACCTTTTGCGCAGCACGCAATG
>DATDGG010000254.1:0-3278 GCA_036522235.1 Xanthobacteraceae bacterium
GGTCTCCGATGCTCAACATCCTGTCCAGGCTGAAGTGGTCTCGGTGGCTGGTGGCGCCTGTCGCGGGCTTGCTGGCGTCGGCCGCCCCGGAAGCATCGGGTCAGTCGCGCGCGGGCCGCATCGTGGGCTACATTGACGGCATCAGCAACGATGGCGGGCAAATCCATGTTTCGGGCTGGGCTTGCCAACAGGGGAACCCAAGTTCCATCGGTGTTCATATCTATGCTGATCGTTCTGCTTATGACAAGCCGCCGGGAACGTTCGTTACCGCGGGCAATGCCGATCTAGAGAGCGAACCCGCCGTCGGCCAAGCCTGCCAGGACCCGAAAGGGGGCAAGCACCGATTCAAGATCGCGCTGTCGAACCAACTGCTGCGGAGCTATCACAAGCGAAAGCTCTTTGCGCACGGGATTGCGGTCGCCGGCAATGTCGAAAACGCCGCGATTGCCGGATCGGGAAGCAAGCAGTTTCCCGAACCGGCGTGGCCGCCGGAGCCGCAAACGCCAAACCTGCTCGATGGCCCGCGCGTCGCGGTCTTCGATACCGCCAAGGAAGCTTGCGAGCAGATCGACATTCCGGATGCGCAAGCCCGTGCCTTCCGCGACTACAAGGGAACCGTCCACCTGGTTGCTTCGCACTACGTCACGCGCGCGAGCCTCGGGCCCACGCTCGAAAGCGTGAAACACAACTGCCAGGTGGCTTACAATTCGCGCCACGACGGGAAGCCGGAGGACTTCGACGACACGACATGGCTCGATTCGTTCTACAGCATCGACGGCAAACGTGTCGTTGCCCTGGGGCATATGGAGTATCACGGCTGGGAGCACGCCGGCATGTGCGCATCAAACACCGACACGTCCGCCTGCTGGTACAACGTAGACACGTTTTTCATCTCCGAGGACGGCGGCTATCATTTCTCCTCACCCAAGCCGCCCGCGAACTTCGTCGTTGGATTTCCCTACAAATACGAGGTGAACCAGGGCCCCGAGGGCTACAGCGTTGACACGAACATCATCAAGAGCGGCGATTGGTATTATGCGATCGCCACCGACTGGCCATGGCCGCCGAATTGTGGCGACGGCAATGGGAGACGACCCTGCCTCGTTCCCGGCGGGGCGGCTCCGATTCGCACCGCGAATATTCTCGATCCTTCATCCTGGCGCGCCTGGGATGGCAAAGACTTCAGCGTCGTCTTCGCCGATCCCTATCGGGGCCCGGTGGCCCGTCCTCAGGATCATATCTACGCGCCGGTCCCGAACACGTATTACGCGAACGCCATCAATTTCCACGAAACGTCTCACCTGTTCATCGAAACGCTGTGGGATCCCTGGAACACGGCCTATGGTCCGCCTGGTCTCTACTTCGCGACCTCGACGGACCTCGTTCACTGGAGCAAGCCTGCGTTGGCGATTACCCAGAACCAGCTCCTGCAGAGGGAGCCGGAGGGAAATTGGTCGTACGGGTATTTTTCCCTCATCGATCCGAAGTCGACGGACCTCAACTATTCGACGGTCACGGACAATCCTTATCTGTACTACGTGCGGTCGGATGAGAACCACGGCCCCTACACGCGGGTCCTGTTTCGGCAAAGGATCAAGCTCGGCTGGCTGACGGCATCAAGCCAGAATTCAGGCGCGCCTAAAGGTGAGGGCAATCGATAAGCTGCGCCTGGCTGACTCATCGAGGCTGCCTGCGCGGCCCCGCCTCCACCGGATTGACAACCGCGGTAGCTGTTGCCGTCCTTATTGCGGCTCGATCCCGGCGGCGCGGATGACGCCGGTCCAGCGCTCGACCTCGGTCTTGATCCAGGCGGTGGCTTCCGCCGGCGTTCCGCCGACGGGCTCGTAGCCCTGCAAACGGAACTGCTCGATCAGGTCAGCCGACTTGAGCGCCCGGTTGGCCTCGGCATTGAGCTTGGCGACCGCGGCTGGCGGGGTGGCGGCCGGCGTGGCGAGCCCGTACCAGCCCACGACGTCGAAGCCTTCGACGCCGCTTTCGGCGACCGTCGGCAGCTCGGGCGCGAGCGTGGAGCGCTTGGCCGAGGTCACCGCCAGCGCGCGCAGCTTCCCGGCCTGCGCCAACGGCAAGGTGTTGACGGCGGGGCCGAACATCATCTGCACCTGGCCGCCAACGAGGTCAGTCGTCGCGGGCCCTGAGCCCTTGTAGGGGACATGCACGATATCGATCCCGGCCGCGTGCTTGAAGAACTCGCCGGCGAGATGGACGGTCGAGCCGACGCCGGCCGACGCATAGCTGAGCCTGCCCGGATTGGCCTTGGCATAGCCGATGAGCTCGGCCACGGATTTGAACGGCGCCGCAGGATTGGCGACCAGCACATAGATGCCTGACACCGCCGTGACGATGCCGGCGAAGTCGGCGACCGGATCGAACGGCAGCTTGCGGTAGAGCCCCGGCATGGCGGCAAAGCCCGAATGGGAGACCATCATGGTGTAGCCGTCGGGCGCGGCATGCGCTGACGCCTCCATGCCGACAATGCCGCCGGCCCCGCCCCGGTTCTCGATCACCACCGCCTGGCCGAGCGTCGCCGTCATGGCATTGCCCAGCAGCCTGCCCACCGCATCGACCGCCCCGCCGGGAACGAACGGCACGATGAGGCGCACCGGCCGCTCCGGATAGGCGGCGCGGGCGACGCGCGGCGTGAGCGCGGCGGCACCTGCCAGCGCGGCCGCGTTGATCAGGGCGCGGCGGGAGATGGTCATGGATGTCGTTCCCGTGATTGGCGTCGCAAGCCGGATCGGCGCGCGATGTGGCTGCGAAGTGCGCCACTAACATAGGCTTTCGAAGGTAAAGGCCTCAAGTTCGAATCTCGCCGGCGCACTACGTGCCCCCGAAGCCGTCGAAGACCTCAGGGCAACCGTGTGGACCGCTCTCGAAACGCACCTGAGACACGAGCCAGGGAAAGCGAGCCGCAGTCGCATCAAACGGTTGCGCGGTCGCCGCCGGCGGGCCCACGGACGTTCTGGCTCGGCATCTCGCGCTAGCGATGAGCTCAACCCTCAATCAGCAGATCATCATCGAAAACGTCAATGGCGCCGGTGGCACGATCGGCACTGCGCGCGTGGCGAAGGCGCAGGGCTACGGCTACACGCTGCTGCTGATGCATATCGGTATCGCGACCGCGCCGGCGCTCTATCGCAAGCTGCCCTATGACGCGCTCGCCGACCTCGAGCCGATCGACCGCGTCGCCGACATGCCTATGACCATGGTCGCGACCAAGAAGCTGCCGCCGAACAGCCTCAGCGAATTCCTGACCTACG
>DATDGG010000255.1:0-1964 GCA_036522235.1 Xanthobacteraceae bacterium
GTGAGAACAATCGTTTCGACTCTGTTCAAGACGGGGCTCGAAAGCCTCAAGTCGCGCTTCTAGGTGACAAAAATGTTAGAAGCTTTCGAAACCAATTTCAGACCTCCTGACATAGCCGATTTTCGCGACTGAAATCACTCGGCTTTCGGCGGTCCGCGGCTGCCTGAGGTGCGGACCAATACGTGTCCGGTTTTCTGGTCTCTACGACGCATCTGGCTGAAAGGACGAAGTTTTGCGGCGGAACTTGCGGACCTAAACTTGTCCGCTCTAGCTCGGGGCATGAGTGCCCAACAAGCCTTGGCGCTGCCCTTGTCGGCGGCGTCGAATTCCGTGGTGATCAATGCGCGCTGCAGCTTGCGGGTCGAAGCGGGTCAGCGCGTGATCGTCGTCGGCGGACTGCCGGTGCATCACTATCGCGCCGAGGATGCTGTCGCCGAGGCCTATGCGATGGTGTTCCTGGTGGAGTCGGGCTTCGCCCAGCAAATGGATGTGGCGCGGGCGTTTGGCCGATCGGTGCGCACCGTGCGGCGCCACCAAGCGCGCTATGTGCAGGGTGGGATGGCGGCGCTCGGTCGCGAGGAAGGCTGGCGTCGCGGTCGGCGACGGATCTCCGGGCAACGTCTGCGCAGCATCGAGCTGCTGAAAAGCCAGGGGATGAGCAACCGGGCGGTCGCGCACCGGCTGGGGGTGAGCGAGAAGGCGATTCGCAAGCTGGTTGGAGCTTCGACGCCGGCCGAGAGCGCGCAGCTTGCGTTCGCCGGGATGACGACCGCAGCGGCGGGGGCGCCGCCGGCGGCTGGCGTGCCGTCTGCAAAGTCGACCGGCGATGATGCGGATGGCTCCGCGCTATCAGCGAAGGACCGCGCCGGCGATCCAATCAGCGCGGCTGCGGACGACGCCGAACCGGTGCCGATGAGCCTCGACCGCGACGCGAGCGATCGCAGCTTCGATCGGCAACTCGCCCATCTGGGGCTGCTCGATGATGCCGCACCACTCTTTCGCGCAGGAGCCTCGGTTCCCGGTGTCGGCGTCCTGCTCGCTCTCCCGTGTCTGGTCGAGAGCGGGTTGTTTCGGATCAGCCGCAAACTCTACGGTGAGATCGGTCCGGCCTTCTATGGCCTGCGCACGACCTTGCTGACGCTCCTGCTCATGGCGCTGCTACGCATCAAGCGGCCCGAGCATCTCAAAGAACGCGACCCGGCCGCGTTCGGCAGGCTCCTCGGGCTCGACCGAGCGCCGGAGGTGAAGACGCTGCGGCGCCGGCTCACCCGCCTGGCGGCACACCATTGCGCCGAGCAGCTGGGTGCGGAGCTGGCGCGTCTGCGTGTCGATCAGCGCGGACATCTCATGGGGTTTTTGTACGTTGACGGCCACGTGCGCGCCTATCACGGCCAACGCGCCATCGCATCAAAGGCTTACGTGGCGCGCCGCCATCTGGCCATGGCCGCCAGCACCGACTACTGGATCAACGACCGCTCCGGCGACCCGTTGCTCGTGATTACCGGGGAGGTCGACGCTGCGTTGACGAAGGCCTTGCCCCGGCTGCTTCGCGAAGTGCGGGAGCTGGTCGGCGAACGACGGGCCACCATCGTTTTCGACCGCGGCGGCTGGAGCCCGAAGTTGTTCGCCACGATGATCAAGGACGGCTTCGACCTGCTGACCTATCGCAAGGGCCGGTGCCGCCGCATCCATGAGCGGCGGTTCATCCGGCGTCACGCCGAACTCGACGGGTGCTGGGTGGACTATCTTCTGCATGACCAGCCCGTGCGCTTCCTCAAAGGCAAGCTGCGGCTCCGGCAAGTCACGCGTCTGTGCGACAACGGCCATCAGACGCACGTGATCACCAGCCGATGCGACCTGCGTGACATCGAGGTCGCCTACCGCATGTTCGAACGCTGGCGACAGGAGAACTTCTTCAAGTACATGCGAGAAGAGTTCCTGCTCGATGCACTCGTCGATTACCG
>DATDGG010000256.1:0-1633 GCA_036522235.1 Xanthobacteraceae bacterium
CGTTGACCACGTTGGCGTTGCCGCGCATGTCCTGGCCCTGGATCTGGCCGCGCCGCGAGTTGAGGTCGCCGATCACCGCGCCGGTATAGTCCTCCGGCGTCACCACCTCGACCTTCATGATCGGCTCGAGCAGGATCGGGCCGGCCTCGCGCAAGGCCTCCTTCAATGCCGCGCGCGCCGCGATCTCGAACGCGAGCGCCGAGGAGTCGACGTCGTGATAGGCGCCGTCGATCAGCGTGACCTTCAGGTCGACGACCGGGAAGCCCGCCAGCACGCCCGAGCCGAGCACCGATTCCAGGCCCTTCTCGACGCCCGGAACGTACTCCTTCGGCACGTTGCCGCCGACCACCTTGTTCTCGAACACGAAGCCGCCGCCCGGCGGCAGCGGCTCGCACACGATCTTGATCCGCGCGAACTGGCCGGAGCCGCCGGTCTGCTTCTTGTGGACGTAGTCCTTGGTCACCTGCCGCGAGATCTTCTCGCGATAGGCGACCTGCGGGGCGCCGATATTGGCCTCCACCTTGTAGGTGCGCTTGAGAATGTCGACCTTGATGTCGAGGTGGAGCTCGCCCATGCCCTTGAGGATGGTCTGCCCGGATTCCTGATCGGTCGAGACGCGGAACGAGGGGTCCTCGGCCGCGAGCTTGGCGAGCGCAACGCCGAGCTTCTCCTGGTCCGCCTTCGACTTCGGCTCGATCGCGATCTCGATCACCGGATCGGGGAACTCCATCTTCTCGAGAATGACCTGCTTCTGCGCATCGCACAGCGTATCGCCGGTGCGCACTTCCTTGAGCCCCGCCAAGGCGACGATGTCGCCCGCAAAGGCCTCCTTGATATCCTCGCGGTTGTTGGCGTGCATGAGCAGCATGCGGCCGATCCGCTCCTTGCGCTCCTTGGTGGAGTTGACGACGCCGGTGCCGCTCGACAGCGTGCCCGAATAGATGCGGCAGAACGTGATGGTGCCGACGAACGGATCGTCCATGATCTTGAAGGCGAGCGCCGCCAGCGGCTCCTTGTCTTCGGCCTTGCGCACGACCTCGTTGCCCTTGCTGTCGATGCCCTTGATCGGCGGCACGTCGAGCGGCGAGGGCAGATAATCGACCACCGCATCGAGCAGCGGCTGCACGCCCTTGTTCTTAAAGGCGGAGCCGCACAGAACCGGGAAAAACACGCTGTCGATCGTGGCCTTGCGAATAAGCCGCTTGAGGGTCCCCTCGTCGGGCTCCTGGCCGTCGAGATAGGCCGTCATGGCCGCGTCATCGAGCTCGACCGCGGCCTCGATCATCTTCTCGCGGTATTCCTTCGCCTGGGCCAGCAGATCCTCGGGAATCTCGATGTCGTGATACTTGGCGCCCAGCCCCTCCTCTTCCCAGACCACGCCCTTCATGCGCACCAGGTCGACGATGCCGCGGAATTGGTGCTCGGTGCCGATCGGCAACTGGATCGCGACGGGCTTGGCGCCGAGGCGCGATTTGATCTCATCCAGGCATTTGAAGAAATCGGCGCCCACCTTGTCCATCTTGTTGGCGAGCACGATGCGCGGAACCTTGTACTTGTCGCCCTGGCGCCAGACCGTCTCGGTCTGCGGCTCCACGCCCTGATTGGAATCGAGCACGCAGACGGCGCCGTCGAG
>DATDGG010000257.1:0-12597 GCA_036522235.1 Xanthobacteraceae bacterium
TGCTGCCCACCGCCTCGGCTCCCTTCCAGTGCGTCTCGGCACCGCCACATGGGTCGGCGGCCGCAGGCGCCGCGGGGGCACCCGTGACTTGAAGCCTGCCGTTCAAGTA
Source organism: Xanthobacteraceae bacterium (assembly GCA_036522235.1). Lineage (GTDB taxonomy): Bacteria > Pseudomonadota > Alphaproteobacteria > Rhizobiales > Xanthobacteraceae > VAZQ01. Next base: position 110 of record DATDGG010000257.1, read on the forward strand.
GAAGTCGCTGATCAGCGACAGGGACAATTCGGGAAGCTGTGCCCGGTTGGTGGCTTGATAGACGTCGGCACTGATGCGCCGGAACACCACGCCGATTTCTTCTTTTTCCGGAATGCGCTTCAGAAACGCCGCCGTGTAGGGGCTATTTCGCCCGTTCCCGTCCTCGGCGGTTCGTCCGGCCTGCGTTGCGTATGCGACAATCATTCCCTCCTGGCTCTCGATGCGTGCGAGTCCGCGCGCGATGGAAACCCCTCGGGTGCGACCAATCGAGCGTTTGAGCTCCTCGGCCAGGGGATTGTCCCGACAGGAATCGAGAACGAGAATTCGCAGGCTCTTCGCCTGCTGCAGGTCGGCCAGAATATCGTCAACCCGGACCATGCGGCGGAGGTCGGCTTCGTCCGCGAGATTGGCGTCGATCGGCATCAGATAGTTGATGCCGGCATACTGCATCGCGTGACCGCTGTAATAGAAGAGGGCGATGTCCGCGGAGCGAGCGGCACGAGCAAAGCGGATCACGGTGTCTTGCATTGCGGCCTGGTCGAGGTCGACTCCCACGATCGTCTCAAACCCGCTCTGCTTGAGGGCCGCGGCCACGTCCTCGGCGTCATGGGGCGGATTGAGCAGATGCGAGGCATGCGCATAACCGCCGTTTCCAATGACGAGGGCAACGCGCTGGTCGGCACTGGCCTCGCCATGCGGAACAGCCAAGATGGCGAGCCCGATGAGCAGCGACCGTACCCAGGACATGATGTCAGCTCCCGGCCTCATCTGCTGCCGTCAAGATGGCGAACCCCTATTTGACATCCGCGGCGACTTGCACCTTCAGCATGCGGTCCGGATCGGTGACGGCGCCGCTCTGCCCATCGCCCTTCTTGAGCTTGTCGACGGCTTCCATGCCGGACACGACCTCGCCGACGACGGTGTATTTGCCGTCAAGCCAGGGTGACTTGTCGAAGCAGATGAAGAATTGGCTGTTGGCCGAGTTCGGATCGTTGGTGCGCGCCATGCCGACGATGCCGCGCATAAACGGCGTCGCGGTAAACTCGGCCGGCACATTGGGATATTTTGATCCGCCGGTGCCATCGCCTTTCTGCCCGTCTCCGGTCTGCGCCATGAAGCCCGGAATGACCCGGTGGAACGGCACATTGTCGTAGAACTTTTCGCGCGCCAGCGTCTTGAGCCGCTCCGCGTGCTTGGGCGCGAGATCGGGCCGCAGCTTGATGACGATGCGGCCATATTTGGTCTCGATGAGGATCGTGTTCTGCGGGTCGAGCCCGGCCGGCAGCGGCTGGGCGATCGCGGGCGCCGCGCAGATCAGCGCGGCCAGGACGGCGAACAGATGAATGGCGCGTGTCATAAGCACTCCTGTTCTATTTGATTTTGTTCTACGACATTTTCGGGCGGGCACCCGGACTTCACATACTCCGAAAAGCCTTGGCGATTCAATCTTGCCTTAGGGTAAAATGCGACCAACTGAGAGGCGCTTGCGCCCACGCCGAGGATACAAGGCTTTGCGGCCCGACCGCCGAAAGGGCGCAAATTCCGGGTTTGACCAGAGAGCTCATTTTCATATGCGTGTCCTCCCTGTCACATGACCTTCGTCACCTGCAACAGGTCCTGCCGCCGGGCGTTCGCCTGCGCGATCGCCTGCTCCGAGCCCATCACCGCCACATTTGCGCGTACGGCGAGCTCCGCCAAAACATCCGCCAGGTTGCGGAAATCCGACGGGCTTGTGGATAGAATTTCCTCGCGCCGGCGCTGATTGAAGTCGTCGGTGACGCCAATCAGGTGGTTCGCCATCGAGGTCCAGCCCTTGGCGTCGGGCATCCGGTAGGTATCGATGGCGCCGATCACCCCGATGATGCTGCGCGTCAATTCGGCCCCACCGACCGGGGCCGCGCGCAAAAAATCTGCCGATTTGTCGTAAATGTCGAGCGTCGACTGGAGATTCGGATCGCGGTAGGACACGAACGCAAAGTTGCCCGCATGCGTGTCGTAATGGCACGAAGCCCCATAGGCGCCGCCCTCGACCCGCACCTTGTCCCAGAGCCAGGTCGTGTTGAGGTGGTTCATCACCACCCAGATCGCGCCGGTCGGCTGATAGCCGAGGCGATCGATGTCGCCACCCTTCCCGACAAAATTGACCGTGGTCGGTATCGCGAGGCCCTCGCAAGCCGGCTGGGCACCGATCTGCCAAGGCGTGGAGATGACGCGCGAGATCGGCAGCCGGTCGAGGAATGCGGCAAGCTGCGGCTCGAACCGGCGCCAGTTGCCGGCGTCAGTGGTGATGTTGCAGACCATTCCGGCGCGATCGATCAGCAGGCTGCGGATGCGCTCGAGCACGGCCCTCACCGAATCCCAATCGGTCTCGACCCGCTGGGCGAGATCGCGCAGGAAGAACAGATGGCTGATCCCGCCGATCTGCTCGGAGGCCCAATGGGCTTCGTGCGAACTGGCCTGCAATCGCAGGCTCACGAAGGCGGATCCGGCGGGCGCCAGCGCGGCTTCCTGCGATGCTTTGGCCTCGAGCACAAGCTGGCGAAAGCGCTCTCGGTTGTCGAGCCGCGCCTTGGTCAGCACGTCTTCCAAAATTCCGAAAAGCGCGGCGGTCTTGTCCGGCATCGTTTTTGCTCGCAGCACCAGCAGGGCCACGCTGGTGCCGGGGGTTCGGGTCGCGGAGGTCCAATTTGCCGAGTAGATCCCGCCGGTCGAGCGATCGATCCGCTGCGACACCTCGACAAAATCGTGCTCGCCGACGCCGGTCTCCAAAAGCGCCCGCCCGAACAGCGGCATGTAGGGCAGGAGGTCGCCGGGGAGCCGGTGCAGGTCGAAGGCGATGTCGAGATAGATCACCTGATTGGTGGCGAGGTCGTGAAACAGGACGCGGGTGTCGCGCGTCCGATCCTCGACGAGCGGGATCAATCGACTTCGCTTCGGCAAATCGGCGAGCTGCAAGGTCGGGATCACCGCCAGCGCCTCCGGCGGATCGGGCGTCGTCTGCAGGCGCCTGAGATTATGCGTGGTTTCCACCACCGCTTCGACATCGGCGGCGCTCATGTGGGCGCGCACCGCATCGAGCCGGGCGCGCTCCGCGGCAGCCTCCCGGTCCGCCTGCTCGGGCGCGGGTTTCACCAGCACCGTGGTGCGATGGCGGTTATGCAGCAGATGCTCTTTGATCAGATGCTCGAAATAGCGATCACCCTGCGCCAGGCGCGCCTTGATCGCGCCGAGCGGCTTTTCGAAGGCGAGCGGCGTCACGGGATCGCGATCATAGAGCCATGCCTGCAGCGCCGTGATCATCATGGCAATCCCGCGCGGGAAGGAGCCGGTGTTGTATTCACGCCGGAGGAATTCGTTGATGTTCATTGCCGCCTCGACCACCGGGCGCTCGATGCCCTTTTCGGCAAGGCCGCCCAACGTCTCGAGGATCAGCGCTTCGACCTTGTCGGCGTCGCCGGGATCGATGCCCTTGAGCCCGACCGTGTAGCTTGGCTGCCGCAACTGGCTGTTCAGGCCGCCGGTGTGGGCCTCGCCGAGCCCTGAATCGATCAGCGCCTTGTGCAGCGGCGAAGCCGGCGTGCCGGTCAGGATGTAGCTCAGGATGTCGAAGGCAAGGCCGAGCTCGACGTCGACAATTTCATCGAGCATCCAGTTTACCGTGATCATCGCCTTGTTGGTGGCTTCGGCCGCATAGCTCTTGCTGAACCGTTTGGGTGCGGCGAACCGCGGTTGCAGGCCGACCGCGGAATCGATCTTGATCGGATCGAACGCACGCAGGCAGTCATCGAGCCGGGCCAGCCGCTCGGTTGGGTCGTCGTCTCCGTAGAAAAACAGCCGCGCGTTGGAGGGATGGTAGTGGCGCGCGTGGAACGCCTTGAGCTGCTCGTAGGAGAGATCGGGGATGTGCCGGGGGTCGCCGCCCGAATCGAGCCCGTAGGTGATGTCGGGATAGAGCGAGTTATTGGAGAACTGCTGCAGCACGTTGTCGGGCGAGGAGTAATTTCCCTTCATCTCATTGAACACGACGCCTTTGTAGGCCAGCGGCGATGCAATCGAGTCCATCTCGTAATGCCAGCCCTCCTGCTCGAAGGTCTCGCGCGCAATTTGCGGAAAGAAGACCGCGTCGAGATAGACATCGATCAGATTGTAGAAATCCTGCAGATTTTGGCTCGCGACCGGATAGCAGGTCATGTCGGGAAAAGTGAAGGCGTTGAGAAACGTGTTGAGCGAACCCTTCTTCAGCTCGACGAACGGTTTTTTGATCGGATATTTGCGCGAGCCGCAAAGCACCGAATGCTCCAGGATATGGGCGACGCCGGTCGAATCCTTGGGCGGAGTCCGGAACGTGACGCCGAACACCTTGTTCTCGTCCTGGTTCGCGAGCGAGAGAAGCTCGGCCCCGGTTCTCGCATGGCGATAAAATCGCGCGGTGGAACCGGTTTCCGCAACCGTTTGCTCTTGCAGCAATTCAAAACCATGAACAGCCATGATCGCGCCTCGTGTTGATGAAACTCTTGCGGCTGACACGCGTCTCCTGCGGGCAGCCGTCGGACGTGCCGCACCCCGTCGCGAGGCCGAGAGCTTGATGCGCTCCGCCTCCTCAATTCGTGAGGCCGAGAAACGCCACGGCGACAACCGCGATGATGGTGGTGCGCATGGCTAGCGCGAGAATTTTGCCTTCAGACGCGCCGCCACGGCAGGCGGCACGAAGGGCGATACGTCGCCGCCCATGGAGGCGATCTGGCGCACCAGTGTGGCAGTGATCGGGCGGACGGCAGGACTGGCCGGCAGGAACACGGTCTGCAGATCGCCGGCCATGGCCGCATTCATGCCGGCCATTTCCATCTCGTAGTCGAAATCCGCCGCGCCGCGCAAGCCGCGGATCAAGAGGGTCGCGCCCTCGCGCCGCGCCGCGGCCACGACCAGGTCAGCAAAAGTGATGCAGGCAAGCTCGCAGCCCGCGGCGCGCGCGAGCGGTTCGGCCGCGGCCTGCAGCATCGCCAGCCGCTCGTCGGCGGCAAACAGCGGCGCCTTGCCGGGATGGGTACCGATCGCCAGCACCAGACGGTCGGCCAGCCGGGCGGCCTGGCGCACCAGGTCGAGGTGCCCATTGGTGACCGGATCGAACGAGCCGGGAAAGAGCGCGACACGCGGCATGGCTGGCGATCTAGCCTGCCGGTAGGGGGAACCGCAAGGCCGCCCGTTGCGATGTTTCGTGGGCGCCGAAAAAAGCTCCGGTGCCGTGAACCTTTTGGCGCGCTGGCGCAACCAAAGCAGTGTGAGGGTGGTAACGGCGCCTCAAATGGGCGCTCAATAGGGGGCTGCAACATGTTGATTTATCGGGTTCTTTCAGCTGTCGCCGCGGCCGCTTTCGGGGCCGCGCTGATGATGGCTTTGCCGGGATTCAACCACGAGGCCGATGCCGGCACCCCGGCCCCCGTGATCAAGACCGAACAGCCCGCCTCGGCGCCGCTTGCCGACGCCTGCACCCAGCAGGCTTGGCCCTATTACGGTGCGAGCTGCCTGCGTGACAGCGCCGCCGCCAGCCAGGCGCGGGTGGTGCGGATCGTCAGCACCGACCGCCTGCCCAAATAGGGCTTTACACAAAAAGGCTTCACACGAATAAGGCTTGCCGCCCTGCGGCCCGCCACGCGGCCATTTGTCCACTGCGATCGCCGCCAGCAACAAATCCCGATCACCCGCCAAGCCAGACGTGCTAGAATTGGCATCGTTGGGAGCTTCCGGTCATCGGGCACCGCCATGGTTTTCCGCTTCAATTGCCGCTTGATATGCCGCTTGGCCCCGCTGAGTGTCGCTGCCGCCTTGCTGGCGGGCGCGCCGGCGACGTCCCTCATGGCGCAGACGCCGCCGAGCGACCGTGATCTGCGCGTCTATGCCGGGCTGCATGCCGCTGCCGCCGCGGGCGACGTCGCCCAGATCGAGCAGCTCGTCGCCGACGGCGAGAAGCCGAACCTGCAGGATTCGAGAAGCCGCACGCCCCTCATGGTTGCCGCCTTCCGCCGCCAGCACGCCGCCGTCGAGGCGCTGCTGCACCTGGGCGCCAATCCGAATGCGCACGATGCGGACGGCTACGACACCCTCACCATCGCGGCCGTCAACAACGACATGGAAACGCTCAAGGCGGCGCTCGACGGCGGCGCCAATGCGCGCGCGGTGGTCGGACGCGACAACGGCAGCGCGCTGATCTCCGCCGCGCAGCTCGGATTTGTCGATGTCGTGCGCGCCCTGATCGACGCCAAGGCAGATATCGACCACGTCAATATGCGCGGCTGGTCCGCCTTGATTACCGCGGTCGTGCTCGGCAATGGCGACAAGGCGCATACCGACATCGTCGAAGCCCTGGTCGCGGCCCGCGCCGACGGCGACATCAAGGACCAGGCCGGCAAGAAGGCGATCGACTACGCCCGCGCCCGCGGCTATTCCGAGATGGTGCGCATCCTGGAGAAAGCCGTCGGCCGGCACACCTGAAGCACGACACCCCGCAATGAGACCATGCCGAGGACACATGCCGCTCCCTGATCGCGCACGGCTTGCCGCCGCCATCGCGCTTGCCGCACTGCTCGCCTGCCACGGCGCCGCCGCGCAGGACAGATATCCGAGCCGCACCGTGCGGGTTATCGTGCCCACGCCGGCCGGCGGTCCGGTCGACGTGATGGCGCGGCTGGTCGCCAACCAGATTTCGCCCGCCCTCGGGCAGAGCGTGATCATCGACAACCGCGGCGGCGCCGGCAACACGATCGGCTCGGCGGAGGCCGCGCGCGCCACGCCTGACGGCTATACGCTGCTCTATTCGAGCTCGAGCGGGCTCGTCATCGCCCCCATGCTGCAGAAGAGCGCCGGCTACGATCCGCTCAAGAGCTTCGACCCGGTCGCGCTCGTCGCCGCCACCGCGAATATCCTGGTGGTCCATCCCGCGGTGCCGGCGAAATCGGTGGGCGAGCTCGTCGCCTTGGCCAAGGCGCAGCCCGGCATGATCAACTTCTCGTCCGGCGGGATCGGAACCTTGCCGCATCTGATCGGCGAATATTTCAAGTCGCATGCCGGCATCAACGTGCTTCATGTGCCCTATCGGGGCGGCGGGCCCTCGATCCAGGACGTGGTCGCGGGCCATATCCAGTTCACCTTCGAAGGCATCTCGGTCCTGCTGCCGCTCATCAAGGCGGGCCAGCTGCGCGCGCTGGCGGTGACCAGCGCCCAGCGCAGCCCGCTCCTGCCCGACGTGCCCACCATGATCGAGAGCGGCTTTCCGGATTTTGCGACCAGCGCCTGGACCGGCCTGCTGGCGCCCGCCGGTACGCCGCCGGAAGCGATCGCCAAGCTCAACGGCGCCGTCAATGCGGGGCTCAAGAGCACCGAGATGCAGGCCGCGCTCGACCGGCTCGCCGGCGACGCGCTCGGCGGGGCGCCGGCCGAGCTCACCAAAGTGATCGAATCCGATATCGGCAAATGGGGGCCGATCGTGAAGGCCCTCAACCTGCAGACCGATTGAGCCGGCGGACCGGCAGAGAGACCGACATGAAAACAAAGACGAAGCGTTCAGCGCTCATTGCCGGCATCAGCTTGGCGTTAGTAGCTCACCAAGCCGGCGCGGCCGAGATCAAGATCCTCACCCCGCGCGCAGTCTCGACCGTGCTTGCGGAGATCGGGCCAGAGTTCGAGCACGCAACGGCCAACAAGATCAATGTCAGCGTCGATCTCGCGGCCGCGTTGACTCGCCGCGTGAAGGCGGGCGAGCCCTTCGACCTGCTGGTTGCCGCGCCTGGTCAGGTCGAAGGACTGGTCAAGGACGGCAGGCTTGCGGGTGACAGCGTCACCAATCTCGTGCGATCCGGCCTCGGGGTCGAGGTCAAGGCGGGCACGCCCAAGCCGGATGTCAGCACTGTTGAGGCGTTCAAGCGCACGCTGCTGGCCGCCAAATCGATCGCCTATCTCAAGGAAGGCCAAAGCGGCCTTGCGGTCGCCAAGGTGATCGAGCGCCTGGGACTGAGCGAGATATTGAAGCCCAAGCTCAATTTGCCCGACGCCGACGTCGTCTCCGAAATGGTCGCCAAGGGCGAGGTCGAGCTCGGCATGGTCGTGGTCACCCAGATCATGACCTCGCCGGGGGTCGAGCTCGCCGGTCCCCTGCCGCCCGAGCTGCAGAGCTACATCACCTTCGCCGGCGGCGTCGGAACGGATTCCAAGGCGCCCAATGCGGCGCGCGACCTGATCAAGTTCCTCAAGAGCCCGGCCGCATTGTCGGTGATGAAATCGCAAGGCATGGAGCCGGGCTGAAGCCTGTAGGGCGGGCTAAGCGAAGTACGTTCCGCTGAGGCACGGGCGCGTGGGCACGCTTCGCTTAGCCCACCCTACAAGGGTCGCGCGCTCACCCCTCGCCGTTCTCCTCGCCCTCTTCCGACAGCCGCTCGACCGAGACCACGCGCTCGCCCTCGGCGGTCGAGAACACGATCACGCCTTGCGTCGAGCGGCCGGCGATGCGGATGCCGTCGACCGGGCAGCGGATGAGCTGGCCGCCATTGGTGACCAGCATGATCTGGTCCTGCTCCTCGATCGGGAAGGACGCGACCAGCGGGCCGTTCTTGCTGGTGATCGACATGGCGACGATGCCTTTGCCGCCGCGGCCGGTGGTGCGGTACTCGTAGGACGACGAGCGCTTGCCGAAGCCGCGCTCGGAAACCGTGAGCACGAACTGCTCGGCCGCCGACATTTCCACATAGCGCCGCTCGCCGAGCTCGATCGCGCCGGTCGCCTCCTCGGCATCGACCGCGACCTCATCGCCCTCCCCGCCCCGGCGCACCGCGCTCGCGCGCTTGAGATAGGCGGCGCGCTCCTCGGCGGTGGCGTCGACATGGCGCAGGATCGACAGCGAGATCAGCTTGTCGCCGTCGGCGAGCGCGATGCCGCGCACGCCCATCGAGGTGCGGCCCTGGAACACGCGCACGTCGGCGACCGGGAAACGAATGCACTGGCCGTTGGCGCTGGTCAGCAGCACATCGTCGCGCTCGGTGCAGATCTGCACGTCGACGATCGCCTCGCCCTCGTCGAGCTTCATGGCGATGATGCCGGAGCGGCGCACGTCGACAAAGTCGGACAGCTTGTTGCGCCGCACGGTGCCGCGCGTGGTGGCGAACATCACGTCGAGCTCGCCCCAGGTCTGCTCGTCCTCGGGCAGCGGCATGATGGTGGTGATCAGCTCGCCCTGCGCCAGCGGCAGGATGTTGATCAGCGCCTTGCCGCGCGCCTGCGGCGCCGCCGGCGGCAGCCGCCAGACCTTCTCCTTGTAGGCCTGGCCGCGCGAGGAGAAGAACAGGACCGGCGTGTGGGTCGAGGCGACGAACAGGCGGGAGACGAAATCCTCCTCGCGCGTCTGCATGCCGGCGCGGCCCTTGCCGCCGCGCTTCTGCGCCCGGTAGGTGGAGAGCGGCACGCGCTTGACATAGCCGAGATGCGACACCGTGACGACCATGTCCTCGCGCTGGATCAGGTCCTCGTCCTCCATCTCGCCTTCCTGGTCGACGATGACGGTGCGGCGCGGCGTCGCGAACTCGTCCTTTATGGCGGTGAGCTCGTCCTTGACGATGGTCTGGATGCGGGCGCGCGAACGCAGAATGTCGAGATAGTCGGCGATCTCGTCGGCGAGCTTGTCGAGCTCGGCCTGGATCTCGTCGCGGCCGAGCGCGGTCAATCGCTGCAGGCGCAGGTCGAGGATGGCCTTTGCCTGCTCGGCCGAGAGCCGGTAGGCGCCGCTCTCGGTCACCGTGTGGCGGGGATCGTCGATCAGGGTGATCATCGCCTCGACCGCGCGCGCCGGCCAATCGCGCCCCATCAAGGCCTCGCGCGCCTCGTTGGCGTCGCGCGAGGCGCGGATCAAGCGGATCATCTCGTCGATATTGGCGACCGCGATGGCGAGGCCGACCAGCACATGGGCGCGATCGCGCGCCTTGCCGAGCAGATGCTTGGTGCGCCGCGAGATCACGTCCTCGCGGAACACGATGAAGGACATCAGCAGGTCCTTCAGGTTCATCACCAGCGGACGGCCGCCGTCGAGCGCCACCGTATTGGCGCCGAACGTCGATTGCAACGGGGTGAAGCGGTAGAGCTGGTTGAGCACCACGTCCGGCGTCGCGTCGCGCTTGAGCTCGATCACCACGCGATAGCCGTCGCGGTCGGATTCGTCGCGCAGGTCGGAAATGCCCTCGATCTTCTTGTCGCGCACGAGCTCGGCGATGCGCTCCACCATGCTGGCCTTGTTCACCTGGTAGGGAATCTCGGTGACGATGATCGCTTCGCGGTCCTTCCGCAGCGTCTCGAATTCCACCTTGCCGCGCATCACGATCGAGCCGCGGCCGAGATGATAGGCGGCGCGGATGCCCTGGCGGCCGAGGATGATGCCGCCGGTCGGGAAATCGGGTCCCGGGATGATCCGGATCAGATCGTCGATGCCGAGCGCCGGATCGTCGATCAGCGCGATGGTGGCGTCGATCACCTCGCCGAGATTGTGCGGCGGAATATTGGTCGCCATGCCGACCGCGATGCCGCCCGCCCCGTTGACCAGGAGGTTGGGGAAGCGCGCCGGCAGCACCGTCGGCTCGCGCTCGGAATCGTCGTAGTTCGGCTGGAAATCGACGGTGCCCTTGTCGATATCCTCGAGCAGCGCATTGGCGACCTTGGTGAGCCGCACCTCGGTGTAGCGCATGGCCGCGGGCGGATCGCCATCGACCGAGCCGAAATTGCCCTGCCCGTCGATCAGCGGCAGTCGCATGGAGAAATCCTGCGCCATGCGCACCAACGCGTCGTAGACCGCCTGATCCCCGTGCGGATGATATTTGCCGATGACGTCGCCGACCACGCGCGCCGATTTGCGATACGGCTTGTTCCACTCGTAGCCGTTCTCGTGCATCGAAAAGAGGATGCGCCGATGCACCGGCTTGAGGCCGTCGCGCACGTCCGGCAGCGCCCGCGCCACGATCACGCTCATGGCGTAAGCGAGATACGAGCGCTTCATCTCCTCCGTGATGGAGACGGGGCGAATGTCGGTCGGATCCCCGTCGCCCGGAGGCTGTTCGTCGTTATCGGCCAAAGGAAATCCCGCGCGGTTGGTGTTCAAGTGCTTAGCTGATTCATAGCGCCGGCGCCACCCGCAAAACGCCTGCGATCTGGTCGATTTTCATATGGGAATTCAGCTACTTATCGTCAAGACCGAAAGGCCCCCGGAATGCCCGCACGGAGCGGGCCTGGGCTAAGTCGGTTGGGCCCGGCGCGGCCGTCCGTTACAACCGCGCAATGGCGCTCGATTGTCTCGTCTCGGCCCTGGTGACGCTGCTGGTCGTCGTCGATCCGGTCGGCCTGACGCCGACCTTTCTGGCGGTGACCCAAGGCTTGCCGGCGGCGGCGCGCCGGCAGATCGCGTTGCGCGCCTGCCTCATCGCCGCCGGCATACTGGCGGGCACGGCGCTGATCGGCAATTGGCTCCTGGACAAGCTCGCGATCACGCTCCCGGCCTTTCACATTGCCGGCGGATTGCTGCTGTTCGCGGTCGCCTCCGAGATGGTGCTCGGGGTGCGGATCGAGCGGCAATCGAAGCAGGCCGAGGAAGCGATCGAGGAGCACGTGCGCCATGTCGCCGCCTTCCCGCTCGCGATCCCGCTGATGGCCGGGCCGGGCGCCATCACGGCGACCTTGCTGCTGGCGGGCCGGGCGCACGGCGATCCGCTGCTGCTCGCCGGCCTGCTGGGCGTCGTGGTGTTGGTGGTCGCGGTATGCCTGGCCGCCTTCCTGGTCGCGGTGCGGATCGACCGCCTGCTCGGGGTCACCGGCAGCGTGGTGCTGTCGCGCCTGCTCGGCGTATTGCTGGCGGCGCTGGCGGTGCAATTCGTGATCGACGGCGTGCGGGTCGTGCTGCAGGGCTGAAACTTAATTGCCGAAAACGACCGCGTGGATGATCCGGCCGGGCACCAGCGTGAACAGGCCGGCGACCACCAATCCACCCACGAAAATGCTGATCATGGCGCGCCGGTGTCGGTCGACGGCATGACGATGGGCGGCCCACACCGCGAGTGGGAGCCCAACCAGTGTGAAGATCGACAGCAGATGGATCGGGCTCCAGGGCCCCAACAGACGCAGCTGATGGATCCAGAACGAGCTCAAGCCGACCACCACCATCAGCACGACCCAGACCCATCCGATGGTACGATGGGGCAACGTGCCCTTCGGGGCCGACAGCTGCACGATGCCCAGCACCAACGCCGTCATCGCCGCGAAGGCATGGAGCTGGATCGCAGGCGTGGCGTTTAGAAGCGGCGCAAGGCTCATCGGGCATTCCTTGAAAGCATTCGGGGTGCTCGATTAGATAGATGGACTATGCGAGAGCGGATAGCGACCTTCGTAGCCCGCATGAAGCGGCTAGCGCAATGCGGGTGCTGCGGTCCCGGATTGCGCTACGCTCCATCCGGGCTACAGATCTCGCC
>DATDGG010000258.1:0-19658 GCA_036522235.1 Xanthobacteraceae bacterium
CGCGATCGCCGGCGACTACGCCGCCTTCACGGCGATGTGCGAGCGCTATGGCATCATCGTGTGCCCCACCCTCGACGACATGGTGGAGATGACGCTCGCGTTCCAGAGCGGGCGGCTGCCGAAGGGACCGCGCGTCGGCTGGGTGACCACGTCGGGCGGCACCGTCGATCTCCTCTACGACTATCTCGACGAGATGGGCGGCACCACGACGCCGGATTTCGACGCCTCTACCAAAGCCGCCATCCGCCACCTGGTCTCGCCGGAGCTTGCGCTCAAGAACCCGCTCGACGCCGGCAATCCGGCCGGCGAGGCGGAGTCGGCCGAGCTGTGCCGCGCCATTGCGGCCGATCCTAATGTCGACATGCTGGCCTGGGGCTCGACCTTGCCGAGCGGCAAACGTATGCGCGACCCCGCCATCCTGCGCAGCATCGCGGAGAGCACCGACAAGCCGGTGATCGCCTTCGTGCGCATGAATTTTCCGGTCGAGCCGGAGGCGATCAAGTTTCAAGAAGAGGTCGGCTTCCCGTATCTGCAAGGTCTGCCGGAGACCGTGCGGGCACTCGCAGCGCTGGCCTTCTATGGGGAGCGCCGCGGCCGATCGATCGCGCCGCTGAAGCTGCCGCAAGGGAGCGCCGCAACCTTGCAGGAAGCCGCGTTGGCGGCAGCACTTGCCAAGCGTGGATTGACGCCGCCCAAGAGCGGCTTTGCGGCAACGCCGGGCGACGCCGCCCATGTGGCGGCCGCCATCGGCTTTCCGGTCGCGCTGAAGATCGTGTCCGGAGAGGTCAGCCACAAGACCGAAGCCGGCGGAGTGCGCCTCAACCTCAAGTCTCCCGAGGAGGTCGAGCGCGCGGGCGATGCACTGGCGGCCGCCATGGATCGGATCCCGGGAGGCGCGAAGCTCGACGGATTCCTGGTGCAAGAGATGGTCGAGGGCATCGAGATCATCGTCGGCGCGCGCGAAGATCCGATGTTCGGCCCGATGATCATGGTTGGGGCCGGCGGCATCCTGGTCGAGCTGGTCAAGGATGTGGCGCTTCGCCTGTTGCCGGTCGGACCACGGGACGTTCGCCACATGATCGGCGAGCTGAAAGTCGCCAAATTGCTCGCCGGCTTTCGCGGCAGCCCGCCGGCCGATCTCGATGCGCTGGTGCAGGCCGTTTGCGGCCTGTCCGAGTTCTATCTCGATCATCGCCACCTGCTGAGCGACATCGAGGCCAATCCGCTGTTCGTGTTGGCGAAGGGCAAGGGCGTCCGCGCGGTCGATGTGCGAACGGCGGTGACAAAAGGCTGAGCCGTTATTGCCTTCCGGACGGGCTTGGCGGATGATGGTTCCCGGGTTGAGGGGCCGTCATGCGGGTTCGGGGACTTGCGCTCATCTTGATACTCAGTGCTGCGCTCGGTGCCTGCGTGCCAGACGTGGTGGGCATCGAGGCGGTGCCGCCGCCCAAGCTCGCGCGCGATCTCAGGCAGTGCGAGGCTCAGAGCCACAGTTATGGCTTCTGGATCGACAACGAGGTCAAGCGCTGCATGAAGGCGAAGGGCCACGTCTTCCTGCGGGAGTATTGAGCGGCGCTCGCTTCCCTCCTCCGCACGCGGACGAAGATCAGGGTGAGATTCTTTTTCGCATCGCGATATGCGGAATTCCGGCGTCGTCGAACACGTCGCCTTCCGCCACATAACCCAGCCTCGAATAGAACGCCGCGACCGTCACCTGCGCGTGGAGAACGATCTCGGCAAAGCCTCGTTCGCGCGCGATCGCGGCGGCGGCGTCCATCAGGCGCCGCCCGATGCCGTGTTTGCGCCAGGCCGCGCGCACGGCCACGCGGCCGACCTTGGCGGCCCCTTCGTACTGCAAGATGCGCAGGGTGCCCACGACCTCGTCGTCGCGGATCGCGGCTAGATGGGTGGCCGCGCGGTCGAGCTCGTCCAATTCGAGCTCGCGCGGAACCCCCTGCTCGACCACGAAAACCTCGCAGCGCAGCGCGAACACGTCCGCCAACAGGTCGGCCAGGCGCGGGGCGCCGCCGTCGATCTCGATGATCCGCTCGTCCGTCATCGCCATCACGTCCATCGCATCGGGAACGCTCTCGACAGCGGCCTCCAAATGGCGAGATACTCCAAAGCTGTCGATGACGCCAATATGGCTCGCCCTGCCGGGTGAGCGGGTGCGGCCATGCGTTTGCTGCTATTTGCGCTTGCGGCCACGATCGGGCTCGGCACCGCCGCGCGCTCCGCCACGCTGACGCAAGAGGCCTTCGATGGCTTGAAGCGCGGTGGCTTCGCGGTGGTGTTCCGCCATGGAAAGACCGATGAGCGACCCGGGCTTCCCGAAGACAAGTCCCCGCTCGACCTCGCCAACTGCGCGGACCAGGCCATTCTGAGCGAGGCCAGCCGGGAGCAGGCCCGCGCCATCGGGACGGCGTTCATGGCGGCGCGCATTCCGGTCGGCAAGGTGCTGGCGAGCGGCTATTGCCGGGCGATGGAGATGGGGCGTCTCGCATTCGGTCACGTCGATGCCTCCGAGGCGCTGCTGCTGCGGAACTACGTTCCGGTCGCCGGCGCGCCCGCCCCTCCAAGCTGGCCGCAGCGCGTCGCGATGCTCAAGGCGTTGCTCGCGGTGCCTCCAGAGCAGCTGCTTGCCGTGCCGCCCGCGGCGCCGACGAACACGATCCTGATCACGCATTTTCCCAACGTCAAAGCGGCGCTCGGCCTCGACATCGACTTTGGCGACGCGGTGATCGTGCGGCCCTCCGGTACCGGCGACACGCGCCTGGTCGCGCGCATCTCGGCCGACGAATGGCCGTCGCTGCGCGCCGGCAATTCCGGCCCGGGCGACACTGTTGCGAAATGAGCGGGAGATACGCGATGGCAAGCCTGTCGAGACGCTCGATCATGATCGGCACCCTGCTGGCCCCGCTCGCCGCGCGGGCGCAGAGCTGGCCGTCGGGACCGATCCGGATCATCGTGCCGTTCCCGCCGGGCGGCTCGGTCGATGCCGTCGCGCGCTTCGCGCAGGCCGGCCTGGGGCAGCGGCTCGGCGCCACCGTCCTGGTCGAGAACCGCACCGGCGCGTCGGGCAGCACCGGCAGCGCCGTGGTGGCGAAGTCGCCCCCCGACGGCCTTACCTGGCTCATCGTGTTCGACACCCATGCGGTCAATCCGAGCCTGCTGCCCAACTTCCCGTTCGACAATGACAAGGATCTCGATCCGGTCTCGCTGATCGCCACCGCGCCCTATGTGGTGGCCCGCCACCCGTCGCGGCCCTACACCAATCTCGGCGAGCTGATCCGCGCCGCCAAGGAGAAGCCGCATAGCATCAGCTATGCCTCGGTCGGCAGCGGCAGCATCGGTCACCTGGCGCTCGAGCTGTTGAGCAAAGAGGCCGGCATCGATCTCATTCACGTGCCGTATCGCGGCGGCGCGCCAGCGCTCAACGATACGGTCGCGGGCCATGTCGATCTCATCATCGCGAGCGCCGCGCTGCTCACGCCGCAGATCGTTCCCGGCGCGATCCGACCGGTCGTCCAGATGGGCAAGAGCCGCCTCGCCGCGCTGCCCGACGTGCCGACCGTCGGGGAGAGCGGCTATCCGGGCGCGCAGGCCAATTCCTGGTGGGCCATGTTCGCGCCCGCGGGAACCCCGAAGCCGATCATCGCCCGCTTCCGCGCCGCGCTGGTGGAGAGCCTGCGGGAAGAACGCATCGCCAAGCAACTCGGCGAGACGCAGCAGATGACGCTCGTGCTCTCCGAGCCCGAGGAGCTGCGCAGCTTCGCCAGCGCGCAGGCGCGCATCTGGGGCGCCGTGGTGCGCGAGAACAACATCAAGGCCGATGAATAATTTGGTTAGCGCCGTCTTCACCACGTTGGCCGAAGTTCCGAAATGAAATCAGCCGCGCGTGGCGCCGGCGGCGCGCTTTAAAAATTCCTAAACACACCTTTTAGGACTTGATTATTGCTCTTCGGCTAGCCTGCGTGGAAAGTCCACATAGGCACTCGTCATGCGCGTCGTCGTGGTCGATCCCAGTCGCACGGTGCTCAAGGCTGTGTCGCGGCTGCTCGCGCGCGACAGCCACGACGTCAGCACTTTCACGGACGGGCCGGAAGCGCTTGCCTATATCAAATCGAACCCCAACGTCAGCGCGCTCATCTCGAGCGCCGAGCTCACCACCATGTCGGGGGTAGAGCTGTGCTGGGAGACGCGGCTGCTCTCCGGTCACGAGCGCGCGATCTACATCATCCTGATGTCTTCCAATTCCGACCAGAAGCATCTCATCAACGCGCTCGACAGCGGCGCCGACGAATTCATCGGCAAGCCGCCGGCCGAAGAGGAGCTCTATGCGCGGCTGCGCTCGGCGGAGCGCCTCGTGCGCATGCAGCGCGAGCTCATCCGGCTGGCCATGATCGATCCCTTGACCGGCCTGTTCAACCGCCGGGCGTTCTTCGAGAAGTCGCAGCAGGCGATCGCGCGCGCCAATGCCGCCAACCGTCCGGCCGCGATCATGTTCGACGTGGATCACTTCAAGAAGATCAACGACACCTATGGTCACGATGTGGGCGATCAGGTGCTGCGCCGCCTGGCCGGCGAGGCGGCGAGCGAGCGCATGATCGTCGGGCGCCTCGGCGGCGAGGAGTTTGCGGTCCTGCTCGAAGGCTCAAGCCTCGCCGGGGGCGTCGAGGTCGCGGAAGACTTGCGCGTGAGGATCGCGGCGCTGGCGTTCGATACCGCGCAAGGCAAGCTCACCCTGACCTCGAGCTTCGGGGTCAGCGAATGGGCGCCGGGCGAGAGCATCGACCAGTGCCTCAAGCGCGCCGATGCCGCGCTCTATGAGGCCAAGACCGGCGGGCGCAACCGCGTCGTCGCCGCGCGGCCGCCGACCACCGAGAGCGGCGTAGCGGGCGGCTCCGGCATCGTGCGCTCGGGCGCCCGTGCCGGTCCGGACGATGCGGCGGCAGCGCCGCGCCCGGGCGAACCGCCGGGGCGGGGGGCGCCCGCCATGGAGCCGTCCGCGCCGGCGTTACCGGCAACCGCCTATGTGCTCGACGACGAGCCGCAGGTCGCCGCCTTGGTCTGCAAGGTGCTGGACGCTTGCGGCATCGTCGCCCGACAATTCACCGCGCCCGATCCCTTCCTGGCGGAGCTCGAGGACAAGCCGCCCGAGCTGATCGTGCTCGACCTGTCGCTCGGCCAGTCCGACGCGGTCGAGATCATCCGCCATCTCGAAATCCTGAGATACAGGGGCAAGGTGCTGCTCATCAGCGGCCGCGACGAGGCCACGCTGGTCGAGATCGCGCAGATCGGGGAGCGGCACGGTCTCGCCATGTTGAAGCCGCTGCGCAAGCCGTTTCGCCCGGCCGACCTCAAGCAGCGCCTGGCAGTTGCGCAGAATGATGCGCGATCCGCCGCCGCCGAGCAAAGCGCCGATCCCAAGACGCCCGCACCGCGGCGCGTTTCGCTCATCGATGCGCTGCGCCACCAATGGCTCGAGGTCTGGTACCAGCCGAAGATCGATCTCAAGTCGCTGTCGGTCAGCGGCGCCGAGGCGCTGGTGCGGGCGCGCCACCCCTCGCATGGCCTGGTCGGTCCGGCGGACCTGCTGCCGCCGGCCGGCGATCCCGCCTACGAGGGCCTGACCAAGTTCGTCGTCGAGCAGGTCATGGCGGACTGGAGCCGCTTTGCCGACCAGGGCCTGCGCCTGCGCCTGGCGGTCAATGTGCCGATATCGGTGATCCAAACGCCTAATTTCATCACCATGGTCCGATCGCTGCTTCCCGCGGACGCGAGCTTTCCCGGCCTGACGGTCGAGATCACCGAGGATGAGATCATCCGCGACCCCAAATTGGCGCGCGAGATCGCCACCCAATTGAAGCTCTACAATGTCGGTATATCGATCGACGACTTCGGCTCGGCCTATGCGTCGCTGTCGCGCCTGAACGATTTGCCGGTCATCGAGGTCAAGATCGATCGCAGCTTCGTCTCCGACCTCGCCTCCGATCGGCTCAAGCATGGCCTTTGCCAGACTGTCGTCGATCTCGCGCATCGTTTCGGTGCGTCGGCCTGCGCCGAAGGGGTGGAAACGGCCGAGGAGCTGAGCGCGCTCATGAAGATGCAGTGCGACACCGCCCAGGGATTCCTGTTCGCCAAGCCGATGCCCGCGGCCGAGCTCGCCGGCACGCTCGCCGCCTGGTCCGGGAAGTCGATGCAGGCGCTGCTCGAAAGCGCGTCCGGCGACCGGCAGTGGCTGGCGCAGACCGCGTGAAGCTCGCTTTGCCATGCGCCTTTTTTCACTCAATCACTTTCGCGACGGCGGTGACCTGAAGACCAAGGCTCTCCACCAAGCGCAGCATCTCGGGAGTTCCGCGCGGCGCCCGGCGCCGAGACCGGGGCGCAGCCGCACCATCTGGTGGATCATCGCGGCGGGCGTGGCGCTGATCGCCGTGATCGCCATCGGCACGGCGGTCCTGGTGTCCGGCTTCCGGGATCGCGCCCGAGCGGAGACCAAGCACGAGCTCGACAACACCGCCTATATCATTGCCGAGCACTGCGAGGGCACGTTCCAGTCGGTCGAGCTCGTTCAGAAAAACATGATCGAGCAGATGCAATCCCTGGGCGTTGCTTCGAGCGACGATCTCGAGCGCCTCATGTCGGGTCCCGATGCGCAATTGATTCTCAAGGATGTGGTCAGCGGGTTGCCGCAGCTCGACGCGCTGAGCCTGGTCAGCCCGAGTGGAAAGCTGATCAATTCGTCGCGCGCCTTGCCGACGCCCGGCACCATCGAGACCGAGCGGGAATATTTCAAGGCGCTGACGTCGGACAAGAGCTTGATGCTGTTCCTGAGCGAGCCCGAGCGCAGCCGTCGTACCGGCGCCTGGACCACCTATCTGGTGCGCCGTCTACTCGGCCCGAACGGCGAATTCATCGGCATGATCGTGGGAGTCATGGAGCTGCGCCATTTCGAGCAGTTCTTCGGATCGATCTCGACCGGCAAGGAGGTCGCGATCGCCTTGTTCCGCAGCGACGGAACGCTGCTGGCCCGCGATCCCCATGTCGAGCCCACGATCGGACGCGCGAGCCTCGAGACCCCGCTGTTCCAGGACACCTGGACGGCCGCCGACGAGGCGGACCGGCTCGCCTCCCTGCAGGCGCTGACGCACTATCCGGTGGTGGTCTCGGTCTCGACCACCGCCTCGGCCGCGCTCGCCAAATGGCTGCCGGAAGCCGAGACCATCGTCGGCGCGGTCGCGCTCGCCGCCTTGTCGATCGGCATCTACGTGCTTCTCATCGTGCGCAAGATGGGACAGGGCATCCGCCTGTCGCGACAGCGGCTGCGGGCCCAGAAGCTGCAGCTCGACACCGCCCTCAACAACATGTCGCAAGGCTTGCTGATGTGCGACTCCGAGGAACGGGTGGTTCTTTGCAACCGGCGCTACATGGAAATCTACGGCGTGCCCGAGGAGATGGTGGCGCGCCGTTGCAGCCGCAGCGAATTGATCGCCCACCATTACGCGACCGGCGTCCTGGTCGGCGATCCGGCGCACCATCTCGCCAGGACGGCGGGCGACGTCGCTCAGAGGAGGCCTTACACCAGGACATTGGAGACCTCCGACGGGCGCACGATCTTCGTCATCAATCGCTGGATCGAGGATGGGATGTGGGTGTCCACGCATGAGGACATCACCGAGCGCAGGGGCGTCGAGGCCCAGCTTCGCCAGGCGCAGAAGATGGAGGCGGTCGGCAATCTGACCGGCGGCGTGGCGCACGATTTCAACAACCTCCTCACCGTCATCATCGGCAACCTGGACCTGCTGCAGGAGGATATTGCCGGCAGCCGGGCCGCCGAGCAGAAGGTCGAGACCATCCTGCAGGCCGCCGAACGCGGGGCCGAGCTGACCCGCCTGATGCTGGCGTTCTCGCGCCGCCAGCCGCTGCAGTCCAAGCCCGTCGACGTCAACGAGCTCATTCGCAACACGACACGCCTGCTCGGCCGGACGCTGGGTGAGGAGATTTCGATCAAGCTCAAGGCCAGCCGCGACGTCAGGCCGGCTCTGGTCGATGAATCGCAACTCGAAACCGCGTTGCTCAACATCGCGATCAATGCCCGCGACGCGATGCCGGACGGCGGCACCCTCACCATCACCACCGCCAATGCGGAGCTCGACGCGGACTACACGGCCCTGCACCCTGGCGTGACCGCAGGCCCCTATGTCCGCATCGAGATCGCCGATACCGGGACCGGCATGCCGGCGGACGTGGTCGAGCGTATTTTCGAGCCGTTCTTCACCACCAAGACGGTCGGCAAGGGTACTGGGCTCGGCTTGAGCATGGTGTACGGCTTCATGAAGCAGTCGGGCGGCCACATCATGGTCTACAGCGAGGTCGGCCACGGGACCGCGTTCAAGCTGTTCCTGCCCCTCGCCCGGCAGGCGGAAGCGCAGGCGCAATCTCCGCCGCTCGCCCCGGACCTGCCGGCGCGGCACGGGCGCAATGCGGTGATCCTCGCCGTGGACGACAACCCCGACGTCCGCGCCACCGTCGTGGTGCAGTTGCAGGACCTGGGCTATCAGGTTCGCGAAGCCGACAGCGCCCACAGCGCGCTCGCAATCCTCAACGGCAGCGAGCGGGTCGACCTCCTGTTCACCGACGTGGTCATGCCCGGAGGGCTCAACGGCAAGGAGCTCGCCACCAAAGCGCGCACCAAACGGCCCGAGCTGAAGGTATTGTTCACCTCGGGCTTCCCCGGCACTTCGACCGGTCCCGGCACGAATATCGACGAAGGGGACGTGCTGCTGAGCAAGCCCTACCGCAAGCACGATCTGGCCAAGGCGGTGGAAGAGGTGCTGACCGCGCGCTCTTGAAAGCCAGAACCCGATTCAAGCCCGCCTCAAGCCCTTTGAAAGGCCGACACCCCCAGGCCGGGCGAGAGCAATTGCCGGCCGCGGACCAGCGTGGCACGGGCGGCACGGGCGTCGAGCGCGGTTCGCAGCACGGCGGGAAAATCCCCCGGCCGTCGCAACATCGACCAGATCATGGCGGCGACGTCGGTGGTCCCGTTCGGACGCATCGCTGCCAGGGCCGATTCGGGTATCGCGCGCGCGGCCGGATCGGCGATGACGCGGATCGCCGCCATGGGCAGCCCGTGGGCAGCCGCCACCCCGCCCACGATATGGGATTCCATGTCGACCGCGATGGCGCCGGTCCTCATATAGAGAGCCGACTTGGCCTGCGGATGGGTCACCGGGCTCGGAACGCCGAACAGCATGCCGCGGATGGCGCCCGGAATGGTCCGCGCCAAGCCCTGCGACCAGTCATCATGCGTGTTTATTCGATATATACGGTCGGTCCCGTACAGGATCGCCGAACCGACGATGCAAGTCCCCGGGCTCAGGTCAGGCGACAGCCCACCGGCCACACCGAAGCTCATGACCCCGGTGGCGCCTTCCTTGATGGCCCTCGACAGTGAAGCCGCCAAGTTCTTGCCGTTGCCGCTGCAGATAACTCTGACCCCCGGACCTGCCGCGATGCGGGCTTCAAATGCCAAGCCCACGACGGCGATCAACTGCTCCCCGCTCCCCATTGCGCCCGCCCATGTATCATTTGATCAGCGCCCCCGCACTGTCGACGAAGCATTTCCCGTGCCAGAATCCATATAAGGATCCAGGACTTCCCCGGCTATCCCAGTAGACGCATTTTTAGGAAAAGTGCAATCCGGTTTCCTCGCCGGGCGGATATGTGTGGCGTCGACAATGGCCGAAGGCAATCGCGGGGCGATCCTGGTGACCGGCGCCAGCGGCTTTCTGGGCGCCGCGATCGCCCATTGCGCGCGTGCGCGGGGGTATGCGGTTCGCGTGCTGATTCGCCCGACGAGCCCGCGCACCAATATCGATAGCCGTGACGAGGTCGCGGTCGGCGACATGCGCGACCGCGAGCGGGTCGCGGCTGCGCTGCGCGGCGCTCGCTTTCTGATCCATGCCGCCGCCGACTACCGGCTTTGGGCGCCGGCGCCCGACGACATCCTGCGCAACAATGTGGACGGGACCAGGATCCTGATGGAGGAGGCGCTGCGCGCCGGCGTCGAACGGATCGTTTATACCTCCAGCGTGGCGACGATCGCGCCGCGCCAAGGCGCGCCGGCGGACGAATCCCGGCCACTCGCGGCCGACCAGGCGGTCGGGGCCTACAAGAAAAGCAAGGTTTTGGCCGAACGCTTGGTCGACGACATGGTGGCGCGCGCCGCCCTGCCGGCCGTGATCGTCAATCCATCGACACCGATCGGCCCACGCGACGTCAGGCCGACGCCGACCGGACGCATCATCGTGGAGGCCGCCCGCGGACGCATGCCGGCTTTTGTCGATACCGGCCTCAACCTGGTCCATGTCGACGACGCGGCGGCGGGCCACCTCGCCGCGCTCGAGCGCGGCCGGATCGGCGAGCGCTATATCCTGGGCGGGGAGAACGTGCATCTGCGCGCCATGTTGGCCGACATCGCCCAGATCGTCGGGCGACGGCCGCCGCGGCTGCGGCTCCCGATCGCCGCGGTCTATCCCTTGGCGTGGGGTGCCGAAGTCTTTGCCCGCTGGAGCGGGCGCGAGCCGTTTGCCACCCGCGATGGCTTGCGCATGGCGCGCGCGCACATGTTCTACAGCGATGCGAAGGCGCGGCGCGAGCTCGGCTATGCGTCGCGGCCCTATCGCGAGGGCATCGCCGACGCGATTTTGTGGTTTCGGCAGGTCGGCTACCTGCGCTGACCAATCTCCGCACGCTGCGCCTGCTCGCGTTCAAATGAAGCGCGGCTTCTCCTTGAAGTAGTGCTGGGCGAGCAGCGGGCGGTATTTCTCCATCATGGCGCGGTTGAGATCGACTGGGGGTTTCTGGTCGGGCGGCAGCAGCGGGCGGTATTCGATTCCGCCGAGCTCTTCCTTGAAGCTTCGCTTGGCCTCATCGACGACCGCGGGCCGCAGCAGACATTCCACGACCGCGGCGGAGAGGACCTTGGCGCCGGCGAGCGCGCCCTTGTGGGCGATCGAGGTGGCGAGCGCGACGCCGGCCGCCCAATGGTGCGCATTGATATTGGGAATGTTGGCCGGATAGTAGAATTTCACCATCGGGACCTTCCACGACACGTCGCCGGCATCGTTGGCGGCCGGCTTCTGCACCGCCGGCCCTTTGAGCGGATCGATACTGCGCCGCAGGCCCTCGACCGGCACCTTGGCCTTGGCCTGCACGGCGCGCGCGAGGTCGTCCTCCTGTTTGGTCCAGGCCGGCAGGCCGACGCGCTCGATCTCGCGCTGGACCAGCTCGGCGAGCGTGCGGTTACCGCGCACCGGCCACACCGCGCTCATGAGGTCGACCGCTACCTCGGTATTGCTCATCAGCGCCGCGCCTTCTGCGATCTTCTTTGCCCGCTCGAACAGCTTGAACACCCCCTCGGCGGTCGAATCGCGGAAGAACCACCACACGCAGGCGCGGCGGGGAATGACATTGGGTTGATGGCCGCCATCGGTGATGACGCGCTGGGCCCGCATGCTGGGCAGCATGTGCTCGCGGTATTGCGCGACCCCCATATCCATCAGCACGACGCCGTCGAGCGCGTCGCGGCCCTTCCACGGCGCCACCCCCGCATGAGCGGTCTCGCCGTGAAACGTGAAGGTGGCGGAGATCAAGGCGGACTGGATCAGGCCATAGCCGACCGAATAGGCGGAGCCGATATGGTCCGCGAACGCGATGTCCACATCGTCGAACCAGCCGTCGCGCACGTAATAGGGGCGGCTGATCAGCTGCTCCTCGGCGGGCGCGCCGAAAATCTTGAGCGTGCCGGAGAGGCCGAATCTGTCCATCGCGGCCTTGGCGGCGAGCGCGGTCGCGACCAGCACCGCGCCGTTGGTATTGTGCCCCTCGCAATGACCGGGCGCACCCTCGACGATGGGCGCCTGCTCGGCAATGCCCGGAGCCTGCGAGTTGTCCGGATTGGCATCATATTCGGTGTGGATGGCGATGACCGGGCGGCCGGACCCGCAGGTGGCGCAAAAACCGGTGGCAAAGCCCGCAATGCCGCGTTCGACCTCAAAGCCGCCCGCCGCGAGCAGCTCGGTCATGAGCCGGGCGGTTTCGACCTCCTGCATGCCCAATTCGGCAAAATAGAAAATGCTGTCGTTGAGGGTGGCGATGGCGCCGGAATTGCGGTCCAGATAGTCGAAGCAGAACGCCTTCTCGGGTCCCGCATTGTCGGGCCGCTCATTCACGATGGGCCTCTTTCGCCTGCGGCGGCATGATCCCCAAAAAGCCCGCCCCCGTGAAGGCGGGGGTTACAGATTTTTTCGCTGAGGCCTGCCCCCGCGAAAGCGGGTGCCATGCGACCGAACAAATGGCTGGAGCAGGATCGCGCCTCAGCCCGAGGCGATTTCGCTTTGACGCCGCAGCGATTCGCCCAATCGTTGGCCGCCTGCGAAAAAAGCGTTCTGCAGCATCTGTCTTTCGATCGGCTTCTGCAGGACCGGGACCTGGGCAAAGCGGCGATCGATGCCCTCGGCACTATAGCCGGTCACGAACACGAAGGGTACGCCCCGCGCCACCACCACGTCGGCGACTGGATAGACCACCTCGCCGTCGAGATTGACGTCGAGAACCGCTGCATGAAAGTCTTCGCGCCCGAGCGCCGCCATGGCGTCGGCCACCCGCCCGAACGGACCGATCACCTCGAAGCCGAGCTCGGTCAGCATGTCGGTCATCATCATGCCGGTCAGCGCCTCATCCTCGACCAGGAGCAGCTTATTGCCCGGCACGACCTCTCTGGCCCCGGCGCCGTTGCCGCCTGCGGTAGCCTTGTGCTCGCCGGCAACGCTCTCCTCGGTCTTGGCTCTTTCGCCGAGCGGGATCGACATGCGGAAGCGCAAGCCCTCCACCTGCCAGTCGAAGGTGGCGCGACCGTCCAGCTGGCGCTCGACGCTCGCGCTGATGACCCTCGTGCCGTAGCCTTCGGAAAATGGCGGCTGGACGGTCGGGCCGCCGCTCTCGACCCACTGCAGCGTCAGGCCGTTGGCGCCGAGCTCCCAGGACAGCCGCACGCGGCCGTGCACCGACGACAGGGCCCCGTATTTGGCGGCATTGGTGGCGAGCTCGTGCAGGGCGAGCGCGAGGATTTGCGCGGTCGCGGGCTCGAGGAAGACTTCGGGCCCGCTGGTCGTGATCCGCTCCACCTCGCTGCGACGGTAGGGAGCGAGCTCCTCGTCGAGAATGCGGCTCAGATTGGCGCCTTGCCAGCGCGACTGGGACAGCAATACGTGGGCCCGCGACAGCGCCGTGATGCGCCCCTCGACGGCCGCGATATAGGCTTCCTTGGATTCGGCGCGCGTGAGGCGCACGATCGATTGCACGACCGCGAGCGCATTGCGGGCGCGATGGTCCACCTCGCGGACCAGGAGGTTCTGCCGCTCCTCGGCGCTCTTGCGGTCCGCAATGTCGACCGTCACACCGCTGAGACGAACCACCTGGCATTTCGAATCGATGCTGGCGGCGACCGCGCCGACGCACCAGCGCAACTCGCCGCTCGGACGCAACACGCGAAACTCGGTCTGGTAGGTCTGCCCGTGCTCGGTGACCTGCGCAAGCGCCGCCCGCAGCCGCTCCCAATCCTCCGGATGGATGAGGGAGCGGACACTTTCCGGCGTGACCTCGAAACGACCGGGATCGACGCCGAAAATGCGGTACTGACCCGCGTCCCAGGACAAGCCGCCGCCGGCGGCATCCCAATCCCACGATCCCATCTGGCCCGCCGCCAGCGCCAGGCTGCGCAGCTGCTCGCTCTGCAGCAATCGCATGGCCGACGATTTGAGCTCGGCGGTTCGCTCCGCCACGCGGCGCTCGAGCTCGCGATTCAATTGCTCGAGCTCGCGGGTCTTGCGAAAGAGCTCGGCGAAGACCTTGACCTTGGCGCGCAGAACCTCCGGCACCACCGGCACCGGAACATAGTCCACCGCGCCCATCTCGTAGCCGCGCAGGCGGTCGACGTCGGTCAGATGGATGGCGGAGATGAAGATGATCGCGGTCTTCTGGAAGCGCGGATGCTCGCGGATCATCGCGGCCAGCTGGAAACCGTCCAGATCCGGCATGCACACGTCGATGAGAACGACCGCAACGTCGTTCTTCAACAGGCATTCGAAGGCCTCCCGGGCGGACGCCGTCTTGATCAGATTCTCGCCGAGCTCCTGCAGGATGACCTCGTAGGCCAAGAGCTTGGCGGGCTGATCGTCCACCAGGAGAACGTTGACCGGGTTGGTTGCATTCATGGATTTTCTCGGTTCAACGATATTTGCACGGCTCAACGGTGCAGCCACATCCGCAGCGAGGACAACAGCTGCTCGGTGTTGACCGGCTTGGCCAGATAGTCGGAGGCGCCCGCCTCCAGGCATTTCTCGCGGTCGCCCTTCATGGCCTTGGCGGTCAGCGCGATGATCGGCAGGCGGCGATAATCCGGGCGCTTTCTGATCATTTCGATCGTCTGGTAACCGTCCATTTCCGGCATCATGATGTCCATCAGCACGATGGCGAGGTCAGGCGTCGATTCGACCAGCTCGATCGCCTCGCTGCCGGTCGTCGACGTCAGCACCTGCATTCCGCGCCGCTCGAGCACACTCGAAAGCGCGAATATGTTGCGGGAATCGTCGTCGACCAGCAGCACCTTGCGGCCGAGGAGATCCTCGTCCGAGCTGTTGAGCCGCTCGAGCATGCGCTGTTTCTCCGACGGCAGGTCGGTGATGACGCGATGCAGGAACAGCGCGGTCTCGTCGAGGAGCCGCTCGGGCGATTCCACGCCCTTGACCACGATGCTGCGTGCCATGGTGTGGAGCTTCGCGTCCTCCTCGGCCGAGAGCTCCCGGCCGGTGAAAACCACCACCGGGATATCGGCCAGCGCCGCATCGCCGCGCATCCGCTCCAGCACCTCGAAGCCGGACATGTCCGGCAGCCGCAGATCGAGCACGACGCAGTCGCAGTTCTGTTCGCGCAGCGTCGACAGGGCCTCGGCGCCGCTGCCGGCGGTCACGATCTCAATGTCGTCGTGCCCGAGTAGCTCGCTGATGCTCATCTGCTCGGCTTTGTTGTCCTCCACCACCAGGAGACGCTTGCGCCGCGGCCTGGCAAACTCCTTGATCCGCGACAGCGCATGGGCGATGCCTTCCGGCGTCGTCGGCTTCACGATGAAGGAGAACGCGCCGCGCGCCAGGCCGTGCTGGCGATCCTCGTCGAGCGTGATGATCTGCACCGGGATGTGGCGCGTCAGCGGATTCTGCTTGAGCTGGCTCAGCACGTTCCAGCCGAGCATGTCGGGCAGGAACACGTCGAGCGACACGGCGGTGGGCTGGTATTGCTTGGAGAGCTCGAGCGCGTCGTCGCCGCGCATCGCGAGCAGCGTCTTGAAACCCTTTTGGCGCGCGAGATCGAGCATGATGCGGGCATAATGCGGGTCGTCCTCGACGATCAGCAGGATGATGTCGCCCGGCTGGATATCGAGCCGGTCGTCGGGAATCTGGTCGGTCGGGCGTTCCGGCGCCGCAATCCGCAAGGCTGGCGCATGCGCAACCGGCGCCGGCGTGCCGCTTGCTTGCCGCACCGCGGTCGAGGGGCCGACATAGCGCAGCGGCAGATAGAGCGTGAAGGTGCTGCCGACGCCCGGCGAGCTGCGCAGGTGGATCTCTCCGCCCAACAGGTTCGAGAGCTCGCGGCTGATGGCGAGCCCAAGACCGGTGCCGCCATATTTGCGGCTGGTGCTCGCGTCGGCCTGCTGAAACGCCTCGAAGATGATCTTCTGCTTTTCGGCCGGAATGCCGATGCCGGTATCCGCGACCTCGAAGGCGACCACCGCGGGCGTCTGGTTGAGCACCGGATGTTCCGCGCTCCAGCCCCCCAAGGCCGCAGAAATATCGAGGCGCACGCCGCCCTGGGCGGTGAACTTGAAGGCGTTCGACAACAGGTTCTTGAGCACCTGCTGCAGGCGCTTGGAGTCGGTGACGATGCTGCGGCCGAGATTGGCATCGATATGCACGTCGAACGAGAGCTGGCGGTTTTCGGCCTCGTGCCGGAACGGGCGCGCCACCATATCGAGCAGATTGGAGAACAGGATTTCCTCCGCTTCGACCGTCACGGTTCCGGATTCGATCTTCGAAAGATCGAGAATATCGCTGATCAGATTCAACAGGTCGGTGCCGGCGCCGTGAATGGTGCGGGCGAACTCCACCTGCCTCAGCGTCAAATTGCCTTCGGGGTTCTCGGTGAGCTGCTGGCCCAGGATCAGGATGCTGTTGAGCGGCGTGCGCAGCTCGTGCGACATGTTGGCCAGGAATTCCGACTTGTAGCGCGAGGTCAAGGCAAGCTCGGTCGCCTTCTCCTCGACGGCGCGGCGCGCCTGCTCGATTTCCTGATTCTTGCGCTCGACCTCGACGTTGCGCTCGGCCAGTTGCTGCGCCTTCTGCTCCAGCTGCTCGTTGGTCTGCTGCAGCTCGCGCTGCTGGGCCTGCAGCTCGCCGGCGAGCTGCTGCGACTGCTTGAGCAGGCCTTCGGTCTGCATCGTCGCCTCGATGCTGTTGAGCACGATGCCGATCGAGGTGGTCAGCTGCTCCAGGAAGGTCGTCTGCAGGGTGGTGAACGCCCGGATCGAGGCGAGCTCGATCACCGCCTTGACCTGGTTCTCGAACAGGACCGGCAGCACGATAACGTTGTGCGGCACGACCTTGAACAAAGCCGAGCCGATCGGGGTCGCGCTCGAGGGCATTTCGGTGATCAGCATACGCCGCTTGTCGGCGGCGCATTGGCCGATGAGGCCCTCGCCGAGACGCAAGCTGGCGCGATGGCCGTTCATCCCGTCGTCCGCATAGGCCGACAAGAGGTGCAGGCTCCGCGTCTCCTCGCCCTCCATCTGGTAGATCACGCCCTGCTGTGCGTTGACGAGCGGCGTCAGCTCGGTCAGCAGCAGCCGCCCGACGGTGGTGAGGTCGCGCTGGCCCTGCAGCATGTTGGTGAACTTGGCCAGGTTGGTCTTGAGCCAATCCTGCTCGGTATTGCGATCGGTGGTAAGGCGCAAATTGCCGATCATCGTATTGATGTTGTCCTTGAGCTCGGCCACCTCGCCGCGCGCCTCGACCTGAATGGAGCGGGTCAGGTCGCCCTTGGTCACGGCGGTCGCAACCTCGGCGATGGCGCGCACCTGCGTGGTGAGGTTCGCGGCCAAGAGGTTGACGTTGCCGGTCAAGTCCTTCCAGGTGCCGGCCGCGCCCGGCACGTTGGCCTGGCCGCCCAGGCGGCCTTCCACGCCCACCTCGCGCGCCACGCTGGTGACCTGGTCGGCGAAAGTGGCCAAGGTCTCGGTCATGTTGTTGATGGTCTCGGCCAGAGCCGCGACCTCGCCCTTCGACTTGACCGCCAGGTTCTGCTGCAGGTCGCCGTTGGCCACTGCAGTGACGACCTTCACGATGCCGCGCACCTGCTCGGTCAAGTTGGCGGCCATTACGTTGACGGTGTCGGTCAGGTCCTTCCAGGTGCCGGCGACGCCCGACACCTGCGCCTGGCCGCCGAGCCGGCCTTCGGTGCCGACCTCGCGCGCCACCCGCGTCACTTCCGAGGCGAAGGCGTTGAGCTGGTCCACCATCGTGTTGATGGTGTTCTTGAGCTCGAGGATTTCGCCCTTCACGTCGACGGTGATCTTGCGCGACAGGTCGCCGCGCGCCACGGCGGTGGTCACCTCGGCAATGTTGCGCACCTGCGTGGTCAGGTTGGCGGCGAGCAGGTTGACGTTGTCGGTCAGGTCTTTCCAGGTGCCGCCGACGCCGGGCACCACCGCCTGGCCGCCGAGGCGCCCGTCGGTGCCGACCTCGCGCGCCACGCGCGTGACCTCGGCGGCGAACGAGCGCAGCTGCTCCACCATCGTGTTCAAAGTTTCCTTGAGCAGCAGGATTTCGCCGCGCACGTCGACGGTGATCTTCTTGGACAGGTCGCCGCTGGCGATGGCGGTCGCCACCTCAGCGATGTTGCGGACCTGGGCGGTCAGGTTCGACGCCATGAAGTTCACGTTGTCGGTCAGGTCCTTCCAGGTGCCGGCGACGCCCGGCACCTGCGCCTGGCCGCCGAGCTTGCCTTCGGTGCCGACCTCGCGCGCCACCCGCGTCACCTCCGAGGCGAAGGCATTGAGCTGGTCCACCATCGTGTTGATGGTGTTCTTGAGCTCGAGGATTTCGCCCTTCACGTCGACCGTGATCTTGCGCGAGAGGTCGCCGCGCGCGACCGCCGTGGTCACCTCGGCGATGTTGCGCACCTGCGCGGTCAGGTTGCCGGCCATGGAGTTGACGCTGTCGGTCAGGTCCTTCCAGGTGCCGGCCACGCCCGGCACGTTCGCCTGGCCGGCGAGCCGGCCCTCGGTGCCGACCTCGCGCGCAACGCGCGTCACCTCCGAGGCGAAGGCGTTGAGCTGATCGACCATCGTGTTGATGGTTTCCTTGAGCTGCAGGATCTCGCCGCTCACGTTCACCGTGATTTTCTTGGAGAGATCGCCGCCGGCGATCGCAGTTGCCACGTCGGCGATGTTGCGGACTTGCGCGGTGAGGTTCGACGCCATGAAGTTGACGCTGTCGGTCAAATCCTTCCAAGTGCCCGCAACACCCGGCACCTGCGCCTGGCCGCCGAGCTTGCCTTCGGTGCCGACCTCGCGCGCCACCCGCGTCACCTCCGAGGCGAAGGCATTGAGCTGGTCCACCATCGTGTTGATGGTGTTCTTGAGCTCGAGAAATTCGCCCTTGACGTCGACCGCGATCTTCTTCGACAGGTCGCCGGTCGCCACAGCCGTGGTGACGTCGGCGATGTTGCGCACTTGCGCGGTGAGGTTTCCCGCCATGGAGTTCACGCTCTCGGTGAGGTCCTTCCAGACGCCGGTCACCTCGCGCACCTGGGCCTGTCCGCCGAGCTTGCCCTCGGTGCCGACCTCGCGGGCGACGCGTGTCACCTCGGAGGTGAACACGTTGAGCTGCTTGATCATGGTGTTGACGATGTTGGCCGACTGCAGGAACTCGCCCTTGAGGGGCCGGCCGCCGACATCGAGCGCGACCGTCTGCAGGAGATCTCCCTTGGCGACCGCGGCGATCGCGTGCGTCACCGCCGTTGTCGGCCACAACAGGTCGTCGATCAGGGTGTTGACGGAATCCTCCATCTCGCCCCACGCGCCGCTCGACAGGCCGAACTTGACCCGCTGGCGCGTCTTGCCTTCGCGCCCGACCTCCTGGCCGACGCGTTCCAGCTGCTGGGCGATCCGCTGGTTCGCCGCCGCGATCTCGTTGAACGTATCCGCGATCTTGCCGGCGAGGCCCTCCTGATCGCCGGCCATGCGGACCGAGAAATCGCCGATCCGCATCGCCTGCAGGGCATGCAGCAGGTCGTATTCGAAGGGACTCGCGCCATTGCCTCGATGGGGCGTGCTCTCAGCAAGCGGGGGGTTAACGGGGGTGCCGCTGGCGCGCTCAGATGCGGGGCCATTCGCCTTGACGTCGCCAATCGTCTCGCCAGTCGGTTGCATGGGTCATCCTCCGCCGAAGCCCTGTTGCGATGTCATGTATCCCCCCTGCGGGCACGCGAACCGCACTTCATCGAGGCGTCACTCGAATCCTACGGGAAAAAAACCCGGC
>DATDGG010000259.1:0-2120 GCA_036522235.1 Xanthobacteraceae bacterium
TCGATGCCTATGAGGCAGAGCACTATCCGATGGAGCCACCCGATCCCATCGAGGCGATAAAATTCCGCATGGAGCAGCAAGGGCTCACGCGGCGGGACTTGGAGGATATCATTGGCACGCGCACCCGCGTCGCCGAGGTCCTGAACCGAAAGCGCGGGCTGTCAATCGCGATGATCCGACGTCTGAACAAGCGCCTTGGCATCTCGGCTGAGGTGCTGATCCGGCCTAGCCGAAAAAACGAGGCGTGAACGATTCGCTGATCCCCGACCCAGTTCACCGGACTGGGCGGCTAGCCGATCTCGGCGGCACGCCGCTTGTGCTCTCACCCGCCGATTTCGGCATGTTCATCGCCGCGGAAATCGACAAATGGGGCAAGGTGATCCGGGCCGCCGGCATCAAGGCGGAGTGAGGCTGATCCGCTGGCGGGCTGACATACCTTGCCCATATGGGGTCAAAATCGGTCTTCTGTGACGTCTGCTCAATGGCTCATCAAGCTCGCGCGACGACAATCAATTCCCTGCCATAGACCGGGGCAGAACCGACGAAATCGCTGTGCTCCGCCTCGACCATGAAGCCGCACACTTTGAGAAGATGATGCAGCTCCCAGCGATAAGTCCAGCGCAGCGCCATTTCGCGAGTATCCTCGGCAAGAACCTCGCCCTCAGCTCCAATCTCCCTGTAGCGCCACAAATCGCGGCGGACCTGCGCCAGATGGTCGAGTCGGGTGCGCAGCACCTCACCGACGTATCGCCGTCCGGTTGCCGGGTGGGTGCCGGAGAGTCTGGGAGCCGTGCTCTTATCGTCAAGCAGCAAATCGAGACGTGGATCGAATAGGTGAAGTGCGAGCCGGCCATTGCCGTCAAGATGACGTCGAATGGCTGCCAGGCTCTTTTTCTGCAAATCGATCGTCAATAGATGCTGGAAGGACCGAAAGGCCACGAAAATAAAATCAAAATGTCCATTCAACCTGAGCTCACTCATGTCTTGATTGACTAGGGTTAGACGGTCTCTCACCGAAGCGGGAAGCCCCGAGACTTTGCGCTGAGCTGTCGCCAACATCCCCTCCGAGCGGTCGACGCCGGTGATTTCCAATCCCGCCGCAGCGAGAGCCAAGGCAATGCGCCCGCTGCCGCAGGCGACTTCGAGAACTGGACCGCCCGTCCGGCGCCCCAAGCCTTCATAGAAGGCAACATCACCAGCAATCTGCGGTGGCGGGTCGCTGTAGAACGCGTCATAGGCTTCCACGAACAGCGAACCGGCTTCTTCGTAAAATGAGTCCACAGTTTTCGTCCTCGCGCCTGAGCTTGGGGAAGTCGCAAAACGGCGGGTCTTGGCGTCAATAGCGTATTTCAAGGTGGCACGCCCGAAGGGATTCGAACTTCCGTATCTTAAATTACCGAACCTCGCCGACATTTCAATTGCAGCTGGGCATCGACGATGGCGGGCCGAGAGGGCTATATCGACGGCCTCGACCAGGGGCGCTGCCGCCCCGCGATGATCCGATTGTTGAAGGCCGGATGGAACATTCGATCACGCCTGCGGCGCAAGCCGGCAACCAGGCCCAAGGACCTCTCGCGCGCCGGATCGTGCTGACGCCCGCCTTCGCGGCCGCGCCGGAGGCGCAGGCGCGCGTGGCGGATTGGCTCGCCGAAATCGCGGATCGGCCGGCTGCGGCCGCGCTGGCGCAGCTCCTGGCCGAACAGCCTGCGGTGCGGGCCTTGCTCGGGCAGTTCACGCAAGGCGCGCCCTACCTGTGGGACCTCGTCCGCGCCGACCCGGCACGGCTCCTCGCGCTGCTCCAGTCCGATCCCGCGCAGTGTTTCGAGGACATTCTTGGCCGTGCGGCGCACGCCGCCGCCGCCACGCCGGACGAGGCGGGCATCATGGCGCTGCTACGCCGCCTCAAGGCCGAAGCCGCGCTGCTGATCGCACTGGCCGATGCCAGCGGCGTGTGGGAGGTGATGCGCGTCACCGCCGCGCTGACGCAGCTTGCCGATACGGCGGTCGGCCTCGCGGTGCGCCATCTCCTCCACGCGGCGGCGGCGGAGGGCGCGCTCACGCCCGTCGATCCGCAGCGCCCCGAGCAGGAGAGCGGCTATATCGTGCTGGCCATGGGCAAG
>DATDGG010000260.1:0-5750 GCA_036522235.1 Xanthobacteraceae bacterium
CGCCCGCGGTCTTGCCGCGCAATGCGTCCCAGCTCTTGATCGCGGGCTGCGCCAGCCACGCATAGTCGGATTGATGGAAGCCGGCATAGAAGGCGATCACCGGCGCGCCCGCATTGATCATGTTGACGAGCCCGTCCGCCGACTGGATGGAAAAGTCGATCGAGCCGCCGATCAGCGCCTGCGACACCTCGGCGTCGCCCCGGAACGCGGTGAGCTCGACGTCGAGGCCTTGCGCCCTCCAGGTCCGGCCGGCCGCGAGATAGATCGGCAGGAAGCTCGCCGCATCGACCGGAATGGCGGCGACGAGCTTGCGCTTTTCAAGGGGGCCCAGTTGCGCGGCCCATAAGGGCCTGGGCGTCAGGGCTGCGGCCCCGGCGCCCGCGCCTGTCCACAGCATGGTTCGGCGAGAGATTCGATCGGCGTTCATGGCGTTCCCGCTCCAAGAGCCCAGCCATCATACCGCAGAAAGCTACTTGTAGCCCGGATGGAGCGAAGCGCAATCCGGGACCTCCGTTCCCGCATTGCGCCACGCTTCATGCGGGCTACTTGAGGGGCTCAAACCCGCCAAGCCTGCAGCCGCGCCTCCAGCGCATTGCCGAGCGCATTGATCAAGAGGCCGATCACCACCAGGATGGTGAGCGGGACGAACACGTCGGCGGTGCGCAGGTGCGCCGCATGGAAGGTGATGCGATAGCCGAGCCCGGCATTGGAGCTGAACATTTCGCCCAGCACCACGCCATGCAGGGCGCGGCCGAGCCCGATCCGCATGCCGGCGATGATCAGCGGCAGCGCGGCCGGCAGGATCGCCTTGCGGATCACATCCAGGCGCGTGCCCCCGAAGGCGCGCACCGCCCGCACCAGCTGCGGATCGACGCCCTGCACGCCCGCGACCGTATTCACCACCACCGACACGAAGCTGAGCAGGAACGTGATCGCCACCACGGTGGCGAAGCCGAAGCCGAGCCACACCACGATCAGCGGATAGAAAGCGATCAGCGGTGAGGAATAGAGGAACCAGACGAACGGATCGATCGCGTATTCGGTCAGCCGGTTGAGCCCCATGGCGATGCCGAGCCCGATCCCGACCACGAGGGAGAGCCCGAAGCCGGCCGCGAACTCGATCAGGGAGACGCCGAGGTCGTTGAAAATTTCTCCGGATTGCAGCTGCGCCACGAAGGCGGCCGCGATGCGCGAGGGATTGCTCACCACCACTGGATTGATCAGATCGAAGCGCGACGCGATCTCCCAGACCAGGAGGAACGCGAGCGTTCCCAAGATGCCGAGGATGAGCTCTTCGCGGCGCGGCGGCTCGATTGTGTTAGTCGCGATTGGTTTGATCATGGCTCGAGGCTCCAGGGTGCGATGGCGCCTTCGAGGCGGCGCAGCACCGTCACCAGCACGAAGCCGAACGTGGCCACGACCGCGACCAGCACGAAGATTTCCGCCGCCCGCTCGCTGGTCGAGTAGACCTGGATGAGCCGGCCGATGCCGCGCACCGACACGTACATTTCGGCCGCGATCAGGCCCACGATGGCGCGCCCGACCGCGAGCCGGATTCCGACCATGACAGGCGGCAGCGCGCCCGGCAGGATCGCCTTGGCGATCACCTGGCGCCGGTTTGCCCCGAACGCCCGGCAGGCGCGAATCCAGGATTCGTGGACTTGGCCGATGCCCGTCATGGTGTTGATCAGGATCGGAATGACGGCGGCGAGGAACACCATGATGGCCTTCGATTGCGTGCCGACCCCGAACCAGACCACCACGATCGGCACGAAGGCGATGATCGGCGAGGTGTTGAGCGCCACGATCAGGGGCTCGAACAGGTAGTGCAGCCGCGGGATCAAGGCGAAGGCGATGCCGGCCCCGATGCCGATCACAATTGCCGGAACGAAGCCCTGGATGAATTCCTGCAGGCTGACCTGGAGATTGCTGCCGATCTCGCCGGAGGCCGTCATCTGGACGAGCGTGCTCGCTACCTCGGAGGGATAGGAGATGAGGTCCGATCGGATGATCTCGTTGCCGCCGACGATCTGCCAGGCCACGAGAAACAGCGCGACCGCGATGGAACCGACCACGGCGCGGGCCGAGCGCTGGCGCGCAGGCGATGCGAGGGGCAACTCGCCGCCGGACCGGGCCTGCGCTGCCACGCTCACGCCACGGCTCCGCTCGCTGCGCCGATCGCCGCCGGTTGCCCCCACGAATTCGACGCCAGCACCTCCCGCTCCAGCAAATCCCAGATGCGCTGGCGGTAGGCCGCGAACGCCGGATCGTTGCGGATGTCGAGCGGGCGGGGCCGCGGCAGCGTGATCGCGATGTCGGCAATGATCCGACCCGGCGAGGCGCTCATCACGATGGTGCGGTCGGCCAGATAGATCGCCTCGTCGATGTCGTGGGTGACGAACAGGATGGTCTTGCGCCCGCGTTCCCAGATGCGCAGCAGCTCCGAGCCCATGACCTGGCGGATTTGCGCGTCGAGCGCCCCGAACGGCTCGTCCATCAGCAGCACCTGGGGCTCGACCGCGAGCGCCCGCGCGATGCCGACGCGCTGGCGCATCCCGCCGGACAACTGATGCGGATAGGATCGCTCGAAGGCGCCGAGCCCCACCATGGCGATGTGCCGCCGCGCGATCTCGGTCCGCTTTTGCGCCGGCACGCCTTTGAGCTCCAGGCCCAGCGCCACATTGGCGAGCACGGTGCGCCACGGCAGCAGGGCGAAATCCTGGAACACCAGAGCGCGGTCGGGGCCGGGCGCGGTGACGGGGGCGCCGTCGAGGCGCACCGATCCGGAGCTGGGCTTGAGCAGCGCGGCGATCAGCATCAGCAAGGTGCTCTTGCCGCAGCCCGACGGGCCCACGATGGTGACGAACTCGCCGTCCTTTACCCTAAGATCCACATCGGCGAGCGCCAGCAAGGCGCCGTCGCGCCGCGCATAGGCCAGGCTGAGATGGTCGAGAGTTAAGGCGCCCATTCGGCGAATGTGCCGATGAATCGCTCGTCCATCAACCGTGATGCCGGCCAGGGCTCCCTGGCGGAGCCGGCCGCGATCGCGATCGACCAGAAAATGTCCATGTATTTGTCGTCCGGCAGGCGGCCGCGCTCGTCGAAGCCCGGCATGTTCTCGTCATAGGCGCGCGCCGCGTAGGAGGGCTGATACTTCACCTGGTCGACCAGAACCTTGACGGCGAGATCGCGGTCCGCCCGCGCGAGCCTGATGGCGGCCACATGCGCCCGCAGGAACGCGCGCACGGTCGCCGGGTTTTCGTCAAGGAACTTGGCGCGCGCCACGAATGTGTGCTTGGGCCATTGCGGGGCGATCTCCTGTTCCTGCGTACCCAGCACGGTGAGGCCCAAATCCTGCGCCACCCATTTGGTCGGCGCCGACTGGATCGCGGCCAACAGCCGGCCCGAGCGCAGCAACTGGATGCTGGTGGCGGAGGGTCCGGCCTGCATGATGCGGACATCGGTCTCCGGGGCCAGCGCATGTTGCTTCAGGACATAGCGGGTGAGCTGATCGGTCAGCGAGCCGAAGGTCGATACCCCGATGGTGCCGCCCTTGAGGTCGGCCCAGGACTTGATCGCGGGTTGCGCCAGCCAGGCGAAATCGGCCTGATGGAAGCCCGCATAAAAGCCCTTCACGGGCTGATTCGCGTTGATCAGGTTGACGAGGCCGTCGAACGACTGCAGCGACAGATCGAGCGACCCGCCCGCCATGGCCTGGCTCACCTCGGCATCGCCGCGAAAGCTCACGATCTCGACCGCGAGGCCTTGTTCCTTCCAGGTCCGCGCCGCCGCCACATAGACCGGCAGGAAGCTCGCGGCCGGAACCGCCAGCCCCAAGGTGAGCCTGGATTTCTCGATCGGGCCGGGCGCCGCGCCGGCGCGCCGCGCGGTGAGGAGCGCGGCTGCCCCTAGGCTCGCCCGCACGAAGCCGCGCCGGCTGAGCTTGCGCTCAAAGGGCATGATTTCGCTCCTCCCGGCTGATCCGGTCGGAGCGACCCTAGCCCGTAGCCCGCATGGCGCGAAGCGAAATGCGGGAGCGGCGTTCCCGGATTTCGCTGCGCTCCATCCGGGCTACAGCGGTGCGCTCAGGCCAACAGGCCCGCCATCGGGCCCACGGCCTCGCTGCCTGGGAACACGTCGGCCGCGAGCGCGCGTTCTTCGACGCGCAGGTGATCGCGCAACACCCCCTTGAGCACGGCGCGCAGGTCGGTGGTGGGCTTCAAGTCGCGCTTCTCGTAGAGGTCGGCCTCCTTGAGGCCCGGCCAATCCGCGATGACGCGGCCGCCCTTGAGGGCGCGGCCTGCCAGCAGCGCGACGGTCGCGGTGCCGTGGTCGGTGCCCTCGTTGCCGTTGACATGGGCGGTGCGGCCGAATTCGGTGACCAGCGCCACCACGGTCTCGTTCCAGGCCTCGCCCATATTGGTCTTGATCGCCGCGATCGCGCCGTCGAGCGCGCCGAGCAGGTTCGCCAGGCGGCCATTGACGGCGCCTTCATTGACGTGGGTGTCCCAGCCGTCGAAGGCGAGCGCGCCGATGCGCGGGCCCTCGGGGCTGGCGAGGAATTTTGCCGCCGCGCCGGCAGCTTCGGCGAAATAGGCGCGCACCTGCTCGATGCCGCCGCCCTGGATCGCCGGCGATCCTTCTTTCGGAGGCGTGTTCGGAATGCTGCCGGCGCGCGCGATGGCGGCGATCCCCAGGCGATCCTCGAGGACCCGCGCCAAGGTCGGATCGGTATGGCGATAGAGATCGAGGAGACGCATGGTGGTTTCCTCGCTCACCGGCGGCAGGCGCGGCGGCGTCCACGACAGAACCCGCGCCGGACCGCGCACCACCAGGGGCGTCACCGGTCCGACCGCGAAGGCCTGCCGGCCGCGCGTATTTGCCGCCTCGCTCGGCTCGAGCACGGCGAGCGCGCGGTTGAGCCAGCCGGTGTCGACCGCGCCGGGCTTGGCGAGCCCGCTTTCCAGCACGTCCTGCCCGTCGAAATGCGACCGCTCCCGATAGGGCGTCGCCGCCGCATGCACGATGGTGGCATGGCCCTCCTGATAAAAGCGGTGCACGTTCGGCATCGCCGGATTGAGCGCGAAGAACCCATCGAGCGGCAGCGCCGGCGTCTTGCCGTCGAGGCGCAGCGCATTGTCGCCGCGCAGCTTGATCCAATCGGGATCGCCGACCGGCGCCACCGCGGCGAGCCCATCGAGGGCGCCGCGCAGCACAATGGTCAAGAAGCGCGGGTCGCGGCCTTCGGCGCGCGCGATCCGCGGCACGAACGCCCAGGCGAACAGCACGCCCGAGCCGAGCAGGAGCTCGCGCCGAGTTGATGCATGGAGCGTCGCGGCTTGGAGCGTCGGGGCGGGGAGTAGGGGGCGCATGATCATCTCCATCATCTGCGCTGGAATTCGGGCGCCATCACCAGCAAGGCCAGGGCCTGCTGCTTGCTTTCGGCGCGTGCCACGGCGCGGCGGGTCTCCTCCGTAGCGAGGGGGCCAAGCGCAATCTCGGCCACCTCCATGGGATCGACGTCGGGGCTTACGACCTGCGCAAATGCGTTGGCATGGTCGAGGCGCAACGCCAGGCCGTCGAGCCAGGCCGCATTGTCGTCCGAGAAACCTTTGGGCGCCGGCGGTCGCCACAGCGGCTCTCCGAGCAGCGCCTGCGCGCGCAACATGCCCTCGAGATTGCCGCGTCGGCCTGCCGCGCGCCGCGCCGCCACGATCCATTCGCCCGGACGCTTGATCTTGACCTGCTCG
>DATDGG010000261.1:0-2218 GCA_036522235.1 Xanthobacteraceae bacterium
TGGGCTGCGGCGCCGACTACGTAAGGACGCGCCGGCAGTCCTGCTTCACCGCCGAGGTGCATGTGCGCTATCTGCGCGAGCTGCATGCGAACGATCCGGTGCGCGTGACCTTTCAGCTGCTCGACTACGATGCCAAACGCGTGCATTTCTTCGAGCAACTGTTTCACGCCGCCGACGGCTGGGTATCGGCGACTTCCGAGAACATGGCGCTGCATGTGGATATGGCGGCCGGCAAGACGGCGGCCTTCCCGTCCGACATCGCCGCCGTGCTCGCCAAGATGAAGGCCGCCCATGCCAAGCTGCCGGTGCCGGAAGCCGCCGGCCGCCGCATCGCCATGCCGGGCCGCTCGTAGGTCTCCGCAAATCCCCGATTTCCCTCGATCTGCCGAGCCCGCGCTGTGGCATTGCGCGCCTTCGAGTGCCATCTTTGACGCGAGATTCGCCCGCAAAATGCCGGCGCAGGACCACGCTTGAAGACCAGATTGAAGATGGCCGATCCGCACCACCCGCCGCGCGATTTCAACGACTTGCCGCCGGTTCCTCAACCTGGCGGGATCGCCGCGCGGGCGCGTGCGGCCCCGCCCTATCTGGCCGACCTCAATCCCGAGCAGCGCGCGGCGGTCGAGACCCTCGACGGGCCGGTGCTGGTTCTGGCCGGCGCCGGCACCGGCAAGACGCGCGTCCTGACCACCCGGATCGCGCATATCCTGGCGACCGGTCGGGCGCGGCCGGGGGAGATTCTGGCGGTCACCTTCACCAACAAGGCGGCGCGCGAGATGAAGCAGCGCGTCGGCGCCATGGTGGGACAGATTGTCGAAGGCATGCCGTGGCTTGGCACCTTTCATTCGATCGGCGTGAAAATTCTGCGCCGGCATGCCGAGCTGGTCGGCCTCAAGCCCGATTTCACGATCCTCGACACCGACGACCAAGTCAGGCTGCTGCGGCAGATCCTCGAAGCCGAGGACATCGACGAGAAGCGCTGGCCGGCGCGCATGCTGGCCTCCCTGATCGATGGCTGGAAAAATCGCGGGCTCACGCCCGACCAGGTTCCCGCCGGCGAAGGCGCAAGCTTCGCCAATGGCAAGGGCCGCAAGCTTTATTCCGCCTATCAGGAGCGGCTCAAGGTGCTCAATGCCGCCGATTTCGGCGATCTCCTGATCGAGTGCATCCGCCTGTTCCGCACCCACGCCGAGGTGCTGCGCCAGTACCAGGCGCGCTTCAGATACATCCTGGTCGACGAATATCAGGACACCAACGTGGCGCAGTATCTCTGGCTGCGGCTCCTGGGACAAAGTACGGCCGCAAGCTCTCTCTCGTTGTCATCACCGGGCCGACGCGAAGCGTCGAATCCCGGTGACCTCGATCAGGAGAGCACCGTGCCCGCCGGCCGGGATGGCCGGGACAAGCCCGGCCATGACACCGGAAGTGACACGAGCAATGACACGGAACGGGCCCCGCCCCGCACGCTCAAGAATATCTGCTGCGTCGGCGACGACGATCAATCGATCTATGGCTGGCGTGGCGCGGAGGTCGACAACATCCTGCGCTTCGAGCACGACTTCCCGGGCGCCAAGGTAATCCGCCTGGAGCGCAATTATCGCTCGACCGCCCATATCCTGGGCGCCGCGTCCCATCTCATCGCCCACAACGAGGGCCGGCTCGGCAAGACGCTGCGCACCGAGGATGAGCCGGGCGAGAAGGTCACGGTCACCGGCGCCTGGGACTCCGAAGAAGAGGCGCGCGCGATCGGCGAGGAGATCGAGCAGCTGCAGCGCGGCGGCCACAGGCTCGACGAGATCGCGATCCTGGTGCGGGCCTCCTTCCAGATGCGCGAATTCGAGGACCGCTTCGTCACGCTGGGCCTCCCCTATCGGGTGATCAACGGCCCGCGCTTCTACGAGCGCCAGGAAATCCGCGATGCCCTCGCCTATCTGCGCCTGGTGGCGCAGCCCGCCGACGACCTCGCCTTCGAGCGCATCGTCAACGTGCCCAAGCGCGGGCTCGGCGATGCCACCGTAAAGCTCCTGCACGAGCATGCGCGCCGGCGCCACATCTCGGTGTAGCCGGACTCATCGAGCACGATCTCAGCGAGCTCGGTGTGGGGAATGGCTTCGCGCCGCGCGCGCCAGCGGTCGAAGGCAGCGAGAAGGTCGCGCAGCGCCAACCGCGGCTTCGCGTTGAGCGCATCGCTCGCGACCGCGGCGCGGGCCGCCGTCAT
>DATDGG010000262.1:0-10609 GCA_036522235.1 Xanthobacteraceae bacterium
GGACCTCGTCCCACCGCGCGGTTCGCGGCGCCTGCCTTACCCGAGGGTTATCGACCCCGAGGAGCCGCCGTTGCGGCCCGAGCGTCACATCCCCAACTCGATCGCAACGGTGCGCAGGCGATTGATCAACGCGCTCGTCAAGAGCTTGCCCCGTTGTCCGTGTTGCGGCGTGCGCGCCGCCACATACCGACGGCGCTCATGACGCAGTAAGATTATGGTGGGCCGCCTGCGACCTCGGAAGAGGGCGGCCACAAGAGCCGCCCCTACGCAAACGATGCCGCGGTCGGGAGTGGCCGTCAGAGGCCGCGCGCGACGCGGAAGCCGTCGTTGTAGGACGATTCATATTTGTATTCTCCGGTGCGGGCGGCGGAACGCAGCTCGCTCTCGGAATCGCCCCACGATCCGCCGCGTAGCACGCGGCCCTCGCAACTGGCCTCGGCCCAGGCCGTGCCGTCGGTGGGCGCCATGGCGGTGTAGTCGTCGTGCCAGCAATCCTCCACCCATTCGGTGACGTTGCCGTGCATGTCGTAAAGGCCGAATGCGTTGGGAGGAAAGCTCCCGACCCGCAATGTCTTCTGCCGGTTCACATCCGAAGGGCCGGCGCCGTCCGCGCTGCCGTCGTAGTTGGCCATGGCGG
This sequence comes from Xanthobacteraceae bacterium, assembly GCA_036522235.1. Lineage (GTDB taxonomy): Bacteria > Pseudomonadota > Alphaproteobacteria > Rhizobiales > Xanthobacteraceae > VAZQ01. The sequence continues at coordinate 638 of DATDGG010000262.1, forward strand.
GCGAGATGGTTTCTCCGGTGGAGAACTTCGTCGTCGTGCCGGCGCGCGCGGCGTATTCCCATTCCGCCTCGGACAACAGCCGATAGGGCTTGCCGGTCTTGCGCGCGAGCCATCCCACATAAGCTTTGGCCAGGTCCCAGGAAATATCGATGACGGGACGCCTTCCGCGTCCCCAGCCCTGGTCGTCCGGCCGGTAGCCGTTGCAGCCGCCGTCCTTCACGCAGTCGCCCCATTCGTCGAAGGTGATCGCGAACTTGCCGACCGCGAACGGCGCCGCGATGGTGACGCGGTGCAAGGTCTCCGCCTGCTGCGCGGAGGGCGGCGAGCCCATGCTGAATTCGCCGGCCGGGATGACGACCATCTGCGGGCAGCGGGCGCAGTCCTTGAACGTGCTGAGCGCGCCGCCCACCCGCCAGATGGCGGGCGGCGCGGCCAGGCGCTCTTGCGGCGACAGCGCATCGAGCGCCGCCCGCGCTGGCGCAACCAGTGCCGCCGTCTTGGCCTTGAGCGCGGCGATCTGCGCCTCGAGCTTCGGCCGCGCCGAACGGGCCTCGCCTTGCAGCGGGTGGGCGACGGCCAGCATCGCCAAGCCGACGATGAGAACGCGACCGCGGATCACGGGTCTTCCAGGTAGAGCGCGTGGCACGTGTCGCAGACGATCCGCAGCTCGCGGGCGCGCGACTTGACGTCGTCGATCGTGTCGGCGCGGCTGAGCTCAAAGGCGCTCTTCGCGGCGGCCGCGGCCTGCCGATAGAAATCGGGAAAGTTCGTCCACAGGTCCGGAGACGCCAGCGTGACGGTTTCCGGAGCCGCTTCGGCATTGGGCTTCCACTGGTTGGAGCCGGGCGGAAAGAGATGGGGGAAGGCCATCAGCATCACCGAGATCGCGTCCGCCTGCGCATGGACGTCGTCGAGATCGATATGGCCGCGCCCGATCATCCGCTCGATATTGGCCATCTTGTCGCAGACGTCGTCCTTGAGCGTCTTGCGCGCGAAGATCACGTCCTTGGCGGTGGCTGCGCTCTGGTCCTGCGCACCGGCGGCGAGGCTCACGCCGAGAGCGACCGCCGCGAGGGCGCCGCAAACGATTGCGCGGCGCGTGCGTGCCGAGCTTCGCCGCGACGCCTTCGATTTGCTGGAGCCTGCGCAACCGCGATCAAACATTCATCCACCTTGTGCCGGCGGCGGCGGCCGGCCTGCGCAAGTATGCCGGGGTGGATGTCGCCGCGCCAGGGGCCGATTGAATGCCTGCCGATTGATTGCCGCCGGCACCGCGGACCCTAGACTGCCGGCGCCGGCTCGCCCAGATCGTCGTCCGGCTCGTCCTCGAGGGGAGCCATTGTCCGCAACAAGCCGGTCGCGAGGGTGACCTTGCGCCGATTGGCGTTGCCTGGCGCCAGCGGCGCCGGCAGCTCTTCGCGCGATCGCGCGGCGAGCGTCGCACCGACGCGGCCGCCGAACCGCACCAGATCGTCCTCCTCGCAGCTCGCCGCGATGGCCAATCCCAGCGTATGCAGATGGCTGCGGCGGTAGCAGAAGAGCGCCAGCATTGCCCGCAGATGCGGCGGCACAGTCGCGACCAGAACCGGCAAGCCGAGCTTGCTGGCGCGATAGAGCTCGCCCAGCAATTCCTCGCGGACCGGACACACGTCGTCGTCAGGCGCGTACAGGTCCCCCCGCATCGAAAAACCTCCGAACCGCTCAGCCCCCGCTAAGCCCCCGGTTCGGAGAATGCGACGGAATGCATTAACGAGGTGTTAACCGTAGCGGGGGTGGCGGTCCGATTCTTTACCTTCCACATCCCGGCGCGGGCGCGCGGTGCCGAGATGCGCAGCTTCGGTCTGGTTGAAACCGATCTAGGCGCCGCCCAGCAGCGCGCAGCTCTTGGCGGCCCTGCCCAGATCGACGCGGTGGCCGAACGGATAGCCATAGTCCTCGAACACGTTGCTCCAGGCGAAATATCTTCGGAACGCCGGTTCGCGATCGCGCAGATGGGACAGGATCTCGAAGATCAGGTCCTCCTTGAGATAGTAGCTGTGGCCGTCGGATATCCCGCTCAGGATGCCGTCGAAGAACGCAAGCGAGCCGTCCTCCTTCGCCATCGACCAGTCCGACCGGTCGACGCCGGCGAGCTTGGTCACCGCGTCGATTTCCGCGAGCTCGCGAACGAACTGCAGCTCCTGCATGTCGTCCACGGGTTTCTTCGGGTCTGTGGGGAGCAGGCCCAGGCGCTTGAGGCGCGCAGCATTCTCGGCTCTCAGCTGGTCCACGATCGCGCGCATGGCCTTTCGATCCGGCTGGTCGGTCGGGCGGCACTCCAAGAGCTTGGCCAGGATCTGCTTCTCGTTGGCGGCGAAACCGTCGCCGGCGGCGAGCTTGCGGTAGATGCGCTGCCGGTTGAGCTCGGTCAGGGCGATGCCCAGGCGGGCGTTGGGCAGATAGGGAAACAGCTTCGGGTCGAGCGTTACCGTATTGTCGTGGAAGAGCCGCGGATCAAGATACGGGCTGACCGGGCTGCCGTCGGGATAGATCAGGTCCTTGTAGACGCCGGTCTTGGCGGCGCCGGCCTGGAAAGCCGCGTAATTCTTGCCCTCCTTCTGGCCGATCCGGTCATGCGGAAAAGTGTCCTGCACGGAACCGTAATAGCCCGGCCAGAGCGGGTAGGAATCGAAGATCGGCCGGGCATCGGCCCCGTGGCAGCGTGCGCATTTGGCGTCCTCGGCCGACGGTCGCCAGGTTTTGCGCTCCGCCGCCGGGAGCAGATAGGCGTGCATCTCGAACGTCGCGCTTTCGTAATCGAACGACATGGTCTCGAGCAGATCGTAACCGGGCTGCCGCTCGTCGCCGGTGAATGTCAGCACCATGCGGGCGTCATTGGTGAACAGGATCACGCGCGGATATTGCGGCGAGATGCTCCCGTGGAACGGGCTGCGGCTGTCGTACACGAAGGTGAAATTCTCGCGCAGCTCCCGCGGCAGCAGCGGAACGAGCTCGCTGATGGACTCGACCGGCAGACCGGTCGCCGGGTTCCTTTGCAGGAGCTCCTGCAGGCGCGCCTCGGTGAACGGCTCGTCGGCCAATGCGGGGGCCGGGGCGAGCCAGGGCGCCAGCGCGAGCAGCATCAGCAGCCGAGAAAGAATGAAGCGCCAAGTCATCGTGCGGCCTCATGCGAGGGGGGATATCTCCCCCATTTGTCGCCTGGGCTGCAATCGGCGTTCACGGGCCGCGGGCTTTTGCCGAGCCTGTCGATTTGTTCATCCGCCGCAATACCTTGGCCAGCTTCGCGGCAATTTCAGTTCTGAACCTGAAGGGCCGGTGCACCGACCAAGGAGCGGATGAGATGATCTAACCTGTGAGGAAAGACCCCATGTCGACCCGCTCTTCGATCCTAACGCTTGCTGCCGTTGCCGCCCTCGGGGCGACAGCGCTCGCCTCGACCGGCGCGTCTGCCAAGCCGGTCATGGGCCTCATCATCAACAAGCCCATAATGGGCGTCCCCATCAACCCGAACCCGCACCCAATCAACGGCATCGTCATCAACCCGAACCCGCACCCGATCAACGGCATCGTCCTTCACCCGCCGCACCCGATCTTGGGCGTGGTGGTGAATCCGCCGCATCCGATCATGGGTATCCCCATACATGATCCCGATCACGATCATGATCATGATCACGACCATGACCATGATCACGACCACGACCACGATCATGATCACGATTGGGATGGGCCCCACGGAGTCTGGTGGCATCACTACCGGCCCCCGGTGGTGATCGAGGGTGGCGATTACAGGCCCGTGACCACGGTCGCGACGCCGAGTGGACCCTGCACCTGCCTGACCAAGAACTATCTGCAAGACGGCAGCGTGATGTTCAAGGACGTCTGCACCAAAGAAGCCGCGGTCGCTACGCCGGCTGAGCTTCGGGCGCAGGCGCAAGGAACCGCGCAATAGCCTCCCGGATCGGCGCTGAAGGTTGTCAGTTCAGCGCCGGCCGCGACCGGCCGGGAGCTTGCCTCTCGGCCGGCGTGGCATGCGATGCACCGAAGGGCCCCGGTTGCTTTGCCTCCTGCGCGCGACCAAAATGGCTGCGGAAACGCAGCAGCGCGCTTGTGTAAAAGGAGGACTGGATGGGCCATCGAACACGGATCGGCATGGCGGCGCTTGCCGCTTCATTCGCAGGAGCCGTGCTGGCAACGGCGGTGGCGAGCGCGCCGGCATTCGCCCAGTCCAAATATCCCGATTTCAAGGGGCAGTGGACCCGCCTCGCCAAGGTGCGGGTCACCGGCCAGCCGTCGTTCGATCAGACCAAGCCCTGGGGTGCCGGCCAACAGGCGCCGCTGACGCCGGAATATCAGGCGATTCTCGTGGCCAATCTCAAGGACCAGCAGAACGGCGGGCACGGCGGCTTTACCGGCTGGACCTGCCTGCCCTATGGCATGCCGATGATGATGTATGCGTTCGCGGCGGTCGAATTCGTCGTGACGCCGGAGACCACCTACATATTGATCAATCATCAGGACGCGATGCGGCGGATCTATACCGATGGCCGCACGATGCCGCCGAACGCGGAGCCGACCTTTGCGGGCTACTCGGTCGGACGCTGGATCGATGAGAAGGGCGACGGCAACTACAATGTGCTCGAGGTCGAGACGAAGAATTTCAAGGGACCGCGCTTCTTCGACGAATCCGGCATCCCGATGCACGCCGACAACCAGACGGTATTCAAGGAGCGCTTCTATCTCGACCCGGCGGACCGCGATGTCCTGCATGACGAGATCACGGTGACCGACCATGCGCTGACGCGGCCGTGGACGGTCACCCGGGACTACAGCCGGGTCAAGGCGCAGCAGCCGGCGTGGCTGGAATTCGCCTGCGCCGAGAACAACCCGCATGTCCGCATCGGCGGCGACAATTATTATCTGAGCGCGGAGGGTCTCCTGATGCCGGCGCGCAAGGACCAGGCGCCGCCCGATCTGCGTTACTTCAAGAAGGCGCAGAAGTGACCCTTCGAGACGCATCGCTGCGCGATGCTTCTCAGGATGAGGCCCTCATGGTGAGGAGCCGCGCGCAGCGCGGCGTCTCGAACCGCGAACCACGTCAGCCCTGAACGTCGGTCTCGGGCCGGTCGTCGCCCTTGGCGATCTCGTCGTGCCAACGGCCATCCTTGTCCTCGTAAGTGATGCCGGTGGTGACGCCGGGGACGACCTGCTCGCGCGCGGCGCGCTCGGCCGCCTTGCGGGCCAGATCGTGGCTGGGGAAAGTCTCCGAAAAGACCCCGTCAACCCGATACGCCCAGCCGCCGTCATGCTCGACGATCTCGTAGACGATCTTCATGTCTGGCTCCTCCCGTTGCCGGCCAACCGGATCTGGGCGCAAAGCGCATCCGCGTCAACGTCTCGTGGCGCAGAAAGTTTCCCGCCTAGAACGTAAATTCGTCGCCGCGGCGGGCGCCCTGCGACACGTCGAGGAAAAGCTCCTCGACCGGGATGCGGCGCTTGATCAGGCCCTGCTCGTGCGAGAAGCCGATCAGCGTCTCCAGCGTCTTGCGGTTCCGCCCGGTCAATCCGTATTCCCAAGGGTCGGGACCGAACATACCCTCCTGCTCCTCCCAGGCCTCGCGATACCACACCAGCGGGACGATGCGCGGATTTTCCAGGCGGCTCATGGCGAGCGCCTTGGATTCATTGAAGGCGTGAAACATGTTGATCGGCACCCAGGGATATTTCTCGACGATCTCCTGCTTGATCCCCAATGTGTGCATGATCGGGAACACGCCGGTCTTCTTGAAATAGGCCATCTCCTCGGCCTTGTAGTCGGGGAACAGCCGCCCGACGCGCGGATCGTTGTCGCGCAGCGGCTTGATCAGGTCGGCATGGAGCACCGCATCGAGATCGCCGTCGACCAGCATGCCGACGATCGACTTGGAAGGCGGCACGCGCGTTACGCTCACCTCCGGCGGCAGCGCGAGGTCGACGTCCTCGTCGAGCTCGGTGAACCATTTGATCGATTTGAACGGCACGCCGTATTCGTGCTCGAGAATGCCGCGCATCCACAGCGCCGCGCTGATGAGAAAGAATTTGACGCCGACCTTGCGGCCGATCAGGTCGGTCGGCTGCTTGATGCCCTTGCCGGTATTGATGAAGGCGAAGCCGTGCCGGAAGCGCCGGTGCGGGAAGACCGGCAGTGCCCGGAACGGCAGGCCGCGGTCGCGCGCCGCGATATAGGACGAGCAGGAGACTTCCGACATGTCGAAGTCGTGATTGCGCAGGAACCGCCAATGGCGGGTCGGCGAGTCCATGGCGGTCAAGACCTTGAGATCGATCCCGTCGGGCCGAACAATTCCCTCCTTGAGGGCGCGCATGATCTCGTAGTCGCCGCAGGCCAGCGTCAGTTCAATCCGGGTTGTCATTTGAGGCTCATTGCAGGGTTGGGCGCGCGGTGAAAGCGCGGTGGATGCGGGCCAAGTCGGCCGCCACTTGCGCCATGTTGGGATGGCGTTCACTATCATCGAGCGAGCGCGGAAGTCCAGCAGGCGCGCGTTGACGCGAAAGAAAGGACGGGCGAGCGCCGCGCCGACGGCAACCCGGAATATCGCGCCAGGGAGAGGAACCATGAGCGGGTGGGCCGTGCAGCCGGTGCGCGTCGTGTTGCTGCTGTGGCTTCTCGGGCTTGGCACCGCGCGGCCGGGCTTGGCGGCGGATTCGGTCGAAGCTTTCTACAAAGGCAAGACCATGCAGCTCCTGATCGGCTTCGGGGCCGGCGGCGGTTACGACCTCTATGGGCGCGCGGTGGCGCGTCACATGGGGCGCTTCATTCCGGGCAATCCGGCCATCGTGCCGCAGAACATGGCCGGCGCCGGGAGCGTGCGCGCGGCGAGCTTCCTCTACAATGCGGCCGCGAAGGACGGCACCGTCATCGGCACCTTCTCCCGCGGCATCGTGGTGGACACGCTCATCGGCGCCGACAAGGCGCCGTTCGACGCGCAGAAATTCGGCTGGCTCGGCAGCGTCACCAACGAAGTGAGCGTCTGCGGCTTCAGCCGCAGCTCCGGTATCGCGACCTTCGACGACATGCTGACCAAGGAGGCGACCGTCGGCGGCTCAGGCGCCGCCGACGACCTTGCGGGCTATCCCAATGTGCTGCGCAACGTGTTTGATGCCAGGCTCAAGCTCATCACCGGCTATCCGGGCACGGCCGACATCCTGCTCGCGGTCGAGCGCGGCGAGCTCGGCGGGCTTTGCGGCTGGTCGTGGAGCACGCTCAAGAGCCGCAGCAAGGCCCTGTACGATTCCAGAGAGATCGCGGTCCCGCTTCAGCTCGGGCTCGAGCCGCACGAAGATCTCCCGGACGTGCCGCTGGTCGTTTCATTGACCAAGGATCCGACCAAGAGCGCGATCCTCGGGCTCATCTTCTCGCGCCAGACCATGGCACGCCCGTTCGCCGCGCCGCCGGGCATCCCGCAGGAGCGGCTGCGCGCCTTGCGCGCGGCCTTCGACGCCACCATGCGCGACAAGGATTTTCTGGCCGAGGCCCAGCAGCTCGACCTCGAGGTCCGCCCGGTGTCGGGCGCCGAAATCGACGCGCTGGTCGCCAGCCTCGCCAGAACGCCAGCCGAGATCAGGAAGCTCGCGGCGCAAGCCAGCGCCAGCGCGCCGTGACCGCGGTGACATCATCGAGCTGGAATTGCTTCGGTGTCCCGGGTCAAAATGCTCATGTAGCGCGTGTAACTGAATAGCTTCCCACGGCGACGACCCGTGACCTCCCGGACAATCCCGAGCTTCTGAAGATTCGCTAGCGCCTTCATCACGGTCGGATGCGTTACGTTGAGCTCGCGACTCGCGGGCAGGATGCCGATGATCGGCTGACGCTGCAGGAGATCGTGCACCCGCAGCATGGACGCGGCGGGACGCCCGATGGATCTGATGAGTTCCCGGTCTTCCTCGAATAGTGTTAAGAGCTGACGCGCGGTTTCAACCGCTTCAGTGGCGGTTTCCATTACCCCTGTCAGGAAAAACTCAATCCAGGTCTCCCAGTCGCCCCGATCGCGCACGGTCTGGAGAAGATCGTAGTATTGGCGACGGTGTTGCTTGAAATAGAGGCTCAGATAGAGCATTGGCTCCTTCAACGCACCTCCCGCGCACAGCATGAACGTAATCAGAAGGCGGCCAAGGCGTCCGTTGCCATCGAGAAATGGATGGATGGTCTCAAACTGCACGTGGGCAAGGGCCGCGCGAATAAGCGTAGGGAGCTTGTCGTCGTGGAGGAATTTCTCGAAGTTATCCAGGGCGATGTGCATCTCGTTCGGGGGCGGGGGGACGAAGAGTGCGTTGCCGGGCCGCGTACCGCCGATCCAGTTTTGCGAGCGTCGGAATTCGCCGGGCTGTTTGCTGCTGCCACGCCCTTTACGCAAGAGTATATCGTGAATTTCACGGATGAGGCGCAGCGACAGCGGAAATCCATCGTTCAACCGTTTCAAGCCGTGGTTCATCGCGGCAACGTAATTCGAAACCTCCTGCACATCGTCGAGCGGCACGAGCGGGATTTCGTCATTCTCAAAGAGCAACAAATCCGAAAGGGAGGATTGCGTGCCCTCGATTTGGGAGGACAGCAGCGCCTCCTTTCGCACGTACATGAATAGGAACAAGGGAGGTGCGGGCAAGATCGAGGTGATGCCATCGAGGCGGCCCAGTGCGCGGTTGGCCTTTTCGATAAGGCCAACGAGCCCGGCCAGTTCTAGCGAAGGTTTTGGCGGCAAGGACGGCGGCACATAGGCCCGTACGGTTTCTCCATCTGTCGTGGTGGTAACGAAACGGCCTATTCGCGATGGGTGATGCGGCGACTCGGACATGCCGCTTACATTAGCCCCGTCCTTATGTAAGCAAAAGGCAAAATCGTTACATTAAGCGATCCGCCGTCCCCAGAGCTTGCTAGGGCCGTAACGCGAATACACAATATTTATCAAATGGTTATATATCTATTCTAACAGCGAGGGAGAAAGCGAGGCGGGCGCCACGCCCTGGCGCCCGCCTCGAATCCAAGGTCAAATCCGCGCGCCCGCGAAGGCACGCACCCACATGGCGCAGAGGCCGGAGCGGACGATATCGGCGATCGTGAACTCGATCACCGGGACCGGCAGTCGTTGCGACTTGATCAGCTGCAGGACCGTGCGCAGGCCCGAGGTTTCCTCGAGATCGCATTGGCTGACGTCGCCGTTGATGATGACGGTGCAGTCCTCGCCCACGCGCGTGAGGAACATCTTGATCTCGGCCGGCGTCGTGTTCTGCGCCTCGTCGAGCAGCACGAAGGCGTTCTTCCATGATCTGCCGCGCATGACCTGAAACGGCACCATCTCGATATGGCCGCGCTTGACCGCGATCTCATAGGCCGCCTGACCGATCCGGTCCTTGATGGCCTCGACCACCGGCACCACCCAGGGCGCGAACTTGTCTTCGAGCGAGCCGGGAAAGAATCCGAGCGAGCGTCCGCACGGCACGTTCGGGCGGGTGAGAATGATCTTGGAGATCTGCCGGTTGCGATAGAGGTCGGCCGCGTGAGTGGCGGCGATCCAGGTCTTGCCGGTGCCGGCGGGCCCCAGCACCACCACCTGCGGGCTCGACGAGAGGGCATCGAGATAGTCGCTTTGGGTTGGGTTGAGCGCCTTGATCGGGGGAGGGGCGCGCTCGGCCTCGAACTTGGCCCCCTGAAATTCGATGATCTCAGCGGTCGTGTGCGAGCGGGCGATGCGGCGTCTTTTCTTAGACAGTTGTTTACCCAAGGGCAGACTCCTTTTGCTGAACCGAAGGGAATAGCCGGCGCCAGCACGCCGCGGCGATACGCCCCGCGCGCGCGTCTGGACATCCGGAATCGGGAGTTGAGGTTCGGGAGTAGGCGGCGCGGAGGGCGACGGGCAGCGATCCGTTGGTTGCGGATGCGTCCCCCTGCTCATCGATTCACCATCTACGAGCCGTCATACC
>DATDGG010000263.1:0-2453 GCA_036522235.1 Xanthobacteraceae bacterium
GAGGCGAATGGCGGCTATCGCCTCGAGGAAGACGGCTCCGGCCGGGTTCTGGTTCAGTTCGGCGACCTGATGAAGGTCTTTCACGTCTATCTCTTGTACGCCCGGCGCGAATTCGCGGAGCAGAATCCCGACGCCGTCAAGGCGTTCCTCGCCGCCTGGTTCGAGACCATCACCTATATGCACGAGCACAGGCCTGAGACCATCGACATCATGCGGCGCACCGCCGACGTGTCGGCCTTCATCGCGGCACGCGACTACGACGCCATGATCGGCATGTTCAACCGCACGGGCCGCTATAATCCCGAAGCGCTCAAGGTGGTGTCACGCTCGTTCGTCGAGATGGGCATGTTGCCGAGCGAGCCCGACATCAGCAGCCTGCTCACGGAGAAGTATCTGCCGAGCCGCTAAAGAGAGACAAAGCAAGATGCAAAGCACCATCCGAACCATTACGCTCGCCGCCGCCTGCCTCATCGCCCTGACCCAGCTGGCCGCCGCCGACAAGCTCGACGAGATCAAGGCGCGCGGGCGTCTCCTGGTCGGCACCAGCGACACCTCCCCGCCTTTCAGCTCGCGCGAGAACGGCAAGGTCGTGGGCTACGATGTCGATCTCGCGGTCCTTGTCGCGAAGCGCCTGGCGCTGCCCATGGAGACCATCTCGATCATCAATGCGGATCGCATCCCGGCGCTGCAGCAGGATCGCGTCGACCTCGTGGCCTCGGGCATCACGCGGGCGGAGAACCGCAAGAAGGATGTGGGCTTCAGCCTCGCTTATCTGGTGTCCCCGCACAAAGTCCTGATCCGGAAGGATGCCGGCATCACCGCGGTCGGCCAGATGGGGGGCCGCAAGCTCGCGCTGGTGAAATCCGCGAGCGTCGACGCCGAGCTCATGGCCAAGGTGCCGACCTTGCAGATCGTGCATCTCGACGACTATGCCGCCTGCTTCAAGGCGCTGCGCGATCGCGAGGTCGCTGGCTTTTTGGCGGATGAGGTGCTGCTCGCCTCGTTCGCCCAGAAGGGCGGCGCGCCGCAGGATTTCACCTTCATCCCCGATTACGATCTGCCGCGCACCGCCGGCTTCGCCATCAAGAAGGACGAGCCGCGCTTTACCCAGTTCGTCGATCAGGTCCTGCTCGATCTCGAGAAATCCGGCGAGGCCGAGAAAATCTTCGACGCCTGGTTCGCGCCGGCCAAGCGGCCCTTCCGCATCCAGCCGGATTAGCTAATTTGCGGCGGCGGAGAGCACGGCCACCATGGTGAGGGGGCCGGCCTTGCCGATCGATGCGCGGACAAAAGTGTCGAGCTGCGCCCGCGTCTCGATCGTGCAACTGTCGCGGTCTTGCATTACGCATAATCGCTTCTGCTCGGCCTTACCGAGGTTGTTCTCGTTGACGGGCACGAAGCGATAGGTCGCTTCCGCGAGCTTGTGGGCCAGGAAATACACATAGTCCTTGTCGTCGGTCGTCTCGACAAGCAGATCATTCTTGCCCAGCGCTTCAGCCCGGAAGAACTTCACGCCCGAGGCATCGCCGCTGACGAGCTCGTAGCGGGTGCCGTTCCAGCGGAAGACCGCCGTTTTGGTGCTGATCGATTTTCCGTCGATGAACTCTTGATAGAGATTGAGCTGGAATTGGTCGCCAAAGAGCTTCGAGCCGGAGACCAACTGCGTGTGGCCTCCGACGCAGGCGCTGAGGATGAAGGCGGCAAATAGGATCAGCGCGGCAGTAATGAGGGTGTCATGGCCGGACCTGTTCCGGCCATCTCGGTTGGGTTCGCGCGGCTTTGCGACCCTTGTCGAGATTGCCGGGACATCAGGGCGTTTACGCCCGTCTCCGCGGGCTATGCCGGCAATGACAACGAAAAAACGACTCCAGCTCCGCATAATATCCTCCCGCCACCTCAGTGCGGCCGGCGCACGCACGCGCATTTGCGCGCATCCAAGGTCTGGTCCGGATCGAGGCAGACCAGGGAGCAAGCGGGCTTCCTTCCGGTGGCCTCCTCGCAGGCGCATTTCTTGGCATTGAGGTGCGCCGGCGGAAAGCAGACCAGCGAGCAAGGAAGCGACAGCGGCTGCGCCCGTGCCGCGCCCGCAAGCAGCACCGCGGCGACGGCAATTCCCGCGAGCCTCATGGCGTAGCTCCTCAGTCCGGCTTGGCGCCCGAAAGCTTGACCACCTTCGCCCATTTGGCGGTTTCATCCACGATCAGCTTGCCGAAATCGGCCGGCGAGCCTGACACGACCGAAGCGCCGAGCTCGGCGAGCCGCGCCTGCATCTTGGGATCGGCGATGACCGCATTGGTCTCCCGGTTGAGCCGCTCGATCACGTCGGCGGGCGTGTTGCGGGGCGCGCCGAGGCCGTACCACTGGCTCGCCTCGTAGCCCGGCACGAACTCGCCGATGGTGGGTACGTCCGGCAGCGTCGGCGTGCGCTCCGCCGTGGTCACCGCGAGCGCGCG
>DATDGG010000264.1:0-28639 GCA_036522235.1 Xanthobacteraceae bacterium
ATCCGGGGGAAGAGAGCGCGTAGCCTGTAGCCCGCATGGAGCGCTTGCGGAATGCGGGACGACGGTCCCGGATTACGCTGCGCTCCATCCGGGCTACACGCTCGCAAGCGGCCGCGACGTTCCTTCGAAACGCGTCTCCTCCTCCATCGACAATCGTTGATGAAAGATGTCGCCCTCGACCGTCGCGCGCCCCAGCAGCTTGACCTCGGCGGCGCGGATCGTGCCTTTGATGGAGCCGCGCACCGTCACCTCGTGCCCGCGGACGTTGCCCTCGAGCTGCGCCCCCTCTTCGATCAGGACGTCCGTGCCCGCGAGCGTGCCGCGGATGCGGGCGCCGGCGCCGATCAGCACGTCGGCGCCGGAAAGCTCGCCCTCGATGCGGCCGAAAATCCGCACCGCGGCGGCGCAGATGATCCCGCCGGCGATCGCCATGTCGGCGCCGATCGTCGAGATCGTTTCCGCCTCGCCGGCCTGCGCCACCGCCGGCTGCTCGATCGCTGCCATGGGCGGCATCTATTCACGCCGCAGATGCTCAAGCAAGCCGGCGGCGGAAATCGATGCCGAAGGGCAGCGTGGTGATCGCGAGTGTGCACAGCGCGATCGGGGCGAAGGCCACCATCGCGATCCCGCTCGCGTCCCAGGCGAGCCCGCCGATGATCGGCACCAGCACGGCGCAGCTGTAGCTGATGGTGAACATGCCGGCGGCGGTGCGGTGGACGTCGTCGGGCGCGCTCAACAGCGGCGGCAGCGCGAGGATCAGGACGAACGCCACCGCATCGGCAAAGCCGATCATGCCGGCGGAGAACACGACCCAGTATCCGGTCGTGAACAAAATGCCGAGCACGCTCGCGAGACAGATGAGCCCGGCGAGCGCATAGGCGAGGGGGCGGTCTATCAGCCGCCCGGCGAGGCCGAGCATCATGAGCGACGCCGGCAATTGGCCCATATTGAGCGCGCTCAAGCTTGCGCCGATCAGCTCCGGCGTTCCCACATGGGTCAGATATTCCGGCAGGAACGCGTTGGTGGCGAAATAGATGCTGTTGACGCTGCCGAACAGGAGGCCGAGCTGCCAGATGCGCCCGTCCCGCCAATCGGGCCACCACTTGCGCGGCGCCGCATTGGCCTCCGCGGCGCGGGCGGGCGGCCCCAGCAGCCCCACCAGCAGCGCGATGAGAACGACCGGCAACCCCCACAGCGCGATGGCGAGGCGCCAGCTGCCGGCGGCGAGTGGCAGCACGAATGGCAAGGTCAGGCTGACGGCCAGAACCTCGCCGACCAGGAGCCCGTTGGTATAGACCGCGGTGGCAAAGCCGATGCGGTCGGGCAGCCAGGCGCGCACGATCGGCGGCAGCGACGGCTGCATGACCGCAATGCCGGCGCCCATCAGGATGGTGGCGGCAAACAAGGTCGCCGCATCGACCGCCAGGGCGCGCCCCGCCGAGGCGAGCGCCGCGACCAGGAGGCCCGCGATCAGCGCCGCCTTGGCGCCGAAGCGGGCGATCAGGAGCGAGCCCGGCACCGCGGCTGACGCAAACAGGAGCGAGGGCAGGCCGGCCAAGGTGCCGATGTCGGTCTCCGAGAGATTAAGGTCGGCATGGATCAGCGGCAGCAAAGGCGGGATTGCCAGCACCGGCATGCGCAGCGCCGCGCCCGCGACCCAGAGCAGGCCGAGCGCGGTCAGCAATGCCGATTGCGATGGTGCGCCTTGGCGGTCGGAGGCGGAGACAGCTGTCATGGATTTATCATTTGCCACGTGCTTGCTTTCTGGTGTGAGGCAAAGGGGCGGGAACAAGGCGGTCCCTCACAGACTCTTTCGCGGGCAATGAGGCAAATAAAATTTTCTAATGGAGAACCAGATGGAACTGCGTAACCTGGGCGCGTCCGGGCTTCGGGTCTCGGTCGTCGGATTGGGCTGCAACAATTTCGGTGGCCGCATCGGATTGGAGGAAACCCGCGCGGTCGTCCACAAGGCGCTCGATCTCGGGATCACGCTGTTCGACACCGCCGACGCTTACGGAAATCGCGGCGGCTCCGAGGAGAGCCTCGGCCAGATCCTGGGCGAGCGGCGCAACGATATCGTGCTCGCCACCAAGTTCGGCCTCCCGATGGATGAAAACCTCAGCGGCGCATCGCGGCGCTACGTCGTCACGGCGGTGGAAGCATCGCTGCGGCGGCTGCGCACCGATTGGATCGACCTCTACCAGCTGCATCAGCCGGATCCGCGCACGCCCATCGAAGAGACCTTGCGGGCGCTCGACGATCTGATCCGCCAGGGCAAGGTCCGCTATGTGGGAAGCTCCAACTTCGCGGCCTGGCAGGTGGTCGACGCGGACTGGACGGCGCGCGATCGCGATCTCAATCGCTTCGTCTCCTGCCAGAACCAGCACAGCCTGCTCAAGCGCGACATCGAGGCCGAGCTCGTGCCCGCCATCGGGCCTGTGGTCTCGGCCTGCTGCCTTACTTTCCGCTCTCCGGCGGGCTTCTCACCGGCAAGTACCGCCGCGACGCGCCGCCGCCGCCGGATACGCGTTTCGCCCGCGCCTCGAGCCGCGCCGAGCGCTTCCTCAATCCTGCAAACTTCGCGATCGTCGAACGTCTGCAGGAATTCTGCGCGCAGCGCGGACGCACTTTGCTCGAGCTGGCGTTCAGCTGGCTCGCAGCGCGTCCCTATGTGGCGAGCGTGATCGCCGGCGCGACCAGGCCCGAGCAGGTCGAGCAGAATGTCAAGGCAGCGGGCTGGACGTTGACCGCGGAGGACTTGGCGGAGATCGATCGGCTGACCGGCAGGCCCTAACTGAATCCCTCCCCCTGAAAGGGGGAGGGTGGCGCCGAAGGCGCCGGGTGGGGGTCCCGCCTCTCCGCGGATTAGCCCGCCAGCATGCCGGTCGAATTGGCGGCGACCCGAATGCGGCTGCCGCGCCCGTTACGTTGGGAGCGATAGGGATGGGCCTCGAATTCCTGCGTGATGTGGCGGGCGAGCTCGACCGCGATCTCGCTCTGGCGGGCGGGCGGCAAATAGAGATTGATGAAGAATTGCGGCAGGCGCGGCAGGCGGCGGTCGCGCTCGATCGCCTGCAGGAAATGCGGGATGGTGGTGCGCAAGAGCGGCGCAATGGCGAGGTCGGCCTCGAGCGAGGCCAGGAGCGGCTCCATGCTCGAGACCTCGCAGACCGGCCGCCAGTCGCGGCCGGCGGCGCGCAAAGCCTTCAGCACCACCGGCCGGAACTCGCACTTCTCGTCGCCGAGCGAGACCGGCAGCGGGTCGCGGTCGTGGGCGGTGCCATTGGTGGCGCCGGCCCAGACCAGCTCGTCTTCCAGCAGGGTCTTGCCGCCCGCGCCGAGGCGTTGCTCGGTCGTCAGGGTGAGATCGATGCTGCCGCGGCGCAGCAGCTCGAGCAGCTGCGGGGTGGTGGTGCATTTGAGCGATACCCGCACCCGCGGCCAGGCCTTGTCGAAACGGCGGAGAATGGGCGGGAGATAAGGGCCGACGATGTCATGGGGCACGCCGAGGCGCACCTCGCCCTCATAGGCGGGCGCGCTCATGGCGCCGAAGACCTCGTCGTTGAGCGCGATCAGCTTGTGCGCATGGGCGAGCAGCCGCTCGCCGTTCGGCCGCAGCGCCAGGCGCCGGTGGTGGCGCTCGAACAGCTCGGTGCCGAACAGTTCCTCGAGCCGCTTGAGCTGCTGGCTGACCGCGGCCTGGGTGAGGTTGAGGAGCGCGGCCGCGCCGGTGACGCTGCCGGTCTCGACCACTGCCACAAATGCGCGCAGCAACGCGGTATCGATGTCACGGTGCATTGATCGCTGCTCCCTTGCTTAAGCTATTCTTATGCACCACATAAACAACATTCGATTTATTTATGCAAGGCGGGGACCTAGATCAAGCGCCTCGGCCACGGATCTAGGCCGCATGCTTGGAGCACCACAATGTCGGGTATCATACGCACGAACCGAAGCTTGCCCAGGCGGCCGGCGCCGACCGCCGCGCTGCCACCCCCGGGACGCAGCGCCGCAAAAGGGTGGGGGATCGCCCGTCTCATGCGCAGGCTCGAGCTCGCGCTGCAGGTCCGGCGCGAGCGCCGCATCCTGCTCGGCATGGATCATCGCATGCTCAAGGATATGGGATTGAACGGCATCGCCCACAGGGAGGCGAGCCGCCCGTTCTGGGACGTGCCGGCCGATCGGCTGCATGCCGAGAACCACGTGCGGTGCGCAGGCGGCGGGTAAATCCCTCCGTGGATCAAGGGTTTCCCTCTGATCGTGCTTCGCGTCGATGGTCCATAACTTTGCTGTCGCGGGCCGGCGGTCCTTATGACATAGATCAAACAAGCCAAGCAGCGGTGGATTCAGTCATTGGCATTTTGCCGGGTTGCAGCTATTCTCGATCGTCAACCAGGAGATCGATCAGATGGCGCGCGGCACGGTAAAGTGGTTCAACCCGCAAAAGGGGTACGGATTCATTCAGCCCCAGGCGGGGGGCAAGGATGTGTTTGTTCATATTTCTGCGGTCGAGAAGGCAGGCCTCAGCACGCTCAACGAGGGACAGGCGATCGAATACGAAGAGGTCCCCAACAAGGGCAAGACCTCGGCCGAGAACCTCAAGGTTCAGCGCTGACGCGGGTTTGCCGCGCCCAGCGCGGCGATCCGGCCAAGACGCTTTCGGCCAAAACACCAACGGCCACAAACTCCGACCTGTCATGCCCGCGAAGGCACAAGGGCGTTTACGCCCGTCTTCGCGGGCTATGCACCCGGTAATCGCAAACCCGAGTTTTATTTTGAAACCTCGGTGGTTACTGGGTCGTCCGCGTTCGCGGACGATGACAGCGGAGAGTCGACTTGGTTCTGCCGGTATGAGACCGCCGCCGTCGCGGCGGTCTTGTTTGTTTGTAGCCCCGGCTACCTGACCTTGATGTATTTCCGCAGATTGTGCGCGGCGACATCGGCGGCGTAGATGTTGCCCATCTCGTCGGCGGCGATGCCTGACGCCGATGTTCCGACATCATTGGTGTCGAGGTCGGCCGGGTCGGGAATGAAGGCCTTGAGGGCGCCGTCGCGCGCGTTGCCGATCACGATGCCCCTGATCTCGCCGCGCTTGGCGCCCGCCTCCTTGAACGAGGCGCCCACATAGATGGTGTCGTCCTTGCCGACGAACACCGAGCTCGGCGTTCCGAATTGCGTCCAGGTGGCGAGCGAATTGCCGTCCTGGTCGAAGACCTGCAGCCGATTGTTGCGGCGATCGGCGACATAGAGGCGGTTCTGCGAGCCGCCGAGGAATATGTCATGCGGCTCGTCGAAATCGCCGGGCGCGGGGCCCTTCTGCCCCCACGCCTTGATGAAGGTGCCGTCCTTGGCGAATTTCATCACCCGGGCATTGTCATGCTTGTTGGGGTAATGGCCGTCCGACACGAAAATATCGCCGTTCGGCGCCACCGCGATGCCGGTCGGGCGGTCGAAAGTATCCGGACCATTGCCTGACACGCCTTCCTTGCCGAGCATCATCAGCACTTTGCCGTCGGGACTGAGCTTGAGGACCTCCTGGCCCTTGATCGCGCCATCCGGCGTCTTGGCCGAGAGACCGAGGATCACCGCCTCGTCATTGACGTCGCTCGCCCAGAGATTTCCGTCATGGTCGACCGTGAAGCCGTGCGGGTAGGCGAACAGGCCGACCCCGAAGCTCTTGAGCAGCCGGCCGGCGGAATCGAATTGCAGGATCGGCGGATTGGAATCGCCACGCCCGACGCAGGTGGCATGGCCGGGCGGCACGGTGTTGAAGCAGCGATGAAACACCCAGACATTGCCGTCGCTGTGCACATGCACCCGGATGACCTCGCCCCACTTGCCGCCGTTCATGCTCAACGGCAGCGTCGGCCAGCCCTCCGCCAGACGATACGGATTGGGCAGCTGCGCGGCCTTGAGACTCTGAGCCTGTTGGCCGTGGGCGGCGGTGCCCAGCATGGCGATGAAACCCGCGACCAGCGTCAATGCGGCGCGACCGGCGTGCGACATGTACGATCCTCCCTCATGTTGTGACGTTTATGCTTGCCCGAAATGCTGGCTTGGCGCGTTGCCCCGCAGCGTAGCAAGGGCCGACGCGGTCCGATACGCCGAGATGAGCCGTGATCATCCTTGCCGTCGCGATCGAAATCGCGGATTGTCGGCAAGGCATTTGTATCTAACCTGTCGAGTAGGGGGACGTGATGAAACGTAGCCTTCACGCTCTGCTGATGTTGGGGGCGCTGCTGGCGCCTGCGGCCGCCGCCGAGCCGGACCCGCGCGTCGCCGACATCGTGCGCGCCGGCAAGATCCGGGTTGGCCTGCACCTCCCGCAGTTCATCAAGGATCCGGCGAGCGGAGAGATCCGCGGCAACGGGACCGGGGCGGTGATCGTGCAGGTCGCTCAGGCGCTGGCGCAGCGACTGGGCGTGGAGCTCGTGCTCGTCGGCCATCCCTCGCCGCCGGCGCTGGTCGAGTGCCTCAAGGCGCAAGCCTGCGACGCGGGCTTTCTCGGTTTCCTGCCCAATCGCACCGGCGAGGTGGGCTTCACGGCGCCCTATATCCAGGTGCCCTTCACCTTCATGGTGCGCCCCGGCGCGGCGATCCACAGCGTTGCCGACGCCGACAAGGCCGGCATTCGCATTGCGGCGGTGCGCAGCCACGCCTCGACGCAGACGCTCGCCCGCATCCTCACGCGCGCGGAGATGACGGTGGTCGAAATTCCGGACGAGGCTTTCGAGCTGATCCGCAGCGGCCGCGCCGACGCCTGGGCGGCACCGCGTCCGCCGCTGCTCGAATATGCCGCAGAGCTGCCCGGCGCGCGCGTGCTGGACGATCACTATGGCGCGAACCTGCAATCGATGGCGGTGCCGAAGGACCAGGCCGGACGGCTCGACTATATCAGCGCCTTCATCGAGGAGGCGAAGGCGTCGGGCCTGGTGCAGCGCGCGATCGAGCGCGCCGGCGAGCGCGGCATCGAAGTGGCGCCGCTCGATGACGCCGTGTTGACCGGATCGGTGCCGGCAGCGAAGCGGCAGTAGTGTGTTTGGCTTGCCGAGCCGTAGCTCGCGGACGCAAGCGTCCGCCTTCGCCCTTTGGGCTACGGCGCCGCAACCTTCTCTCGCTTCGCGAGCGTTGACCGGATCGGTGCCGGCAGCGAAGCGGCAGTAGTGTGTTTGGCTTGCCGAGCCGTAGCTCGCGGACGCAAGCGTCCGCCTTCGCGCTTTGGGCTACGGCGCCGCAGCCTTCTCTCGCTTCGCGAGCGAAGGCTGGTCAGAGACGCTTTTTGGCAAAAGCTCGGCCCGACGCCGATTTCAAGTATTTTTCAAAGGCAATGGCTTGTTTCTCATTGGTGAACGCGACATAGGTTTTGATCGTCCACGGCGCATATTTTGATGTGTGCGACACCTCACGTGCATTGTGTTTGCGCAGACGGGCGCGCAGGTCATGCGTGATCCCAACGTAGTAGCATTCGGCGAAATTTAAGCTTCGGAGGACATACACGTAAATCATGTAAGGCTCCGACGCAGCGGCTCGCCGAGCCGTAGCTCGCGGACGCAAGCGCCCGCCTTCGCCCTTCGGGCTACGGCGCGGCAGCCTTCGCTCACTTCGCGAGCGAAGGCTGGTGGGCGCTGTAGGGATTGAACCTACGACCTCTCCCGTGTGAAGGGAACGCTCTCCCGCTGAGCTAAGCGCCCGTCTTGAGGTGAACCGGAGGATTTACGGCAGGGGTCGCAGAAGTCAAGCGCCCGCCGGGCGCCGTTTCAGCTCGGCGCCTGAGTGCGGGTGCGGTGGCTTTGCAGGGCGCGGATGCGGTCGGCGAGCGAGCCCTTCTGGCTGCCGCCATTGGCGGCGATTGCGCCGATGAGCGTTTCGCCGTTGCCCTTCTCGTTCGCGGTCCCGTTGGGTCCGCCATGGGCGGGGCCGGCTTCGCCGGCCAGGATCGCTTCGATCGGCGAGCTCGGGCCTTCAAGCGTGGCGGTGAGGCGGGCGACCTCGGCCGCCACGTCGTTGATGCGCTCGCGCATCACGGCCGTTTCCATCCGCTCGTTGGCCCAGGCCTGCTCGGCCTCCTGCTTCATGGTGGCGACATCGCGCTGGAGCTGGTCGCGCTCCGCCATGGCCTGCTTGAGCTGCTCCTCGACCAGCGCCTTTTCGGCGGCCAGCGTCTCGCCGGCGATCCGGTGCTGGTCGGCGCGCGCGCTCAGCTCGGCGCGGGTATCGGCTTCGGACTTCACGGCCGCGTCGGCGCTCTTGCGGAACTGCTCGGACGCGAACTCGCGCTCTGCTGCCAGCCGATCGTGCTCGTCGAGGCGCGCCAAGAGCTCCTGCACGCGCCGGCTCAAGATCTCGGCCTCGGTGGTCTGCACGATGAGCTGGTTCTCGATCTCCTTGATGCGGGCGCCGTGCTGCTCGGTCCTGGCGCGCTCCTCGGCGAGCTGCCGGTTCGCGGTCTCGGCGTTGGCGGTCTGCACGTCCAGCCGCTCCTGCAGCTTCCGCGTCTCCTGCTCGTAGCTGTCGATCTTGTTCTTGAGCACCTCGGCCTTGGCCTGCAGGGTGAAGAATTCAACGCGCTGGCTGTCGGCCTTCAGCGAGCCGTCGTTCAATTGGCCGGTGAGACGGGCGAACTCGGCCGTGCTGTCGGCGAGCCTGGCCTCGGTGTCCTGCAAGGCGTTGGTCTTGGCCTCGAGCTCGTTCTTGATGTTCTGCAGTTCCTCGGCGAGCGAATTCACCTTGGCCTCGGCGCCCAGCAGTGCCGCCGCCTTCTCCCCCAGCTCGAGCTTGAGGCGGCCGACGGCCTCGCTCTTCTTGCCGATCTCGGCGAGCTGGGAGGAGGTCTTGGCCTTCATCTGGTCGACGCTCATCTCGAGCCGGCGCGTCGACATCGCGAATTCAGCGCGCAGCTGGTCCTTGTCGGCGTGAATTTCCGCCATCGACATCGGGGTCATGGCTTCGAGGCGCCGGTGCGTCAGGCGCACCGCGCGCGCATGCACCATGGGAATGGCGCCGATGACCAAGAGCCCCGCGACCAGAAATCCGATCCCGATAAACATGATCGGTTCGATCATGAAACACGCTCCTACCCGCCCGTATTCCCTGCCGGATAATGTCTCTCACACATATGTCTCGCACCATGCCACGGCGCGCGCGGCACTGCCAGCAGCCGCGGAGGTTAACCTAAACCCTGTAGCGCGGCCGCGCCGAGCCTCAAAACGGGTTCCAGGTCGCGGTCGGCGTGAACTTCAGGTAGCCGATATTGGCGCCGAGCCGCAATCCGACGCCGGCGCGGATCGGCACGACCAGGATATTGCTCGCGGTCAGCGCCGTCATGCCGAACCCGCCGATGAAATAGGCGGAGCCGTCGAGGCCCACGAAGCGCTGGTAGACCGCGTCGGTCCGCGGCAGGTTGTAGACCAGCATCATGGTGCGGGCGCCGTCGCCGCCCCAGTCGAACCCGATCGAGGGGCCCTGCCAGTAGACCCGCAGGTCGCCGGCATTCTTCGTATAAAGCGTGCCGTCGCCGTAGCGCAGCCCGCCCACAAAGGCGCCGCCGGCCTCCTCGCCGAGGATGTAGCCGTTGGGCTGGCCCCAATTGCCCACCGCCCTTTCAATGACGCCAGCGAGCCCCTGCGAAATGGTGCCGAAGAACTGATGGCCGGCATTGACCAGCTCGTTAGGAGAATAGCGCTGATCGGACTGCGCGGCCGCGGGACTAAACCCAAAGCCGGCCAGCGCGACAGCAAGAGCGATGGTTCGCAGGACAGTGCGCATCGGGTGCTCCCTGGAAATGTTCAATGGAATGGACAAGGCCCAATTAACCCCACGCTCACAAGCATACCTTAGCTTTACGGCGCCAACGCAACCGAATCGCCATATCATGGGCAATACTATGACCGTGCCGCGGCACCGGCGACAGCCGCGCCCTTGGCGCCCAAAGGCTTGGTACCCAAAGGCTTCGCACCCAAAGGCTTGGCGGGCGGGTAGCTGGCTCCTCCTCGCTGCCGTGCTGTGGGGAACCTTGGATCTTGCCGGTCCGAGCGGGGCGGCGACCGCGGAACGGACGGTGGTCGATCCAAAGACCGGCCTCGCGATCAGCGGCTTCGATCCAGTCGCCTATTTCACCGACGCCCAGGCGCTGCCTGGAAAAGGCGAGCTTGAACAGGCATTTGCCGGTACCATCTGGCGGTTTCGGAGCGCCGGAAATCGTGCCGCCTTCATGGCCGACCCGCAAGTCTATATGCCGCGCTTCGGCGGCTACGACCCGGTGGGCGTAGCCCGCGGCGTGGCGGTGCCGGGCAATCCAAGGCTTTGGCTCATCACCGCGCAACGGCTCTATCTCTTCTATGCGGCCGAGACGCAGCAGGAATTTGCCAACGACGGCGACCGCGTGATCTCAATCGCAGATAGCGAATGGGAGCGTGTTAAGCTAAAGATTGACCCCTGATTTAGGGAGCGATTCGGAACTTCAGCCAGGGGACCTTGCCTGCAAGCCGCTCGGGATCGATCGCGCAAGGCCGACCCCACGATGCGGCGCCGGCGACGGTATCGCGGTGATCCCTGCGTGAGCGCGTTCGCATCTTGGCAGCCCGGCGCGCCGCGGTGTATCAGGGCCAGCCCGGCGCCATGCGCTGAGTCGCGCTTCTCTTAAGCCTCAAGCTTAGCTTCTCTCTCACGCTCGCCCACCGGAGACATCGTCATGTCCGGCCAAGTCACCCTTGATGCTCTCGATCTTGCGGCGCTCCTGTGCTCGCGCGTGTGTCACGACCTGATCAGCCCGACCGGCGCCATCGTCAACGGGCTCGAGGTTCTCGAGGAGAAGGACAGCGACGAGGAGACCAAGACCTTCGCGCTCGATCTGATCAAGAAGAGCGCCAAGACGGCTTCGGGGCGGCTGCAGTTTTGCCGGCTGGCGTTCGGGGCCGCCGGCTCGAGCGTGGCCCAGATCGATCTCGGCGATGCGGAAAGCATGGCGCGCGGCTTCCTGGACGACGAAAAGACCAAGCTCGCCTGGAATCTCCCGCGCGTCCTGCTGCCGAAGAATCGCGTCAAGCTCCTGCTCAACATGCTGATCATCGCGGGCCAGACCATACCCCGCGGCGGCACCCTGACGGTCGATGCGATCGGGGAGGGCGAGAGCATGAGCTTCCGAATCACCGCATCAGGCCTCAATGCACGCATTCCCCAGGGGCTCGCCGGATTGCTGGAAGGGCGGTCGGACAGCGGCACGGTCGATGCCCATGCGATTCAGCCGTTCTATACCGGGCTCTTGGCCAAGGCCTGCGGGATGGGGGTGACGCTCGCGGCCGAGGGCGAAGCGGTGGTGGTCGCGGCTCAGTAACAGGCGGCACGGCCGGTTTTTGCGCCAAGCCGCGCTCGGCTGCGGCCTGCCTCGATTTCCTAACGGCAGATTAACGCGCGCCACCATATGGTGTGGCCGCAACTAAAATTAAACCCTTTCCCAACACAGTGGCACCTTGTCGAAATGCGTCGGGAGGATCACGCCCGCGCATTGGCGCGTTGAGAGCGTTTTTCCATGGACGAGCTGCTGCGGGACTTCTTGACCGAGACGAACGAGAGCATCGATGTCGTGGACGTCGAGCTCGTCCGTTTCGAGCACGACCCGAACAACGCCAAGATTCTCGACAATATCTTTCGCCTCGTCCACACCATCAAAGGGACCTGCGGCTTCCTCGGCCTGCCGCGGCTCGAGGCGCTCACCCACGCGGCCGAAGCCCTGATGGGAAATTTTCGCGACGGCGCGCCTGTCACCAGCGAAGCCGTCACGCTCATTCTGACGACCATCGACCGGATCAAGATGCTGCTCGACCGACTCGAGCGCAATCAATCCGAGGAGGCCGGCGACGACCAGGATTTGATCGTTCAGCTCGGCCGCATGGCGGCTGGCGCGGGCGTGGCGAAATCCGCCGAGCCGACCGCGGCCGCGCGGGTTGCGCGGGTCACGGCGTCGCCCCCGCCAAGCAACCAGGTATCGCTCGAGGAGCTGGAGCGCGCCTTCCAGGCGGCGCCCGGCCCCGAGGCTGCCCCCGCGCCGGCGGCCGCCGCCCCCACGCCGCCCGCGCCCGCCGGCGAGGGCACCGATGCCGAAGCGGCCGGGCGCGATGGCGAGCGCGCCGGCGAGAAGATCGCCAGCAAGTCGATCCGGGTGCATGTCGACACGCTCGAGCATCTGATGACCATGGTCTCCGAGCTGGTGCTGACCCGCAACCAGCTGCTCGAGATCGTGCGCCGGCACGAGGATTCAGAGTTCAAAGGGCCGCTGCAGCGGCTTTCGAACGTCACCGCCGAGCTGCAGGAAGGCGTCATGAAGACGCGGATGCAGCCGATCGGCAACGCCTGGCAGAAGCTGCCGCGCATCGTGCGCGATCTGTCGACCGAGCTCGGCAAGGCCATCGAGCTCGAAATGCACGGCGCCGAAACCGAGCTCGACCGCCAGGTGCTCGAATTCATCCGCGATCCGCTGACCCATATGGTCCGCAATTCCGCCGACCATGGTCTCGAAATGCCCGCCGCCCGGCGCGCCGCCGGAAAACCGGAAAAGGGCACCATCCGTCTCAGCGCCCGTCACGAGGGCGGGCACATCGTGATCGAGATCGCCGACGACGGCGGCGGCTTGAATACCGAGCGAATCAAATCCGCCGCGATCGCGCGTAATCTTGCGACCGCGGCGCAAATCGCGAAAATGTCGGAAGTCCAGATTCAAAGATTCATCTTTTCACCCGGCTTCTCCACCGCTCAAACGGTCACCAGCGTTTCCGGCCGCGGCGTCGGCCTGGATGTGGTGCGGGCGAATATCGACGAGATCGGCGGGCTCATCGACGTCAAATCCGTGGCCGGCCGCGGCACCACGTTCAGCATCAAGATTCCGCTGACGCTGGCGATCGTCTCCGCCCTGATCGTGGAAGCGGCCGGGGATCGCTTCGCCATTCCTCAGCTCGCGGTGGTCGAGCTCGTGCGCGTGCGCAGCGGTTCGGAGCATCGCATCGAGCGCATCAAGGACGCGGCGGTCCTGCGGCTGCGCAACAAGCTGCTTCCGCTGGTTCACCTCAAGGCCTTGCTCAAGATCGACGGTGACGCCGATTGCCGGGCCGAGGACGGCTTCATCGTCGTCATGCAGGTCGGCAGCCAGATGTTCGGCATCGTGGTCGACGCGGTCTTCCATACCGAGGAGATCGTGGTGAAGCCGATGTCGAGCAAGCTTCGCCATATCCCGCTATTCGCCGGCAATACGATTCTGGGCGACGGCTCGGTCATCATGATCATCGAGCCGAACGGCATTGCCCGCTCGATCGGAAACGTCGCGGTCGAGCGCGACGCTGCCGCCGCGGAGCATGAGGCCGGCCGGCAATATGACGATTCCGGCATCGAGTCGATGCTGGTGTTCCGCGCCGGCTCGCCGCAGCCGCGGGCGGTGCTGCTGTCGCTGGTGACCCGCCTCGAGGAGATCGATGTCGGCAAGATCGAGACCGCGAACGGCCGCGCGTTGGTGCAATATCGCGGCCAATTGATGCCGTTGATCCCGGTCAACGACGACGTGCGCATCAAGAATGCCGGCAAGCAGCCGCTCCTGGTTTTCTCCGACGAGGGCCGCTCGATGGCGCTGGTGGTCGACGAGATCGTCGATATCGTCGAGCAGCGGTTGGACATCGAGCTGGTCAGCCAACAGCTCGGCGTGCTGGGCTCGGCGCAGATCAGAGGGCAGGCGACCGAGGTCATCGACGTCGGCTATTACCTGCCGCTGGCGTTCGACGATTGGCAGGTTTGGCGGGAGCGACGGGTCGCCGCGGCGCGCCACCGCGTGCTGCTGGTCGACGATTCCCAGTTCTTCCGCAACATGCTGGTGCCGCTGCTGGGAGCGGCCGGGTTCTCGGTCACCAGCGCGGCCTCGGCGGACGAAGCATTGGCGATCTTGCGCGAAGGCATGCGCGTCGACGTGGTCATCACCGATATCGAGATGCCCGGCATGGACGGCTTCGAGCTGGCATCGGCGGTGCGCCGCGATCCGCGCACCGCATCGCTGCCGATCATCGGGCTGTCCTCGCTGGTGTCCGCATCGGCGGTCGAGCGGGGACGGCAGGTCGGCTTGCACGACTATGTCGCCAAGTTCGACCGGCAAGGCCTCATCGCGGCGCTCAAGGAGCAGACCGCCGACATGAGCCGCGCGGCATGAGAGAGATGGCTTGGTCAGCATGATCGAAACCATGACCGAATACGTCACCGCGACGGTCGGCGGCCAGCTGTTCGGCCTGCCGATCGCGCGCGTGCAGGATGTCTTCGTGCTCGACCGGCTGACGCGCGTGCCGCTCGCCGCGCCTGAGATCGCCGGCGTGCTCAATCTGCGCGGCCGGATCGTGACCGCCATCGATATGCGCCGGCGGCTCGGCCTGGCGCCGGGCGCGGTCGGCAAGCGCATGGCGATCGGCATCGAATTCAAGGGCGAATCCTATGGCCTGCTGATCGACGCGATCGGCGAGGTGCTGAACCTGTCGTCGGGCGGCCGCGAGGGCAACCCGGTCAATCTCGAGCCGCGGCTCGCCCGCGTATCGGCCGGCGTTCACCGGCTCGAGGATCGGCTGCTGGTGGTGCTCGACGTCGATCGTGTGCTCGACGTCGGCGGCGCGCTCGCGGAGGCGGCGTGAATGTGCCCCCCGACAAAGCGGGGGAAGTGGATGAAGCGGACGAAACGATGGAATGTGCGGGTTCCCCCGCAAACAAAGAGAGGCTGCCATGAAGACCTGTTTGGTCGCTGACGATTCGAGCGTCATCCGTAAGGTGGCGCGGCGGATCCTCGAAAAGCTCGATTTTCAAATCGTCGAGGCGGAAGACGGCGAGCAGGCGCTGGAAGCCTGCCGCACCGCCATGCCGGACGCCGTTCTGCTCGATTGGAACATGCCGCGGATGGACGGCTACGAGTTCTTGCGAAACCTGCGCCGCCTGCCCGATGGCGACCGGCCGAAGGTGGTGTTCTGCACTACCGAGAACGACGTCGCTCATATCGCGCGCGCGCTCCATGCCGGCGCCAACGAGTACATCATGAAGCCGTTCGACAAGGAGATCGTCGAGGCCAAGTTCCAAGAGGTCGGGCTGATCTGACCTTTTGCCTGGTGCCGCGTTCGTAAGCGTCCTGTTGCGTCAACATGAGTACTGCGTCCCGCGATGAGTATTGCCGATATCAGCCTGCATCCGGGGGCCGTGCCCGGACATGACGTGATCCGGGTGATGATCGTGGATGACGCCATCGTCGTCCGCGGCTTGCTGGTGCGCTGGATCGAGGCCGAGGCCGGCTTGCAGGTGGTGGCATCGCTGCGCAGCGGCCGCGAAGCCATCGAGCAGCTGGAGCGAACCAATCCCGACGTCGTCATTCTCGACGTCGACATGCCCGATATCGACGGGATCACGGCCTTGCCGCGGCTGTTCGAGAAGCGGCGCGATCTGGTCGTGATCATGTCCTCGACGCTGACGCGCCGCAACGCCGAGGTGAGCTTGCGCGCCCTCTCGCTCGGCGCCGCCGACTACGTGCCGAAGCCGGAATCCACCCGCGAGATCACCAACTCGGCTTCGTTTCGCCGCGATCTGGTCGAAAAAATTCGCGCGCTGGGGGCGCGCCGCAAGCAGCGCCTGAGCAGTGCGCGCTCGCTGCCGTGGGCTGTTCCCCCCGCCAAGCCGCGGCCGGTCGGCGAGGGCGCGACCGGCGCCGGATCGCGGCATGTCGCCAGCGCAGACGCCGCGCCGCCGTCCGACTTTGCCGCGTTCAAGCTGCGGTCCTGGCCGACCGTGCCGCCGCGCGTTCTGTTGATCGGTTCCTCGACCGGAGGACCGCAGGCGCTCGGCGCCATCGTGGCGAGCATCGGCGGCATCATCGACCAGGCGCCGGTCCTGATCACGCAACATATGCCGCCGACCTTCACGACCATCCTGGCCGAGATTTTGGAGCGCGCCAGCGGCCGCCCGGCACGCGAGGCGGTCGACGGGGAGGCGCTGCGCTCCGGCCGCATCTACATCGCGCCGGGTGGGCGACACCTGCGGGCGGTCCGTCGCAACGGCGCGCCGGCGGTCGCGCTCGATGACGGTCCGCCGATCAATTTCTGCAAGCCGGCCGTCGACCCGATGTTTTCCTCGGCCGCCGAAGCCTGGGGCAACGCGAACCTGGCCCTGGTCCTGACCGGGATGGGCTCGGACGGAACACGCGGCGCCGCCGACGTCGTGGCGGCCGGCGGCAGCGTCATCGCGCAGGACGAGGAGACGAGCGTCGTGTGGGGCATGCCCGGCTCGGTGACCAGGGCCGGATTGTGCTCGGCCGTCCTGCCGGTCGAGCAGATTGCCGTCAAGCTGACCAGCCTGTTCGGCGGGGTTCGCGCATGATCCCCGCCGATTACGACTATTTGCGCAAGCTCGTGAAGGATCGCTCCGGCCTCGTGCTGTCGGCCGACAAGCAATATCTGGTCGAGAGCCGGTTGCAGCCGGTCGCGCACCGCGCCGGCATGGCGACTTTGGCCGAGCTGGTGGCCAACCTCAAAAGCGCCAGGAACGAGCCGCTCATCACCGAGGTCGCGGAGGCGATGGCCACCAACGAGTCGTTCTTCTTCCGCGACAAGCTCCCGTTCGAGCACTTCCGCAATACCATCATGCCGGCGCTGCTGGCGGCGCGCAGCCCGCACCGGCGCATTCGCATCTGGTGCGCGGCCGCCTCGACCGGGCAGGAGCCCTATTCGCTGGCCATGAGCCTGAAGGAGATGGGCGACCGCATCGCCGGCCGGGAAATCGAGATCGTCGCCACCGAGTTTTCGACCCAGGTCCTGGAAAAGGCCAAATCGGGACTGTTCAGTCAATTCGAGGTTCAGCGCGGGCTGCCGATCCAGCTCCTGGTCAAATATTTCGATCAAGTCGGCGACACCTGGCAGATCAATCCCGATATCCGCGCGATGGTGCAGTTTCGGCCGTTCAATCTGCTGCACGAGTACATCCATCTCGGGCGGTTCGACCTGGTGTTCTGTCGCAACGTGCTGATCTATTTCGACCAGGAGACCAAGACGGGCGTGCTCGATCGCGTGGCACGGATCACCGAGCCCGACGGCTATCTGGTGCTCGGCGCGGCCGAGACCGTGGTCGGGTTGACCGACAGCTTCAAGCCGCTGCCGGACCATCGTGGCCTCTACGTCCCCAATCTGGCCGCCAGGGGGAGAGCCGATGTCGATGTGATGCCGCGCCTGCGGCTGGCGGCGGTCGGCACCGTGCGCTGACGCGGTTTCGTCATCAGACGTCCCAGGCCGATCGGGCGGGTGGGAGCATCGGCGGTATTTTCGTCCGGGTTCGCGTTCAATCCACACGCCCGCGAGGGGATTGTTGCTCGCGCGCATCGCTTCCCAACACAATGCAATTCGGGACCCCGACAGGGTTGTTTCAAGCGCCCGCGATGCGATAGAAGAAACTTTGATTGCTTCCCCGCAACGGCAAAAGTCGCGGACACATCGCACTGAAACATCGAGGGAATCGCCCATGGAATGCCCCATGTCGAATACGGTCGGCACGAGAAGCATCGGCAAGACACCGGGCGGCAAGCGCATCGCCCGCGCGGCGACATTCGCGGTCGGCATCGCCTTGGCGATGGTCTTTAATTGCGCGCTGGCCGAGGGCGATTTTCCGATCGAGGGCATTTTTACCCAAAACGAGGCCTGCCGCGGCGACGGCAGCAAGCAGGAATTCGCGCTGGTCAAGGTCACGGCGCAAGACGTCTCCTATTCGGGCGGCGTGTGCTCCATCGACAGCAAGCAGCAGGACGGCAACAGCCTCGCCATGCGGGTCACCTGCAAGTTCACCTCGGGCGCCGTCATGTCGAGTGGGGTGACTTTCACCAAGAAAGACAACAACACATTCGACATGGCGCAGCAGGAGGGCACCTACCGGGCGGTTCTGCATCGGTGCCCCGGATAAGCCGCGCCGGCGGAGCTTGATCGCATGCTCTATTGGGCGGCTTGGAGTGCCCGCAGATCGTGATTCTTCAGCGGCAATGAGCGGATGCGGCGGCCGGTGGCCGCGAAAATCGCATTGCATAAAGCGGGTGCGAGCGGGGCGACCGGCGGCTCGCCGACGCCGCCCCAGGAATTGCCGCTCGCATCGTCGCACGGCAGGATAAGCGTCTCGACCCGCGGCATCTCGGCCATGCGCAGCATCGGGTAGTCGTCAAAATTGCTCTGCTGCACGCGGCCGTCCGCGATGGTGATCTCGCCGTAGAGCGCGGCCGTCAAGGCAAAGACGATGGAGCCCTGCGTCTGCAGCTCGACGGTCAGCGGATTGACCACATGGCCGCAGTCGATCGCCGATACGACCCGATGGACGCGCACCGCGCCGGCATCGTTGACCGAAGCCTCGACCACCTGCGCGCAGATGCTCTCGCAGGCCTCGTTGAGGGCGATGCCGCGGAAAACGCCGGGCGGAGCCGGTGATCCCCAGCCCGACCGCGCGGCGGCGGCGTCGAGCACCGCGCGGTGCCGCGGCCGATGTTCGAGCAGCCGGCGCCGCAAGGTGTAGGGGTCCTGATCGCCCGCATGCGCCAATTCGTCGATGAAGCTCTCCTTGAAGAAGGCGTTCTGGGAATAGTAGATGCTGCGCAGGATGCCGACCGGCACGTGAGTGCTGCGCACCGCATAATCGACCAGATAGTTCGGGATGCCGTAGGGCATGTCCTCGAGAAAGTTCTGCAGGAAGTTCCGATCGATCGCGGCATTCATCTCGGGAACCACCGAAGCGAGGAGCGACATGCCGGCGACGCGGACGTGCAGGGCGGTCGGCATCCCTTCCGCATCCAAGCCGGCGGTGAGACGGGCGAGCGCCGTCGGCCGATAGAAGGCGCGCGCGATATCTTCCTCGCGGCTCCACAGGAGCTTCACCGGCGCTCCGGCCTCTTTGGCGATCAATACCGCCTGTCGCACGAAATCCTGGATCGCCCCGCGCCGGCCGAAGCCGCCGCCGAGCATGGTGCGGTGGACCACGACATTGCTGCGCGCGACGCCCGCCGCATCGGCCGCGGTGGCGAGCGCGGTCTCGGCGTCCTGCGTGGGCGCCCAGACCTCGACCCCCGCGGCGGTGACCCGCGCCGTGCAATTCTGCGGCTCCATGGTGGCGTGGGCCAGGAACGGAACCGAATATTCGGCATCGACCCGGCGCACAGCGGCGGCAAGCCCGGCCGCAACGTCGCCGTCGCTGCGGCCGACACCGTCGGACTGCGACAGCGCTTCGCGTAGCGCCGCCTCAATGGTGCTGCTCGCGACATCCCCGTTGCGGCCGACATCCCATGTCACCGGCAGCGCCGCCAGCGCCTGCTGGGCCTGCCACCAGCTGTCCGCCACGACCGCGACCGCGTCCGGGAACCTGACCAGGCGCCGAATGCCCTTCATTCCGGCGAGCCTGCTTTCGTCGACCGACCGCAAGCTGCCCCTGAAGACCGGGCACTGCCGGATCGCGGCATGGAGCATGTTCGGCAACCGTACGTCGATCCCGTAGATCGGCTGGCCGGTGATCTTGTCCGCAACCTCGCGGCGCTTCCGCGGCGTGCCGATCAACTTCCAGTCCTTGGGCGCCTTGAGCTTGACTTGCACGGGCGGCCGCACCGCGGCGGCAGCCTCGGCGACCTTGCCGAAGGCGACGGTGCGCCCGCTCGGCAGGTGGGTGATGGTGCTCCTCTCGGCCCGGCATTCGCCCGCGGGCACGCCCCAGCGCGCGGCCGCCGCCGCGATCAGCATTTCCCGCGCGATGGCGCCAGCCTGGCGCAAGCTATGCTGCGACGCGCTGACGGAGCGGCTCGCATTGGTCGACATGTCGCCCCAGGCGCGATGACGCCGGAGATTCTCGGCCGCCGAAGCGAATTCGGGCACGACCTTGCGCCAATCGCATTCGAGCTCCTCGGCGACCAGCATGGGCAGTGCGGTGAAAATGCCTTGGCCCATCTCCGAGCGAGCCATGCGAATGACGACCGTGTCGTCAGGCCGAATGACGATCCAGGCATTGATTTCCGGGGCGATTTCCGCCGCAGCATCCCCCGCCGCCGCGCCGCCGGCAGGCAGATCGAAGCCGAGCACCAAGGCGCCACCGACGGCGGCCGCGCTGATGAGAAGCGAACGCCGGCTCAGGGGATCCGCCGAGACCATGCTTCGGTGCTCCGCGCCCGATTGTGCGGCACGCCGCGCCGGCGCACAAGCTTTCCGCGTTGTCCGCAAAGCAAAACCCCCGCCAATCTGACGGGGGTTTGACAGGCCCGGAAGGACGGCGCCGCCGGAGCGGCGGCAACCTTGAATCAGGCGGGTATCCTGGCCTCGTCTTCGGTCGGCTCGCGCAGCACATAGCCGCGGCCCCAGACGGTCTCGATATAGTTCTTGCCGCTCGAGGCATTGGCGAGCTTCTTGCGCAGCTTGCAGATGAAGACGTCGATGATCTTCAGCTCAGGCTCGTCCATGCCGCCATAGAGGTGGTTGAGGAACATTTCCTTGGTCAAGGTGGTGCCCTTGCGCAGGCTCAGGAGCTCCAGCATCTGGTACTCTTTGCCGGTCAGATGCACGCGCGCGCCGGTGACCTCGACGGTCTTGGTGTCGAGATTGACCACGAGATCGCCGGTCTGGATGACGGATTGGGCATGCCCCTTGGATCGGCGCACGATCGCGTGGATGCGCGCCACCAATTCGTCCTTGTGGAACGGCTTGGTCATATAGTCGTCGGCCCCGAAGCCGAGACCCTTGCACTTGTCCTCGATGCCGGCGAGGCCGGACAGAATCAGGATCGGCGTCTTCACCTTGGAGACGCGCAAAGTGCGCAGAACCTCGAAGCCCGACATGTCGGGAAGATTCAGATCCAGCAGGATGATGTCGTAATCGTACAGCTTACCGAGATCGACACCCTCTTCGCCCAGATCCGTCGTGTAGACGTTGAAGCTCTCGGATTTAAGCATCAGCTCGATGGATTGAGCGGTGGCGCTATCATCCTCGATCAGCAATACGCGCATGCCAGTCCCCTTCCTCGCCGCTTCGGGCTCAGGTCGGCACGCCGCAGCGGCGGCCCATGCAAACGCTTCGGAACAAACAGGATTGGAACATTAAACGCGCATGGTTAACAAAACCTCTTTCCAGTGCGCTGCAATTCCCTGGGCAACCGCCCGCGAATCGCCTTAAGATATTGCACAGGGTCGGTTTTTTAGCCAAGCGATTGTTCATGTTCCACATTAGGAACCGGTAGCAGCCGATTCGTAAGCCTCGCCCCGCCGTTCTGGCCGGGCGAACTTGCCTGACAAGTCCCTCAGACGGTGACGCAATGATTAACGACCCGGGTAAACACGAAGTTAAGAACTGCGCCCTAACCCCGAACCGCCGCGAGGGATTTGCATGAAGGCGCTGGCCGAGCAGATCGCGGAGCTCGATGGGGCCGAAATCTACGGCCGGGTGGTCGGCGTGCGCGGCTTGATGGTGGAGGTAGCGGGCCCCATCCATGCCATGCCGGTCGGCGCCCGCGTGGTGATCGAGACCGGGCCCGGCCGCGCGATCCCTTGCGAGGTGGTAGGATTTTCCAATGCCAATGCTTTGCTGATGCCGTTCGCGGCGCTCGAGGGGGTCCGCCGCGGTTGCCGCGCGGTCGTCACCGGCGTGGCGGCGGCGGTACGACCCTGCCAGGACTGGCTCGGCCGGGTGGTGGACGGCATGGGCGAGCCGATCGACGGCAAGGGGCCGCTGCGGCTGGGGCCGTCGCCCTATCCGTTTCGCAACGCGCCGCCGCCGGCGCATTCGCGCCAGCGAGTCGGTCAACCGCTCGATCTCGGGGTGCGGGCGTTGAACACTTTCGTGACCTGTTGCCGGGGCCAGCGCATGGGCATCTTCTCGGGCTCGGGCGTGGGCAAATCCATCCTTCTGTCCATGATGGCCCGCAATGTCGCGGCCGACGTCTCGGTCATCGGCCTGGTCGGCGAACGCGGGCGGGAAGTGCAGGAGTTCCTGCAGGACGACCTTGGGCCCGATGGTCTCAGTCGATCGGTCGTGGTGGTGTCCACGTCCGACCAGCCGGCCTTGATGCGGCGGCAGGCCGGCTACCTGACGCTCGCCATTGCGGAATCCTTCCGCGACGAGGGCCAGGATGTGCTGGTGCTGATGGATTCGGTGACCCGCTTCGCCATGGCGCAGCGCGAGATCGGGCTGTCGGGCGGTGAGCCGCCGACCGCGAAGGGCTACACCCCGACCGTGTTCACCGAGCTCCCGCGGCTCTTGGAGCGCGCCGGCCCGGGGACCGAGCGCGGCACCATCACGGGCATTTTCAGCGTTCTGGTGGATGGCGACGACCACAACGAGCCGGTGGCGGACGCGGTGCGCGGCATTCTCGACGGCCACATCGTCATGGAACGCACGATCGCGGAGCGCGGCCGCTACCCGGCCATTAATGTGCTCAAATCGGTCTCCCGCACCATGCCGCGCGCGGCCGATCCCACCTATCTGCCGCTTATCACGCGGGCCCGGCAGGTGATGGCGACCTACTCGGATATGGAGGAACTGATCCGGCTCGGCGCCTACCGGGCAGGTTCGAGCCTCGAGGTCGACGAGGCCATCCGCCTCCATCAGCCGCTCGAGGACTTCCTGACCCAGAAAAAGGAGGAAGCCACCAGCCTTGGGCAGGGATATCAACGTCTTGAGCAAATCCTGGCCGATGTGGAAACCGAAAACTAACGTTATGGCGCGACATTACCCGCCCGGCGGGACCGGCGGCCTGTTGCCACGGTCTCGCATCCGCGCCCGCCTTGTTGCGGCGGTTGCGGATTTCTTAAGACTTCGGGGGAGTAAGAGTCGATGAAGTCACGCGAAACACTCATTCGCCTAAAGAAGTTTCAAGTCGACGAAAGGCGCCGGAAAGTCGCGCAGATCGAGGGCATGATCGCGGAATTCGAGCGCATGGCCAATGATCTGGAGCGCGAGATCAAGGCCGAGCAGGAACGCGCCGGAATTCACGATCCGGGACATTTCGCCTACCCGACCTATGCCAAGGCGGCGATGCAGCGACGCGAGAACTTGCAGCGCTCGGCCGATGATCTCAAGCTTCAGCTCGAGGCCGCCACCAGCGCCCTGGCGGAGGCTTTCGAGGAGATGAAAAAGATCGAGCTGCTCGACGAACGCGACCAGATGCGCGAGCGCGCGGAAGAGACTGCGCGCGAGCAGGCCGAGCTCGATGCCATCGCCTTGATGCGCAACGGCGCGCACGCCTAAGGCGCTTTGGAGCATTTTCAGGAAAAGGCCTGCCCTCGCGTAGGCGGGAGCGGCCTGTGCTCCAAGCCGATTTGCGGCAGCTCCGGCGCGTGTTCAGCAAATTTTGAACCTTAAGGGTGGGCGACCACCTTCCCTTTTCGTGAAAAGGGCGCGATGTGGTCCCTGGGTAGAGGGGCGGGCCGGCTTTACGAAAATATTCCCCGCTCGGCTCCAGCCCGTGTAATGGATTGCGCCCTGTCTCGACCTCACCTGATCCCTATTGGGCCTCAGGGAGGGGAGGCGGGCGGCGATAGTCAGACCCCACGGCCGGGGGGTAGCGGAGCAGATGTTGACGCCCGTAGAAATCACTTGGCTCCTTGCCGCCGTCGCGCGGGGCGATGCTGCGGCCTTCGAGCGCCTCTACGCCACCACTTGCGCCAAAATCTATGGGGTCGTGCTGCGTATCCTCCGGCGGCACGAGCTGGCGGCCGATGTCATGGAAGAGACCTATCTGCAGGTCTGGCGCACCGTCGGGGAGTTCGACCCGGCGCTTTCGAGCCCGGTCGCCTGGATGGTCGCGATCGCCCGTCGGCGGGCGATCGACCTTGCCCGCAAGCCCGATATTCGCTCCGACGATTCCGAGCCGGCTTTGGCGGAGGCGGAAAGCCCGGGCGTGCTCCCACGCCGCGAAATGCCCGAGGAGCTCAAGCGCCTGCTCACCTGCATCGGCCGGCTCGAGCCGGACCGCCAGCGCATGTTGCTGCTCGCCTATTACGGCGCCTTCAGCCGTGAGCATTTGGCCGCGAAGCTCGACATGCCGGCCAATCTGCTCAAGGCCTCACTCCGCCGCAGCCTGTTCGAGCTCGAGCAATGTCTAACTTCCTGATCAATGAGGATACCGATCTGCTCGCCGCCGAATTCGTGCTCGGCACGCTGGATTCGGAGGAGCGGGCGGGCGCGCAGTCGCTGCTGAAGACCGACCATGGCTTCATCGCCATGGTGCGCATCTGGGAGCGGCGGTTCGGCGAGCTTCACCTCATGGTCGAGCCGGTCGATCCGGATGCGAAGCTGTGGCAGCGGATTAAGACCAAGGTCGGCGAGCTCGCGCCCCGCGAGGGCGCCCCCGAAAGCCCCGCTCCGGCGAGCCCGGCTCCCGCGAGCCAGGCTCCCGCGAGCCCAAAACCCCCGGAGGCCGCGGCCACCGCGGCGGCGCCGGAAACCCCTGAAACGCCTCAGCCGGCCGAGGGCGAGGCGGCGCCGAAACCGCCGGACGCTCCGGCGAATGGGGCAGCCTTGGAGCCTGCGGAGATATCGGCAGCCGCGGAAACCGCAAAGCTGGCGGAGGCCCCGCCGACCTTGCCGCCGGCGCCGGACCTGATCGTCCCCCCCGCAGCGGAGACCAAGCTGAGCCCGGAGGCGCGAGCTCTCGAGGCGGTGGTGCGATCCGTTGGGCTGAAGGTTGCGATAACTCCTCCACCCCCGCTCACGCCGGCGGGGCTCCAGCTTCTGGACATGGCCCCCGACAAGCTTCAGGCACGGGCGGTGGACCGGCCGCGCGAAGTCACCATCGACGTGATCCGCAGCCGCAGTCGCTGGCGCGTTTTCGGGATGTGCATGATGGCTTTGGTGGCCGGGCTCGCGGCGTTGCTCGCGGCCTGGAAATTCGTGCCTGATCGGCTGCCCGCGGGCTTGAGGCCGGCGGAGCTGATGATGTCCATCGGCATCGAGTCGATCCCGCGGTCGGCGCCTGGGCTCAAGCCGGCGCCACCGGGGTCCGAGTTCGACGAGTAGGAAATCAGCTCAAAGCGGGGATTGAAGGCCCGACCGCCTCAGCGGATCGAGGTGCCGTTGCTGGTCGCCGCCGTCACCGGCTTGCCGACCGTGATCACGGTGGCTTCCATCCGGCCATTGGGGACATTGACGCGGGCTGCGATGCCAATGCCGGCCACGATGGTGGCGCAAACGAGGGCGACCACCACGATTTTCAGGTGGGTCCCGCGGTCCGCAGTCAGCATCGAGGAGTTGTTCATGGCATCCTCCCAGGTCCCCGGACATTAGTCGTCTCGAACCGGAAAAAGGTTCATCGACGGTTACGGAACACGCGGCCCAAAAGACGCCCGCTCGTGCCCCTCCGGGCACGACCCCTCAACTCCCCCCTTGCACCGATACCGGTATAACTTGGGGGCGCCCGGGCGGTTCCCAAGGCCCCGCACAAAATGTTGAATTCAGCGTTATTTCAATAGCTTGGCAGGGGACTGGGGCGGATCTGACCCGGATTTGAGGGGTCCGGCGTCAAATGCTGCCGACCGTCCGCAGCCGGGCGCGAGGGTGAATCTCGGCCTGCGACAGCACCGGGGTCTGGGCGCGGAAGCGCTCCACCACGCCGCGGACAAACGGCCGCACCCCCGCCGAGGTCACCAGCACCGGCGCCTCGCCGGCCCGGGCCGCCTCCTCGAAGCGCTCCCGCACCAGCGTGATGAACTCGGTGAGCTTGGAAGGCTGCATCGCCAGCGTGCGGTCGTCGCCCTGGCCGACGATCGATTCGGCGAAGGTCTGCTCCCATTTGGCCGTCAGCGCGATCAGCGGGAGATGGCCGGCCGGGGTCGTGTGCTGGGCGCAGATCTGCCGCGAGAGGCGCGCGCGCACGTGCTCGGCCAGGATGACGGGGCTGCGCGAGGTCGGGATGGCTTCGGCGATGCCTTCCAGGACGGTGGCGAGATCGCGGATCGACACTCGCTCGGCCAGCAGGTTCTGCAACACGCGCTGGATGCCCGAGATCGAGATTTGCGAGGGAACGATATCCTTGACCAGCTCGCCCTGGTCCTTCGGCAGGTCCTTGATCAGCTTGCTCACTTCCGCATAGGACAACAGCTCCGCCACATTGACCTTGATGAGCTCGGTCAGATGGGTCGACATCACGGTGGCGGCGTCGACCACCGTGTAGCCCCTGATCGCGGCCTCTTCCTTCAGGGCGTGATCGATCCAGGTCGCCGGCAATCCGAAAGTCGGCTCGGTGGTGTGGGTGCCCGGCAGGTTCACGGCCTGTCCGGCCGGGTCCATGACCATGTGCTGGCCCGGCCATATGCGGCCGGTGCCGGCCTCCACCTCCTTGATCTTGATCACATAGGTGTTGGCGTCGAGCTGGACATTGTCGAGCAGACGCACCGGCGGCATCACGAAGCCCATCTCGACCGCGAGCGAACGGCGCAGCGCCTTGATCTGCTCGGTCAGGCGGTCGGTGCCGTCGGGCGCGTTCACCAGCGGCAACAGCGCATAGCCGAGCTCGATCTTGACGTCGTCGATCTTGAGCGACGCCGAGATCGGCTCCTCGGCTGGCGGGGCCTTGGCCTCGTCCGCCTTCTTGGTCTCGGCGACGACCTGAACCTTCTTTGCCTTGTCGGTCACATAGGCGAGCAGCCCCGCGCCGCCGCCGAGCAGCAGAAACGGCAGCATCGGGATGCCCGGCAACAGCGCCATCACCACCATGGCGGCGGCCGACATGCCGAGCGCCTTGGGATAGCTCGAAAGCTGCTTGATCAAGGCCTTGTCGGCGGCGCCCGAGACACCCGCCTTGGCGACCAGCAGGCCGGCCGCGGTCGAGACGATGAGGGCCGGAATCTGCGTCACCAGCCCGTCGCCGACCGTCAAGGAGGTATAGGTCCGCACCGCCTCCGAGAACGCGAGGCCTTGCTGCGCGATGCCCACGATCATGCCGCCGATGACGTTGATGAAGACCACCAGCAGGCCGGCGACCGCGTCGCCGCGCACGAACTTGGAGGCGCCGTCCATGGCGCCGAAGAAGCCGCTCTCGTCCTCCAATTGCCGGCGGCGGCGGCGCGCCTCGCTTTCGTCGATCAGCCCGGCCGAGAGGTCGGCGTCGATCGCCATCTGCTTGCCCGGCATGGCGTCGAGGTGGAAGCGCGCCGCCACCTCGGCGATGCGGCCCGAGCCTTTGGTGATCACCACGAAATTCACGATCACCAGGATCGTGAACACGATGATGCCGATGACGAAATTGCCGCCCATGACGAAGTTGCCGAAGGCCTGGATCACGTGGCCGGCGGCGTCGGTGCCCTCGTGGCCGCGCGCCAGGATGAGGCGCGTCGAGGCGAGGTTGAGGGCGAGCCGCAGCATGGTGGCGATCAGGAGGACGGTCGGGAACGCCGAGAATTCGAGCGGAGCCTGGATGAACAGGGCCGTCATCAGGATCAGCACCGACAGGATGATCGAGGCCGCGAGCGACAGATCGAGGAGCGGAGCCGGCAAGGGCAGGATGAGGACCACGAGGATCGCCATCACGCCGATGGCGAGCGCGATGTCGCCGCGCCGGAGCATGGCGCCCATCTCGCCGAGCCCCGGCAGCCCGAACTTTCCGGCGGCTGCCCCCCCTCCCGCGGTGTCGGTCATGGGTGCCGATTCGTCTCGCTTGACTCGATCATGGGAATGAAAGGAATGCTCGGCGGCCATAAGGCCGCTCGCCCGTACGAGAGGAACCGCGCCCGCGTCCAAGGTCCGCCCCCGGCTCGCTGTCGGAATGGGATTATGTCCCCGGCAAGATTTGCCCAGTTCATGGTTAGCGACTAGTTAACGGGCGCTGCCAAAACCGTGGGGAAATGTGGAAAACGGCTGGCCGCAACATTTCCAGCCTGACGGCCACCTGAAATATCCTCAAGGCTCATGCCGCTGCGCTTGATTTTCATGGGTACGCCCGATTTCGCGGTGCCGACGCTCCGCAAGATCGTCGAGCACCGCCACGAGGTCGTGGCTGTCTATACCCGCGCGCCCAAGCCCGCCGGTCGGCGCGGCCTCGAGCTGACGCCAAGTCCGGTCGAGCACGTGGCGAGGCGCTTCGGATTCCCGGTCCTTGCGCCAGGGACGTTGCGAGATGCGGCGGCCGAGGAGGCGTTTCGGGCCCATCAGGCCGATGCCGCGGTGGTGGTGGCCTATGGGCTGATCCTGCCGCAACCTATACTCGCCACAGTTCGGCTTGGTTGCTTCAACGTGCACGCCTCGCTGCTGCCGCGGTGGCGCGGCGCCGCGCCGATCAATCGTGCGATTATGGCCGGGGACACCGAGACCGGCGTGGCGGTGATGCAGATGGAGGCGGGGCTCGACGCCGGCCCGATCGCCATGGCCCAGAAAATGCCCATCGGAGCGGACGTGACCGCCGGCGATCTGCATGACCAGCTTGCCTCTCTGGGGGCCGATCTTATGGTGCAGGCGCTCGGCGCGCTCGAACGCGGCACGTTGAGCCTTGCGCCGCAGCCGCAGGCGGGCGTCACCTATGCGGCCAAGATCGACCGCACCGAGACGCGCATCGATTGGCAGCGCCCGTGGCAGGAGGTGCACAATCACATCCGCGGGCTTTCGCCGTACCCGGGCGCGTGGTTCGAGGTCGCACTTGAGGGCAAGCCGGTCCG
>DATDGG010000265.1:0-1741 GCA_036522235.1 Xanthobacteraceae bacterium
CGTTGCCGATGCGCTTGGTCGGCTGCGTCCCGGTCCGCCCCCCTTCGGCATTGCTGGTAAAAGGATGATCGGGATCGGGCTTGATCGGTCCGTGGCCGTGTCCAGCAGGCGGCTCCTGCCAGTCCGCCACATTGGACTGCCAGCCGAATTCGGCCGACGCCAGGTTCGGAATTTTGTCGTTCGGCGCCGCCGGCGCCGTGCCGGCAATTGCGGCCGCCAGTCCGACCAAAGCCAAGACGCCGCTCGCCCGCGCAACCCGCCCGGGTGCGGATGCGGACTTCGAAATGGTCCTGGACATCGTGATCTCCTTCGTTCCGCTGATGGCCAGCGGTTCCTTTTTGTGACGTTTGCCCGAGCCGCGCAAGTGGCATGCATTCAGAGTTCGGATTGCCGGATAGGAATATTCAATATGGGTCGGATGACGAAATTGCTTGAGCAGGCCGTGGACCAGGCAAGCGCGCCCTCCGCAGAAGATCAAGACGCCGTAGCCGATGCCCTCTTTGCGCCCATCGCGAACGAGGATCGGCGTTATCGCCCGAGCGCGGGTAAGTTCCGTCGTGCTTGGTGTGTTTCACGGTGCACAGGACCGTGAGAGTAGCGCGTGATTTGGCAGACAATGCCTATTGCGCACCGCCACGCACGATCTCGGCGAGCCGCCCCCGATTGAGCGCGAGCCAGTGCAGCGCCAGCACCAGCAAGCCGTTATGCATGGCGCCGCGCGCGAGCGCGGCAAGCGCGGTATCGATAGGCACGCGCAGCGGACGCGTCTCCTCGCGCTCCGCCGCAGCCCCGGCGCGCGCCGGCACCTGCGTGGCATCGACAATGCCGAGGAACAACGTGATCCGCTCGTCGGAAGCGCCCGGCGTCGGAAAATAGGTGAACAGCTCGGTCAGCGCGCTTGGCGCGACGCCGATTTCCTCCAGGCATTCGCGGTGCGCGGCCTGCGCCAATTGCTCGCCCGGCTCGACATGGCCGGCCACGATCTCGATGAGCTCGCCTTTGCCGTTCGCCAGATGGACCGGCAGCCGAAACTGGCGGATCAGGACCACTTCATTGCGCTCAAGATCGACCGGCAGCACGCCCACGATATGTCCAAAACGAATGAGGTCGTGCGTGTGCGCGTCGAGCTTGGGATCGTCGCCGGGCAGCGTGTAACGGTAGCGCTGATATTCGCGAAAGCCCTTGCCGAGCAGCTGCGGCGCCGACAGCGCGACCTCGACCGCACTGTCGGCCAGCGGCGCTTCCTTCTGCGGAGGACGTTGCGACACCGCTCTCGCCCTATTCGGCAACGACGCCTTCCGGCGCCGTCTCGAGATTGAAGGCGGCGGCGAACAGCGCGCGCGTATAGTCGCTCTTGGGGCGGGCGAACAGATCGGCCGCGGGGCCTTCCTCGATCACCTGGCCGTTGCGCATGACCAAGAGGCGGCTCGCCAGCGCCGCCACCACGCGCAGGTCGTGCGAGATGAACAGGTAGGTGAGGTTGCGCCGCTTCTGCAGCGCGCGCAGGAGGTCGACCATCTGCGACTGGATCAGCATGTCGAGCGCGCTCGTCGGCTCGTCGAGCACCAGGAAGCTCGGCTCCAGCACGAGCGCGCGCGCGAGCGCGATGCGCTGGCGCTGGCCGCCGGAGAACTCATGCGGATAGCGCACGCGCGTCTCCGGATCGAGCCCGACGTCCACGAGCGCCCGGACCACCCGGCGTTCCCGCTCATCCGCCGGCATCTTCGGGTGGTGCACCCAC
>DATDGG010000266.1:0-39416 GCA_036522235.1 Xanthobacteraceae bacterium
TTGTCGGTGACCTTGTCGGCCTCGACACCCAAATGCTCAACGACAATCTTCTTCACTCGCTCGCCAATGTCACTCATCGCTGCACCCCGTATCCTTGGATTGGGCTCGATCGGTCAGCGCCCGCGAGCCATTGAGAAATCGGCTTGTCATGGTATCCCGGATCACCAAGTCGCGAGCCGACTTGAGTGATTGGTTTTGCCCCGTGGTGTCGGCCCAGCCAAACCGAAGCTCGGTTACCACACTTCAAATGCCTTGACCAGCATACGCTTGCAGCCTGTTCGCGACGCTCGAACGTCTTCAAATCATCGCCATGCCGCCGTTCACATGCAGCGTCTGACCGGTGACATAGGAGGCCTCGTCGGAGGCGAGATAGACTGCGGCCGCGGCCACTTCTGCGGCCGTGCCGAGGCGGCCGGAGGGAACCCGCGCCAGGATCGCCTCGTGCTGCTTCTCGTTGAGCTTGTCGGTCATCGCCGTGGCGATGAAACCGGGCGCGATGCAGTTCGCCGTGACGCTGCGCCTGGCATATTCCTGCGCCAGCGATTTGATCAGGCCGATCATGCCGGCTTTGGCGGCCGCATAATTGCCCTGCCCGGCATTGCCGGTTACCGCCACCACCGAGGTGATGCCGATGATGCGGCCGAAGCGGCGCCGCATCATCCCTTTGATCGCCGCCCGCGCCAAGCGGAAGCTCGCCGAGAGATTGACGGCGATAACCTCGTCCCAGGCCTCGTCGCTCAACTGCACCAGCAGATTGTCGCGCGTGATGCCGGCATTGGCGACCAGGATGTCGAGCCGGCCCATGCGTTCCTCGGCCGCGGGCAGCAGCGCCTCGACCTGCTGCTTGTCGGCGAGATTGGCGGGGAGCACGTGCGCCCGCTCCTTGAGCTCGCTCGCAAGCTCATCGAGAACGTCCCGCCGCGTGCCCGACAGGGCGACCACGGCGCCCTGCTGGTGCAGGCCGCGCGCGATCGCGCCGCCGAGCCCACCGGTCGCGCCGGTGACGAGCGCCGTCTTGCCG
Source organism: Xanthobacteraceae bacterium (assembly GCA_036522235.1). Taxonomy (GTDB): domain Bacteria; phylum Pseudomonadota; class Alphaproteobacteria; order Rhizobiales; family Xanthobacteraceae; genus VAZQ01. The sequence goes on from DATDGG010000266.1 coordinate 1,022, forward strand.
CTCAGATCGAACATGCCCTCAACTCCTCAGGATCGGGTCAGGATCGGGTTGCGTTGCGGGCGGCCTGGAAAGCGAGCACCTCCTCGGGCGTGCCGATCGTCACCCCACTCGCTCCCTCGGCAATCCGCTTGACGAGCCCGGACAATATCTTGCCGGCGCCGACTTCATAGAAGGTCGCAACGCCAGCCGCCGCCATGACGGCAACCGACTCGCGCCAGCGTACCGTTCCGGTCACTTGCGCGACGAGACCGCGGGCGATCTCTTGCGGATCGCTGGTGGGCGCGGCCAGCACATTGGCGATGAGCGGGACGGAAGGCTTCTTGATCGCGACCCGAGCGAGCGCTTCCTGCATGACCTCGGCGGCCGGCTGCATCAAGGCGGAATGGAACGGCCCGGATACCGGCAGCATCATGGCGCGGCGCACGCCTTTGTCCTTGGCGAGCTGCACTGCCCGCTCGACCGCGGCCTTGTCGCCCGAGATCACCACTTGCCCGCCGCCATTGTCGTTGGCGGCCTGGCAGACTTGCCCTTGCGCGGCTTCGGTGGCGATTGCGGCAGCGGCCGCGAAATCGACGCCGATCAGCGCCGCCATGGCGCCCTTGCCGGCGGGCACCGCCTGCGCCATGGCACGGCCGCGCGTGCGCACGAGCCGCACCGCCTCCGCAATCGAGATCGCGCCGGCCGCCGCCAGCGCCGAATATTCGCCGACCGAATGGCCGGCGACGAATTGCGCCTCGCGGGCGAGGTCGAGGCCGGCTTCCGATTCCAGCACCCGCATGGCCGCCAGCGAGACCGCGACCAGGGCCGGCTGTGCGTTCTCGGTGAGCGTCAGCGTCTCGGCGGGGCCCTCCCACATGACGGCCGTCAGATTGTCGCCGAGCGCGGCGTTGATCTCGGCGAATACCTTGGCGGCTGCCGGATAGGCTTCCGCGAGCGCCTTGCCCATGCCCACCGACTGGCTGCCCTGCCCCGGAAATACGAATGCGACCGACATTGCCCCGGCTCCGCCCCCCCGCGAAAACGCTTCAGGAATTCGCCATAACGCTTTTTCCTCTCCATTGGAAATGGTTGATCGGCGAACCGCATGGCCCACCCGTCCTGGTAGAGCGTTCATCGCAGCGCCCGCAGCCGGGCAAAGGGCGTAACCAATGGGAAACCCTTGTTCCTAACCCAGCGACAACCGTGGCCGGCCTAGAATTGTGCCATGCGGGATTTTCCCTTGATCACCGATTCCGACCTCGCGCGCGCGCGCGTGGACGGGCCTTTCCGCCAGCAACTTCTGACCCGGAGCCTCGAACGCCTGCTCGGCGAGCTCAGCAAGCTGCAGCGCGCCCCCCATGACGCCACCCGCGCCGGCCAGGTGCGCGAAGGCATCGAGCTCGCCGTCAAGCTGTCCGACCTCTTGCGGCGGACAGCGCCCGGGGCCCCGCACGCCGCCTGATCGAAGGCACCGCTAGGCCCTCGCCGGCGCTTGCCTTTTCGTCGCAACTGCCTATAACGCAGCCTCCGCTCAATTCCGGCCGGGAGCTGAACGGACGGCCGCACAGCTTTGGGCCTCGACCCGCAGGATCGATCCACGAGGTCGGTCCAAGGCGTCGATCCAAAGCGCGGCAGGACCTGGTGGTCCGGCGTCCCGTGTTCCCGCCTTCCTGAGCTTTCGAGCCTTTCCCGAAGGGCTTGAAGGGCTTCGCGCCGGGATGAGCCCAACGGTCGCAAGGGAAAGGCATTCGCATGCCCCTTTATGAGCACGTCTTCCTCGCGCGTCAGGACGTCAGCGCGCAGCAGGTCGAAGAACTGACCGCCCAGCTCACGGGCGTGATCCAGCAATTGGGCGGCAAGGTCACCAAGCTCGAGCAGTGGGGCGTGCGCTCGCTCTCCTATCGGGTGCGCAAGAATCGCAAGGCGCATTTCACCTTCATGAATGTCGATGCGCCGCCGGCCGCCTTGAGCGAGATCGAGCGGCAGGAACGGCTCAACGAGGACGTCCTGCGCTATCTGACCATTCGCGTGGATGAGCATGAGGAAGGCCCGTCCGCGATGTTGCGCAAGTCCGATCGGGATCGGGACGACCGCGGCGGCGGCTTCCGGGACCGGGATCGGGACCGCGATCGAGATCGCGGCGACCGCCGCCCGCGTGATCGCGACAGCCGCCCCTCGCGCGATGAGCCGGTTGCCGACGCTGCCGCCGATACCGAGGAATAGTCGCCATGGCCTTTTCACCGATGCAGACCCGTCGCCCGTTCTTCCGCCGCCGCAAGACCTGCCCGTTCTCGGGCGCCAATGCGCCGAAAATCGACTACAAGGACGTGAAGCTGTTGCAGCGCTACGTCTCCGAGCGCGGCAAGATCGTGCCGAGCCGCATCACCGCGGTCTCGGCCAAGAAGCAGCGCGAGCTCGCCCAGGCGATCAAGCGCGCCCGCTTTCTCGGCCTGCTGACCTATGTGATCCGCTAGCGTGATCCGCTAGCGCGGTTTTCGACAGGATAGAACCTCATCGCCGGCGCGTTCTGGCCATGAAAGACCTAAGCTAAACGAGGGTTGGGGCGGACATCGATCCGTCTCTAACCGCTTCTGAAAGCGGGACAGCTTGAATGATGCACATCATTCTCATCGGGCCTGATGGCGCGACCGCGGCGGCGTTGCTGCTCGCCTCGCTGATCGCGGGCCACCCACCCCTCCCCCTGCATAACGCGCCGAAGACGCGCGTACACGCGCTTGTGCCGGGAGGTCGCGGCAGGCACTTGGTTCCAACCGATACGTGAAGGAGAGACCAATGGAAGTTATCCTGCTTGAGCGCGTCGCCAAGCTCGGCCAGATGGGTGATGTCGTGCGCGTGAAGGACGGCTTCGCGCGCAACTTTCTCTTGCCCAAGGGCAAGGCGCTGCGGGCGACGCAGGAAAACCGCGGGCGCTTCGAGACCATGAAGGTCGACCTCGAGGCGCGCAATCTGCAGCAGCGCGGCGAAGCCGAGAAGGTCGCGGAAAAGCTGAACGGCCAAAGCGTCACCGCGCTCCGGCAGGCCGCGGAAGGAGGCCAGCTCTACGGCTCCGTGACGCCGCGCGACCTCGTCGGGCTGATCGTCGAGAAGGGCTTTACGGTCGACCGCAGCCAGATCGTCCTCAACACGCCGATCAAGATGATCGGTGTGTACAAGATCCCGGTCTTGCTGCATCCCGACGTCGAGGTGACGGTGAGCCTCGCCGTTGCCCGCAGCGCCGACGAAGCCGAACGGCTCAAGCGCGGCGAGGACATCACCTTGGCCCGCGACGAGGCAGCCGAGGCGGCGGCAGAGGCGGCGGCGACCGCGGAATCCTTCTTCGAGCCGGAGGCGATCGAGGCCATGCGCGCACAAGAAGGCGAAGCAACCGAAGAGCCCGCGGCGGACGCCAAGCCGGCGCAATAAGCACGCGCGCGCTAAGAACTATTCTTCGAAGTCCTCGAGCACGGGCCGGGTCGGAGGGTTTGTGCTCGGCAGCTTTGCTTCAGTGGCGCCCGCTCCGGGCCGGACGCGGGCCGGTGCCGCCGGCGGCGGCACGGCCTTCGGGTCGGCCTGCTGCGGCCGCCGGGGCGCATCCGGCGGTGAGGTATCCCTGCTGGTGGTGGTCGCCGCTGCAGCGGCCGCGGGGGCGGGCGCGGATTTCTGTTTCGGCTGCGCGCCGCCTGGGCCGCGGGAATCGCCGCCGACCCCGGCCAGATAGGCGGCCATGGTCGAGGCCATTTCGCCGCCGGTCGTATAGTGCTCGCGCAAGAAGCTCGCGCTGGCATTATTCCTGACCTCACGCGGGCTGCGGTGACAGTTCGCGCAGACTTCAGAGAATATCTGCGAGGCCGGCTTGCCGGCGTCGAGATTCTGCGCAGGCGCCGGATCCGGCGCCGCCGCCACTATCGCCAGCACCCAGATCGTTTTCACCCACGGTGCAAATCGCCGAGCCCGCGACACAGTGATCTCCCGCTTCTCCGCCGCCCCTCCCCGGCGGATCGATGATCCGCCGGTGCGACACTACCCTCCGGCCCGCACGCGGGGCTGGAGAGAGATTTTTCTAGCCGATTCCTGAGTCAAAATGTGCGCCTGGCTGGAACCCCTGCCGGGCAATTTGTCTTTCCTTGTTCGGCATTCGCGCCCGGTCTGTCCCTGGCATTTTCACAACGCCTGAACTATGTGCCAATATACAGAAACGGGACGGCTTTTGTCGGGTACCGAACAGAAAAAGCCCTCCACGGTAACGCCGGTGGGCCCCGATTGTGTCGTGGGCGTGGCGGAGGGCACAGTAGCTGCGCGTGGAAGGGTGCGATGAACCGAGTGGTTCGTACAGCACTGAAAAAATACATCCGTGCGGGAAATCTCCGGATCAGGACCGCACGCGGGGCGACTTACGCCTTGGGTGACGGGACCGGCAGGCCGGTCGCGCTTCGTTTCACCAGCGCGGCGGCGGAACGCGGCGTCACGCTTGATCCCGAGCTCAAGCTCGGCGAGTCCTATGTGGACGGCACGCTCGTCGTCGAGCAGGGCTCGATTGCCGACGTGCTCGCCGTGCTGCAAGGCCCGGCGGCGACGCCGCCGTCCTGGGCAAGGCCGTACCGGCTGCTGCGCGAATTCCGCCGCGTGACGCAGACCAATCGGCGGCGGCGCGCGCGACGCAACGTTGCCCACCATTACGATCTCGACGACCAGCTCTATTCGCTCTTTCTCGATGCCGACCGGCAATATAGCTGCGGCTATTTCGAAACGCCGGGTCAGTCGCTCGACGATGCCCAGCTCGCCAAGCGACGCCATCTTGCCGCCAAGCTGATCATCTCGCCCGGCCAACGCGTGCTCGATATCGGCTGCGGCTGGGGTGGGCTTGCGCTCTATATGGCGGAGACCTGTGCGGCCCGCGCCACCGGCATCACGCTTTCAGAGCATCAGTTGGCGGTGGCGCGCGCGCGTGCGGCGGAGAAGGGCCTCGCCGCCCGCGCGGATTTCCGCCTGCAGGACTACCGCGACGTGAAGGAGCGCTACGACCGCATCGTGTCGGTCGGCATGTTCGAGCATGTCGGGGCGGGCCACTACGACGAGTTCTTCCGCCAATGCGCCGCGGCGCTCGACGACAACGGCATCATGCTGCTGCACTCGATCGGCCGCTCGCACGGCCCGAGCGACACCAATCCATGGATCGCCAAATACATTTTCCCGGGCGGCTATATTCCGGCGCTGTCCGAGGTCCTGCCGGCGGTCGAGCGGGCGGGGCTCCTGGTCACCGATATCGAAATCCTGCGACTGCACTACGCCGAGACCCTGAAAGCATGGCGGGAGCGGTTCCTCGCGCATCGCGAGGAAGTGGAGCGGATCTACGACCGGCGGTTCGTGCGGATGTGGGAGTTCTATCTCGCCGCGTCCGAGATGGCCTTCCGCGAGCAGGGCCTGATGGTCTTCCAGATGCAGCTCACCAGGCGGGAGGGCGTCGTGCCGATGACCCGCGACTATATCGAGCGCGAAACCAGGCGCCTGCACGCGCTCGAAACCGGAAGCCGGCCGCCGCTGCGGCTCGCGGGCGAATGAAAGCGGCGGCCGTTGCACGCGCGGTACGGCGGCGGATCGTTGCACTCGTGGGCTCCGCGCACGCGACCACCAGCCCTATGGTCAAGCCCCTTCAAATCGATTCTTGCGCCCGCGGTGGGTATCGGGGACATCGGCAACGAGCTTTTTTGAAAATCGCGATGCGGTGCTAGATCAATCGGAGCCCGCCCGTCCTTCGTTTTTCAGTCTAGTCGTGTTTTGTGTTTTGTCCGTGAGCGCCACGTTTTCGTCCGATTGCATCGCCACCGCTGGGATATCATGTCACCGCTCGATTCGACCGCGCGCAAGCAGGCGCCCGAACCTGCATCCGTCTACCGCATGGCTCCGCACAATATCGAGGCGGAGCAGGCGCTGCTGGGCGCCGTGCTGGTCAACAACGAGGCGCTCTATCGGGTCTCCGACTTCCTCGAGCCGGCGCATTTCTTCGAGCCGATCCACCAGCAGATTTACGACCATGCCCGCAGCCTCATCCGCACCGGCAAGCTCGCCTCGCCCATCACCTTGAAGACCTTTCTGCCCGCCGACATCGACATTGCCGGCCTCACGGTCCCCCAATACCTCGCCCGCCTCGCCGCCGAAGCCACCACCATCATCAATGCCGCCGACTATGGGCGCGCGATCTACGATCTCGCGATCCGGCGCGACCTCATCGGCATCGGCGAGGATATGGTCAACGTGGCCTTCGACGCGCCGGTCGACTTCGCGCCGCGCGAGCAGATCGAGGACGCCGAGCGGCGGCTTTACGAGCTCGCCGAGGTCGGGCGCTACGGCGGCGGCTTCCAGAGATTCGAGACGGCGCTGACCACGGCGCTCGAAATGGCGGCACACGCCTATCAGCGCGACGGCAAGCTGTCGGGTCTTGCGACCGAGCTCAAGGACCTCGATTCCAAGATGGGCGGCCTGCAGAAGTCCGACCTCGTGATCGTCGCCGGCCGCCCCGGCATGGGCAAGACCGCGCTCGCCACCAACATCGCCTACAACATCGCCCGCAGCTGGCGCGGCGAGGTGCGCGCGGACGGGCATATCCAAACCGCCAATGGCGGCATCGTCGGCTTCTTCTCGCTCGAAATGTCGGCCGAGCAGCTCGCCACCCGTATCATCTCCGAGCAGACCGGCATTCCCTCGAGCCTGATCCGCCGCGGCGGCATCGACCAGCGCGGCTTCGACAAGCTCAAGGACGTGACCGTCGAATTGCAGCATCTGCCCCTGTTCATCGACGAGACCGGCGGCCTCAGCATCGCGCAGCTCGCCGCGCGCGCCCGACGGCTCAAGCGGCAGAAGGGGCTCGACCTCCTGGTCATCGACTACATCCAGCTGCTGCAAGGCTCGAGCCGCCGCGCCCAGGAAAGCCGCGTGCAGGAAGTGACCGAGATCACCACCAACCTGAAGGCGCTCGCCAAGGAGCTCAACGTGCCGATCCTGGCCTGCTCGCAATTGTCGCGCCAGGTCGAGAACCGCGACGACAAGCGCCCGCAGCTCTCGGACCTGCGCGAATCGGGCTCGATCGAGCAGGACGCCGACGTGGTGATGTTCGTGTATCGCGAGGAATATTACCTCAGCAACAAGGAGCCGCGGCCGGGCAGCGACGAGCACATCAAGTGGCAGACCGAGATGGACGCGGCCCACGGCAAGGCCGAAATCATCATCGGCAAGCAGCGGCATGGCCCGACCGGCACCGTCAACCTGCAATTCGACGCCGCCGTCACCCGCTTCGACAATCTCGCCCGCGACGATCAGCCGTTTGGGCAGCAATAGCGGCCCGGGCGGGCGCGCCGGCGCTGGACGGCAGCCGAAAGGCCCGCCATAACGGCCCGATGTCTATTCAAGACGCTCCCCTCGAGCCCGGCCGGGCGGCGCCAGCCGCGCCCGGCAAGGCGCCGGCGCCCGCGGGCAATCCGATTGCGGCGGCGGGCGGGCTTTTGACCATCGACCTCGCCGCCGTCGAGGCCAATTGGCGGGCGCTTTCGAGCCGCACCGTGCCGATCGAGTGCGCCGCCGTGGTCAAGGCGGACGCCTATGGTTGCGGGCTTGAAGCCGTCACCACCAAGCTCGCCAAAGCCGGCTGCAGGACCTTCTTCGTGGCCGACCTCGCCGAGGGCCGCCGGGTGCGGGCGATCACGCAGGATGCCGTGGTGTACGTGCTCAACGGACTGCTGCCGCATACCGCGCAGGCCTTTGCGGATGCGCAGCTGCGCCCGGTTATCAACGGCCCGGCCGAGCTCGCCGAATGGGACGCTTACATCGCCGCCACCAATTGGCGCGGCGGCGCGGCGCTGCATGTCGATACCGGCATGAACCGGCTCGGCCTGAGCCCGGACGAAGCGGTGGCGGTCGCCTCGCGGGCGCAGCTCGAGAATCACGGCTTTACGCTCCTGATGAGCCATCTCGCCTGCGCCGAGACGCCGAGCCACCCGATGAACGATCGGCAAATCCGGATGTTTCGCGAGCTGCGCATTTTGTTTCGCGGCATCTCCTCCTCGCTCGCCAATTCGTCGGGGATTTTTCTCGGCGGCGGCGCGGTCCATTGCGATCTGGTCCGCCCCGGCGTCGCGCTCTACGGCGGCAACCCGACGCCAGGCCAGACGAACCCGATGCGCGCGGTGGTCGAGTTGAAGGGCCGGATCGTGCAGGTGCGCGAGGTCAAGCGCGGCGATACGGTGGGCTACGGCGCGACCTTCACGGCGCAACGCCCCGCGCGCGTCGCCATCGTGGCGGTCGGCTATGCGGACGGATTTTTGCGCTCGGCCGCCGCCGACCGCAACAAGGGCGCGGCGCAAGTGATCGTGGCCGGCAAGCGCTGTCCCCTCGCCGGCCGCGTGTCCATGGATCTGATCAGCGTCGATGTGACCGACATTGCCGACGGCCGCGCGCGCCGCGGCGACTTCGTCACGCTGATCGGCGGCGACCTCGGCGTCGACGAGCTCGCCGCCGCGCTCGGCACCATGAGCTACGAGGTGCTGGCGCGCATGGGCAATCGCTTTCACCGGGTCTACAAGGGGGCGTAAGCGCCTGCTGGCCGATGGCCCGTCGCGAGCCGACCTTCATCTGCCAGAATTGCGGCGCCGCCTATGGGCGCTGGCAGGGCAAGTGCGACGCCTGCGGCGAGTGGAACACCATCGCGGAAGAAGGGACGGCCACGGCGCGGCCGGCGCTGCCCGGGCGGGCGCCGCGCAAGGGCCGCAAGTTCGCGCTCGAGCCTTTGACCGGCGAAACCCATGACGCGCCGCGGCTCGCCTCTGGTCTCGCCGAGTTCGATCGCGTCACCGGCGGCGGCCTGGTGCGCGGATCGGTGCTGTTGCTGGGTGGCGATCCGGGCATCGGAAAGTCGACCTTGCTGCTCGAGGTCGCGGCCGCGCTCGCGCGTTCCGGCCATCGCGCGGTCTATATATCCGGCGAGGAGGCGGTGGCGCAGGTGCGGCTGCGCGCCGAACGGCTGAAGCTCACCGACGCGCAGATCGAGCTCGCCGCCGAGACCGCGGTCGAGGACATCGTGGCGACCCTCTCCGATCGCGATACGCCGCGCCTGGTCGTCATCGACTCGATCCAGACCATGTGGACCGACTCGGTCGAGTCCGCGCCCGGCACGGTGACGCAGGTGCGCGGGGCCGCCCAGGCGCTCATCCGCTTCGCCAAGCGTTCGGGCGCGGCCGTGATCCTGGTCGGGCACGTCACCAAGGACGGTCAGATCGCCGGCCCGCGCGTGGTCGAGCATATGGTCGACGCGGTGCTCTCCTTCGAGGGCGAAGGCTCGCATCAGTTCCGCATCCTGCGCGCGGTGAAGAACCGCTTCGGCCCCACCGACGAGATCGGCGTGTTCGAGATGACCGGCCTCGGCCTGCAGGAGATCGCCAACCCCTCCGAGCTGTTCCTCTCCGAACGCGATCTCGGCAGCCCCGGCACCGCGGTCTTCGCCGGCATCGAGGGCTCGCGGCCGCTCTTGGTGGAAATCCAGGCGCTGGTCGCCCCGACCGCGCTCGGCACGCCGCGCCGCGCGGTGGTCGGCTGGGATCCGAGCCGGCTGGCGATGGTGCTGGCGGTGCTCGAAGCCCATTGCGGCATTCGCCTGTCCGGTCACGACGTCTATCTCAATGTCGCGGGCGGACTGCGCATCCAGGAGCCGGCCGCCGACTTGGCCGCCGCCGCTGCGCTGGTCTCCTCGCTCGCCAACGCACCGCTGCCCCCCGATGCGGTCTATTTCGGGGAAGTGTCGCTCTCCGGCGCGGTGCGCCCGGTCGCGCAGGCGGCGGCGCGGCTCAAGGAGGCCGCCAAGCTCGGCTTCGCCCGCGCCGTCATCCCGCAGGGCGCGGCGGGGGACGGCGGCGGCGAGCTTGGTCTCGCGCTGTCGGGGGTCCAAAGCCTGTCCGAGCTCGCTGCCGACATTGCGGTGCTGGGCAAGCCGGCGCTGGACAAGCCTTCCCCGCGCAGCGATCGCCGCGCGCCGCGCGAGGCTTGAACTGGTGAGCCTCGGCTCATCATGACGCCAAGCTTGCCGGCGCCACTTCTTCGATCACGAAACGATACTGGCGCCCGCGCTCGCGCGCCCACCAGCAGTCATGTTGCGCGTCATAGCCGTAGGCGCCGGCGCAGCGCGAGGCGTCGAACTCCGCCAGCGCCATGGCGTCTTCAAAGAGCTCGTAGAGCGGCTGCAGCGGACGGCGCGCGACCACGCCGCCGTCACGGCCAAGCTCCAGGCGAACGATCTGAAACATGCGGGGCCGCCTTTGATTCGCGTCGATTGCCCGCACGCTAATCCGATCTCTGTAGCAGGAATTTGACAGCACCGCGGTCGCGCGGCGGCGAACGGGCGTCGATCAAAGTCGCTCCGGCACTGTAATCGATCGGAAACCCTATTTGCGGCGAATAACAGCGCGGGCGCCTGGCAAAAACACATCGTCAAGGATGCGGCCTTAAGGATCGCGAAGAGACGGGCCTCCGCGCCCGCGTTGCCAAGCTAAGGATACGCGCCATGATGTACCGAGCTGCCGCCGACCTCGCCGGAACCGCTTACGCGGACAACCGCCCGAAGGTCTTTCTTCCCCATCTTGTCTGCAGCTGGACGCTCGATCCCGCCTCGCAGCGCCTGTCGTGCGCCTGGGCGGCGCCGGTCCAAGGCTGGGACGTGACGTTTTCGCGGATCGCATCGACCCGCCTGAGCCCGCGAACCGCGTTTGCGAAATAGGCAAGCCTGCCGGCGATCAAGCTTTGCGCGGCCTGCATGCCGCCGGCCGGACCGCGGATTATTTTTCCGCCACGATCATCGACATTCCTGCGGGTGCGGATCGTCCTTCGACCGACCTGGCTGCCGCCCATCTGGTTGATTCTCTTCCGTCGGGCGCGGCTCGCCGGCGGCCTGACGCTGCGGTGCGGGCGTGGCTTCGGGGCCGAGGACCTCGGCGATCCAGTGAACCAGGGATTTGCGGGGCGGTTTTCTCACATATGGCAGCAAAGCATGGCAAATCTATCGACCGCATGACAGTTGCATAATGCCACCGACGTCGACACGGTTGCTTTCGCGCGCTTGCTTTCACACCCGCCGACCCGCAATCGGGCGACTGCAATCACGCCGCTGCGCTCAAGCCACTGCACTCAAGCCACTGCACTCAAGCCACTTGGGCGTGCTCGCATTCAGCCGCCAGCAGCCCCATGATGTCGGCGGCCGGCCGCGGCGGGCTGAACAGAAAGCCTTGCGCCTCGGTGCAGCCCTCGGCCCGCAGGCGATCGCGCTGCTCGCGGGTCTCCACGCCCTCGGCGGTGGTCGAGATGCCGAGGCTGGCGCCAAGCCCCGCCACCGCGCGGATGATCGCCATGCAATCGGGGCGTTCGGCGAGATCGCGCACGAAGGAACGGTCGATCTTGATCTTGTCGAAGGGGAAGCTGCGCAGATAGCTCAGGCTCGAATAGCCGGTTCCGAAATCGTCCATCGAGATGCGCGCGCCGATCGCGCGCAGCTGATGCAGGATCGCCATATTGGCCTCGGTCTCGCCGAGCAGCACGGATTCGGTGATTTCGAGCTCCAGCCGATGCGACGGCAGGCCCGAATGGGCGAGCGCGCTCATGACCGCCTGGACCACGCCGCGGGTGCGAAACTGCGCGGGCGAGAGGTTGACTGCGATCTTGAGGTCGCCCGGCCAGCGCGCCGCTTCGGTGCAGGCCTGGCGCAGCACCCACTCGCCGAGCGGCCCGATCAGGCCGATTTCCTCGGCTAGCGCGATGAACTCGCCCGGCAGCACCATCCCGCGCTCGGGGTGATGCCAGCGCAGCAGGGCCTCGAAGCCGCTGATCCGGTTGGCCTGCAGATTGATCAGGGGCTGGTAGTACAACTCGAACTCGCCGTTGGCGAAGGCCTTGCGCAGATCGAGCTCGAGGACGCGCCGCGCCTGGATTCGGCGGTCCATCTCGGGTTCGAAGAAATGCGAAGTACCGCGCCCCTCGGCCTTGGCGCGGTAGAGCGCCATGTCGGCGTTGCGCAACAGCATGTCGGCCACGGCGCCGTCGCCGGGCGCCAGCGCGATCCCGATGCTCGCGCCGATGACGACCTCGTGGTGCTGAATGTCGTAATTGGCGCCGACCGCGGCGATCAGCTTGGCGGCGAGGTCGCCGGCCTCGCTCGGATTGGCGATATTCATCTGGATGACGGCGAATTCATCGCCGCCGAGCCGCGCGACCAGGTCGCCCTCGCGCAGATTGCCCTTGAGCCGCTCGGCGACGACGCGCAGAAGCTCATCGCCGATTGGATGGCCGAGCGTGTCGTTGACGCTCTTGAAATGATCGAGATCGAGGCAGTGAACCGCCAGATTGCCGCCGCGGTGGGAAGCTGCGCCAGCGCCGCGTCGAGGCGCTCGTGGAACAGCACGCGATTGGGCAGGCCGGTCAAGGCATCATGCTGCGCCATATAGGCGATCCGCGCCTCGGCCTGCTTGCGCTCGGTCACGTCCAGGATAGCGACCAGGACCGCCTGGCGGCCGGCGAATGCGAGCCGGCGCGCATAGGTGATGACCTCGATCTCCTGACCGTCGGCCTTGATATGGCGCCAGGTGCGGTCGGAATAGTAGCTGTTGCCGATCGCACGGGCGATCGAGCCATGCAGCTCGCGTTCGTCCTCGGGCCACAGGTCGGGCAGCGTCATGGCGGCGAAGCGCGCGCGCGAATAGCCGTAATGGGTGACGGCGGCGGCGTTCACCCCGGCAAAGCGCAGCGTGTCGGGATCGTAGAGCCACATCGGCACCGGGTTGTCGTCGAACAGCAGCCGAAACGATTCCTCGCGGCGCTTGATCTCGGTGACGTCGGTGAGCGTCGCCGAGATCAGATCGCCGGCGGCCGCAATGCTTATGCTGAGATGGATCTCGGTGTCCTCGATCGTCACCGGCAGCTCGAACTGCTGGTTCTGCGTGGTCTCCAGGACGGTGAACAGCTTCTCGAGCATGGCGGGCGTGACCAGCCCATGCTTGTGCTCCGACAGATAGGACCATTGCGGATCGTCGGCGGGAGCGCCCAGCAGGCGCAGCGCCCGCGAATTGAACGCAACGATCTGGAAATCGACCGGGCGGCCCTCGCCGTCACGCACCGCCGCGAGCGCCAGGATGCCCTCCTGGGTCGATCGAAACATCGTGTCGACGAGATTGAACGGGGTCCCGATCTCGGAAATATGCGCCGCCAGCAAGGTCGATCCCCACCGGCACCAGAGCGGCAGGACCAGGAGCTCGAACGTCTCCACCATCCCGCCGCAGACGCGCCGGGCATGCTCGCATTCGGGCTGGCCGCTCTTGAGCGCGCGTTCGAGCGTCCCGGCGAGCGGGCCGGCAAATTCCTTGGGCAGCTGCACGATCCGCCTGTGATCGGCGTCGGCGCCGAGCAAGCCGTGCAGGCGGCGCCCGCAGCGCAACACCTTGAAATCGTCCGCGGTGCGCCCCTCGACCACGAGCAGTCGATCGGCCAGACGTCCGAGACTGCCGAGGACGATGTCTTCATAGGGCGGCAGCGTCCTGCCGGGCGCAATCCCGGCTTGCCATTTGCGGCGAAAGATTGCGGCCTCGATAGAGCACGCCCGTGGTTGTTCTGCTGATTTGAGTAACGCCGACATGCGCGCCGCCCGCCCGACAAGCTTGTTTGTTGTCGGCGTTATAGGCGCCTTGCATTTAGGCGAGGTTAAAAGGGGCGCCGGCGTCACATGGTGACAGATTTGTGACGGGCCTCGTAACGCCGCGCTAACGGTGCCGCGCTCAGCGCGTTAGCCTGGGTTGGCGCGGCCTTGCGGCCCATCAAACAAATCGGCTGACGCGATCCGCGCGTTCTGTCCGCGGCGCCCCGGGCTGGCAATCCCCCAGCCATCCATCCGGATGCGCGGACCGATCCAGGCCCAAAGACCCTGCGAGCAAAGAGCTTGCGTGAGAGCCGCTCGCCGCTATATCGGGAATGGTCATCAGCGAGCTGCGCCATGGTCACTCAAGCCGAAGCTGTCGCCGAAACCCACACGTTCCAGGCCGAGGTCGCCCAGCTGCTGCACCTGATGGTGCATGCCGTCTATTCGGAGACCGAGGTCTTCCTGCGCGAGCTCATCTCCAATGCATCGGACGCCTGCGACAAGCTGCGCTACGAGGCGATCGCCCAGCCGGACCTGCTCGCGAGCGGGGGAACGCTCGCCATCCGCATCACGCCCGATGCCGCGGCCGGCACGCTGACCATCGCCGATACCGGCATCGGCATGGACCGGCAGGAGCTGATCGACGATCTCGGGACCGTCGCCCGCTCGGGTACGCGGGCGTTCATGAACCGCCTGGCGGAAGCCAAGGATGGGACCGGCCTGATCGGTCAGTTCGGCGTCGGGTTCTACGCGGCGTTCATGGTCGCGGACCGGATCGAGGTGATCAGCCGCCGTGCCGGCAGTCCGCAGGCGTGGGTCTGGCGCTCGGCGGGCGGCGCCGGCTTCGAGATCACCCCGGCAAGCGCAGCGGAAGCCGAGCGCGTGCCGCGCGGCACCGAGATCATTCTGCACCTGAAGGCAAACGCCAAGCGCTACCTCGAGTCATTCGAGATCGAGCGGATCGTGCGGAATTACTCCGACCATATCCTGTTCCCGATCGAGCTCGGCGGCGCCGAGGGCGCGCCGCGCCAGATCAATACCGCGAGCGCGGTCTGGCAGCGCCCGAAATCCGAGCTCAAGGGCGAGGATTACACCCAAGCCTATCGCGCCGTCGCAGGCGCGTTCGATGAGCCTGCGCTCACGCTCCATTACCGGGCGGAGGGGCGGCAATCCTACGCGGTGTTGCTGTTCGCGCCCGCAACCGAGCCGTTCGATCTGTTCGACCCGGCGCGCAAGGGGCACGTGAAGCTCTATGTGCGCCGCGTCTACATCACCGACGACGCGGGGCTGCTGCCGTCCTATCTGCGCTTCATGCGCGGCGTGGTCGACAGCGAGGACATGCCGCTCAACATCTCGCGTGAGATGCTGCAGAACAATCCGCAAGTCGCCCAGATCAGGAAGGCTCTGACTGGCCGGATCATGACCGAGCTCGAAGGTGTCGCCGCCAGGGATGCGGATGCCTTCGGCAAGATCTGGGCTGCCTTCGGCAAGGTTCTCAAGGAGGGCATCTACGAGGATCCAGAGCGGCGCGATCTGCTGCTGGCGCTGGCGCGCTTCACCACCACCGCGGCCGACAGCCCGCGCTCGCTCAAGCAATATGTTGCCGATCTCAAGGCGAACCAGACCGAGATCTATTACCTGGCGGGCGACAGCGCCGATCGGCTCAAGTCCAATCCGACGCTTGAAGCCGCCCGCGCGCGCGGCATCGAGGTGCTGCTGCTGACCGATCCGGTCGATGCGCTATGGACCTCGATGCCGCTTGATTTCGAGGGCAAGCCCCTAAAGTCGCTCAGCAAGGGCGAGGTCGACTTCAGCCTGGTGCCGTTGCTGAAGGAGCCGGCCGCGCCCGCAAGCGACGCGGACGCGAAAGCGGATGCGGTCGATGATGCGACGGTGATCGCCGCGGTGAAGAACGCGCTTGGCGAGCGGGTGGCGGACGTGCGCGCCTCGCAGCGTCTCATCGACAGCCCGGTGTGCCTGGTGGCGGGGAGCCGCGGACCCGACCGCGAGCTCGAGCGGCTGCTCGCGCGCCACAAGGGCGCCCCCGGCGCCAAACCGATCCTCGAGCTCAACCTGCGCCATCCGCTGGTGAAGGCCATCGCGCACGCAAGGGCGCAGGCGCGCGACGACGACGTGGCCGACATTTCGGCGCTGCTGCTCGACCAGGCGATGATTCTCGACGGCGAAGCACCCGCCGACCCGGCCGCATTCTCGGCACGGCTGAACCGGCTGGTGGTACGCGGGCTGCCCGCGGCCGGCTGACCTTTCGCTGCGGTGGTGGCGATTTGGGCCTCCAGCCGCCACCCCGGTCATGTAACATTGTTACAGGTTCTCGACGCCCCGCGGTGGGCTCGCCAGCCGGATCGCCGCCATGCTAGGCTTTGGGTCGAGACGTCGCCGTTCAAATTCAACAAACTGGGAGGACTACGATGCATAGCTTGGTGCGTTTACCCATGCTCGCTTCAATGACGCTGCTCGCGCTCGGCGGAATCGCGCAGGCGCAGCAGCAGGCGCCACAGTCGCCGAACATGACCTTCTTCGTCACCGGCGCCGGCCCCGGCAAGGGTGCCGATCTCGGCGGCCTCGAGGGCGCCGACGCGCTGTGCCAGAGGCTGGCCCAGGGCGCGGGCGCCGGCAGCAAGACCTGGCACGCCTATTTGAGCACCAACACCAACCTCGCCGCTCCGGACAAGACGGTGAACGCCCGCGACCGGATCGGCAAGGGGCCGTGGCAGAACTTCAAGGGCGCGGTCGTCGCCACCAGCGTCGACGATCTGCACAGCAACAACAACAAGATCAGCATGGAGACCGGGCTCACGGAGCGCGGGAACAAGCTCCCCGGCGTCGGCTTCACGCCGAACTATCACGACATCATGACCGGCTCGCAACCGGACGGGCGGGCGTTTCCGGGCAACATGAACTTGACCTGCGCCAATTATACGAGCAGCGAGTTCGGCAAGGTCGAGGTCGGCCATGTCGATCGCACCGGCCTCGCCGACACCGCGCAGGCGCATTCCTGGAACTCTTCGCACCAGTCTCGCGATTGCAGCCAACCCGGCCTGATCGCCACCGGAGGCAATGGCCTGCTCTACTGCTTCGCCGCGCAATAGCGCCCATCCCCCCAGCCCCATCAGGGCCGGGGTCAGCCAAACCGACGCGGGCCGCCGATCGGCGGCTCGCCGCAATCCAAATTCTCATGGGAGGACTCATCAAATGAACATCACCACGCGTTCGTCGATCTTGGCGTCAGCAGCGCTCCTGGCTCTTGTCATGGGCGGGAGCGCGCAGGCGCAGCAGGCCAACATGACCTTTTTCGTGACCAGCGAAGGTCCCGGCAAGGGCGGCGATCTCGGCGGCCTCGCGGGCGCCGATGCTCACTGCCAGAAGCTTGCCGAGGCCGCCGGCGCCGCCGGCAAGACTTGGCATGCCTATCTGAGCAGCAGCACCAACGCCGCCAATCCGGGCGCCACCGTCAACGCCCGCGATCGCATCGGGCGCGGCCCCTGGCAAAACGCCAAAGGCGTGGTCGTCGCCACCAGCGTCGATGACCTGCACAGCGATGGCAACAAGATCAGCAAGGAATCGGGCCTGACCGAGAAGGGCACGGTCGTCAATGGCGTCGGCGACACGCCCAACCAGCACGACATGCTGACCGGCTCGGGCATGGACGGCCGCGCCTTGCCTGACAACATCAACCTGACCTGCAACAACTGGACGAGCAGCCAATACGGCTCGGCCATCGTCGGCCACGTCGACCGGCGCGGCAATGCCGACACCATCTTCCAGCATTCCTGGAACTCCTCGCATATGTCGCGCGGCTGCACCCAGCCGGACCTGATCGCCACCGGCGGCAACGGCCTGTTCTACTGCTTCGCCGCGAACTGACGCGACACGCCGGCACCGCAACGGAGGGGCGGCCCTTGTGGCCGCCCCCTCGGAGCCCAGCCGCGGGCGCCCATCATAAGGGCGCTTACGCCCGCCTTCGACGGGCTATGGGGCGCCCCTACATCGCGTTCGTCTTGACATGGCCGGCCCGCGGGAGCCGAATGCGATCGCGATTTGCCGATCGTGCTCCACCAACGCGAGGAAGCGCCATGCGGTCATCAGCTCTCTTATTCGCTCTCTCGGGAATTCTCGGAAGCCTGGCCTCGCCCGCCGCGCATGCCGCGACCATCTCGGGCACGGTGACCGGGCCGGACGGCGCCCCGTTCCGTGCCGCCTTCGTGCAGGCCCGCCACGCCGGGTTGAAGATGACGGTCAGCGTGCTCTCCGACAATCAGGGGCGCTACTTCGCCGAAAACTTGCCCGCCGGCGAATATCGCCTGCAGGTGCGCGCGGTCGGCTACAAGACCGACCCCAAGAGCGGCATCACGCTTGCCGCCGACCAGAACGCGGCCTTCGACTTCAAGCTGGCGACCACGATGATCCGCTGGACGGAGATTTCGCAGTTGCAGGGCTACCAGCTGCTGCCGAACGAGCGCGGCAAGGACACGCTGTTCCAGAACTGCATGGGCTGCCACGGCTTCCAGTCCAAGATGGCCGCGGTGGTGCGCGACGAGGACGGCTGGCGCGATCGCGTGAACTTCATGCGCGAGGCCATGCGCTCTTCCCTCGCCGATCGCAACGGCTTCAGCGATCAGCAGGCCGACGACGTCGTCTATTATCTCAGCCACGTCTTCGTCGAGGGCTCGAGCCTGCCGAAGTCGCCGGCGGAGCTGCCCGCCTACAAGGACACGCTGTTCCAGCCCTCCGACGAGGCGCTCAAGATCGTCTATGTGGATTTCGAGATGCCGGGCCCCAATCGCTTCCCCTGGACCTCGGCCGGCGACAAGGACGGCTTCCGCTGGACGCCAGAATATGGGCAGGCCAACAAGGTCATGCGGCTCAATCCGCAGACCGGTCAGATGACGGAATTCCCGGTTCCCAATATGGGCCCGGCGCTGATCCATTCCGCGGTGCCGGCACCCGACGGCTCGGTGTGGATGACCGAAGCGGGCTCCAAGAAGATCGCCCATTGGGATCCCAAGACCCAGAAGATCGTCGAATACCAGGATGATTGGCGCAAGCACACCATCCGCGTCGCGCCGGACGGCCGCATCTGGTCGACCGGCGGATTGACCGTGTTCGATCCCAAATACGAGACCTTCACACATATCCCGGAAGTGCCGACCGCCTACGGCATCGCGCTCGATCCGCAGAACAATATCTGGGTCACCGAAATGACCAAGACCGGGTTCCTCGACAAGATCGATCCCACCACGCTCAAGGTCACCAAGTACATTCCGCCCTCGCGCGACCGGCCGCGGCGCGTGCAGGTGGATTCCGACGGGATCGTGTGGTTCTGCGTGTTCGAGGACGGCAAGATCGACCGCTTCGATCCCAAGACCGAGACCTTCAAGGAGTTCCCGCTGCCCAACGCCAAGTCGCACCCTTATGCGCTCGGCATCGCGCCCGACCACGCGCTCTGGTACTCCTCCGAATCCCGCGACATCATCGGGCGGCTCGATCCCGACACCGGCAAGGTGACGGAATATCCCATGCCCTATGCCGACAACGGCATGCGCGACTTCTTCCTCGATAAGGACGGGCACATGTGGTACGGCACGCCGCCCAACAACCGGGTCGGCTATTTCTATCTGTCGACCAAGCAGCGCAACGCGGCCAACTGAGCCGCGTCCGGAGCGGCTGCTCAGACCATGAACAGGTTGTCCGAAGGCTTCTCTCCTTCGGGCTGGGCGGGGGGGCGCTGGTTCGCAAGGGCCGTTATGATCCGGTCGGCCAAGGCCTTGGCGGACATCGGCATGGTCAGATAGGCGTCGACGCCGAGACGCTTGGCTTCCGCCACGCGGCCGCGCGGAGCGGACCTGCTGAACATGATGATCGGCACGCTCGGCCGCGTCAGCATGCCGGGCGCGCGGATGATGCGCGTGAGCTCGGCGCCGTTGAGCATCGGCAATTCCCATTCGAGCATCACGATATCGGGGTCGACGGCCTTGATGACCTCGAAGCCGGCGAGCGCGTCGTCGACCTCGTCGATCTTCTTGACGCCGATATTGACCAGGAGATTGCGGACGAGCTTGCGCAGATATTGATTGTCCTCGACGATCAGCACCCGAATTGAACCGGTGATCGCCTCGACTTGGTTCGCCGAACTCGTCCGCATAGACAAGGCGGTACGGCCAAAAGCTTAACACCGATTTAGCACATCTGGACTTGATCGGCCGGGCAGGCAAAGCGCGCCGGCGTTCCGAACAGCCATGCCGGCCCGCAAGAGAAAATTCACCTCAAAGAAAATATCGGATCATTCCCCGCGCGTGACACATCTCGCGCAGCGCGGCCCTTCCCGCCCGGCCGGATCAGCCGCAGCCGTATCGCCATCGCCCGCCGGGTCGAGCAGCGCCAAGGCCGCCGACACGTTGCGATCATCGAGAGCCGCGATGATGGCGCCGATCAAGCTGCGGTCTTTGCGATCTTCACCAGGGCGCTTGGTTGCGGGCATGGCAGGCCTGCGGCGTTTTGGTCACCGATCTTAGCTAAGCGCTCGGCCCGCGTTTCACAATGCCACTAGCGCGGGTCCGTGATGCCGCCCAGGAACAGGATCGCGCCGGTCGCCTCGTCGTGGATCGCAAACAGGAACGGGCGATCCACATGGAACGGCTGCGGTGGTTCCAGTTGTTGATGCATCGCGGTCGCGACCACCGTAATGGCGGTAGCGGCAGCAGCCTCGGTGCCGTCCTCCATCACGTCGACCACGGCGCGATGCGCGATCGCACCGATCGCCATCGGCAGCTCCGACGGCGGGTGGCCCGTCATGCCGCTGAAATCCGCGAGCTTGAGCTCGAAGGCGCGGCTTACGCCCTCGGCGCGGAACGGCGGCACCAGGTCGGCATCGAAGTGCGCCTTGAACCGCGGCAACGTAAGCTCGACCGCCTTGTCGGCGGCGGGCATGCGCAGCTCCGCGAGCAGCGCCGCCCACTCGGCAGCGTCGAGCCGGCGGGCAACGGCATCGAGCCCGTCGATCTCGTTCGGCAGCAGCACCACCATGCCGATCGACCCAACCTCGTAGCGCAGCCGGATCGCGCGATAGCCGGAACGCGCGGCCATCGCAAACTGGGTGCTCCGCCGCATCATCGGGACCGAGGCTTTGCGCGCGCGGGTGAGATTGAAGGCTTCCTCCCGGGTCGCCGACTTTTCGAAGGTCGACGCCCACTTGGCCTTGAAATAGACGGCGTTGAGAATGACCGCCGGGCTCGATTGATCGAGGCGATCGAGAATCCGCTCGATCTTGCCTTCGGTCTTGCGCTTGACCCAATTGTTGATGTCGTCGAGACCGATATTGTGCAACACCTCGGCATCGTATTTGTCCTTGAGCAGCGATGCGTATTTGACGTCGATGAGATCGCCGCGCCCAGGCAGCATCAAGGCGTCGGCGATAAGAAGGCGCGCGGACGCAGGCAGGGTCCCGGGCGCGATGCAAAGGTCCCCCTCGCGCGCCGCCGGATATGAACACTGGCCATTGGACGGCAGAGCCGCCTCGCATCGGCCACCGCTTGCTTTCATGCCCGCGGGGCATTTCGGGGCGACCGCGCTTTTGTCGTAGCCGCGAAGCTGCGCCAGCAGGGCCGCATTCGCGGCCTCCATGTCGGCACGGGGGAGACCTAGATGCAGGCCCTTCGCCATCTCGGTCTCGGTCTCCCCGCGCGCCCCCGAGAGCGCCATCGCCATGGCGGTACCGATCGACAGCGGCGAGAGCACGATATTGCCGCCCTTGCCGGAGAGCTGCTTGAACAGCCCCAGGCCGCTGGCATTGTAGGCCGCCGCGAGCGCCGGCACGCCATCCTCCGCCGCAGCGGTGCCGGGGGCCAGGAGAGCGAGGGTCATGCCGATACCGACCGCGATGCCCGTCCGTCCGCCTGTCCGCGCCATGAAGGTCGTCCTCGTTTGCCAAATCCCCGTTCGCGCACAATTAGGTCAATATGAGGGGTGACGGGGCGCGCGCCTGCGGCTATACAGCAGGCGGCTGAACGGCGCCCTTCCGGCCCGCCCCAAGGCGGCGGAAAGGGCAGAAGATTGAACGAGTTGGGCGGCATCCGATTGGAGAGGGCCTTAGCCCGAGGACCTTAGCCCAAGTGAAGGATCTTAGCCCGAGTGACTGAGTGAGAGGGACCTGACAGCGCCATGCCTATCACGCTCCTCGACGTGATTCTGATCAGCGTCATGTTGATCTCCGCCGTCCTGGCCATGATTCGCGGCTTCATGCGCGAAATCCTCTCGATCGCGGCCTGGGTCCTGGCGGCAGTGGCGACTCTGTATTCCTACAGCAAGCTCTTGCCCTACGCCAAAGCCTACGTGAACAACGATATCGTCGCGACCGGGGCGGTCGTCGCCGGCACCTTCCTGCTCACGCTGCTTGTGGTTTCGGTGGTTACCGTGCGATTCTCCGACATGGTGCTCGACAGCCGGGTCGGCGCGCTCGACCGTACGCTCGGCTTCCTGTTCGGGCTCGCGCGTGGCCTCATCATCGTGGTGGTGGCCTTCCTGTTCTTCGCCTGGCTGGTGCCGGCCAAGACCCAGCCGTCCTGGGTCGCCAATGCAAAGTCCAAGGTGGTGCTGCAAAGCACTGGGGATTGGCTGATGTCGATGTTGCCGGATGACCCGGAAAGCACCATCTTGAAGAGGTTCAAGAAGCCG
Organism: Xanthobacteraceae bacterium; assembly: GCA_036522235.1. Taxonomy (GTDB): domain Bacteria; phylum Pseudomonadota; class Alphaproteobacteria; order Rhizobiales; family Xanthobacteraceae; genus VAZQ01. The sequence continues at coordinate 23,349 of DATDGG010000266.1, forward strand.
CTGCCCGAGGACACCGAGCCCACCGAGGCTCCGCCCGGTCAGCGCGGCAGCCTCGATGCCACCCGCGTGCCGATCTAACCAGCGGGGCGTCGATATGGGAGAGCTGATGCACGAGACGATCGACCCCCCAAGCGACGCCGGCCCCAACGACCTTTATCCAAGCGACCTCGATCTTGACGGTGACCGGCTGCGCGAGGAATGCGGGGTGTTCGGGGTCTTTGGACATCCGGACGCCGCGGCGATCACGGCGCTCGGCCTGCATGCCCTGCAACATCGCGGCCAGGAAGCCGCCGGTATCGTCTCCTTCGACGGGCGCCGCTTCCATTCCGAGCGCCGGCTCGGCCTGGTCGGCGACACGTTCTCGCGGCGCGAGGTGATCGAGCGGCTGCCCGGCATGTCGGCGATCGGCCATGTGCGCTATTCAACCACCGGCGAGACCATCCTGCGCAATGTGCAGCCGCTGTTCGCCGAGCTCGATGCCGGCGGCTTCGCGGTCGGCCACAACGGCAATCTCACCAACGGGCTGACGTTGCGCCGCCAACTGGTGCGCAACGGCGCCATGATGCAGTCGACCACCGACACCGAGGTCATCCTGCACCTGGTCGCGCAGTCGCGCCGCAACCGCTTCGTCGACCGTTTCGTCGATGCGCTGGGTGCGCTCGAAGGCGCCTTTTCGCTGGTCGCGCTCACCAACAAGAAGCTGGTCGGGACGCGCGACCCGCTCGGCATCAGGCCGCTGGTCATGGGGCGGCTCGACGGCGCCGCGATCCTCGCGTCCGAGACCTGCGCGCTCGACATCATCGGCGCCAAATATGTGCGCGACATCGAGAACGGCGAGATCGTCGTGTTCGACGAGGAAGGCACCCATTCCCACAAGCCGTTCCGGCAGATGCCGCCGCGGCCCTGCATCTTCGAATACATCTATTTCTCGCGGCCGGATTCGATCGTGGGCGGCCGCTCGGTCTACCAGGTCCGCCGCACCATGGGGGCGGAGCTGGCGCGCGAGGCGCCGGCGGCCGCCGACGTCATCGTGCCGGTCCCGGATTCCGGCGTGCCGGCCGCCATCGGCTATGCCCAGCTCGCCGGCATTCCCTTCGAGATGGGCATCATCCGCAACCATTATGTGGGCCGCACCTTCATCCAGCCGACCCAGTCGATCCGCGAGATCGGGGTGCGGATGAAGCATTCCGCCAACCGCGCCGTGGTGTCGGACAAGCGCATCGTGCTGATCGACGATTCGCTCGTGCGCGGCACCACCTCGCTCAAGATCGTGCAGATGATGCGCGACGCCGGCGCCCGCGAGGTGCATATGCGCATCGCCAGCCCGCCGATCACCCATTCCGACTATTACGGCATCGACACGCCCGAGCGCGACAAGCTTTTGGCGGCCAACCACGACATCGAAGGCATGCGCGCCTTCATCGGCGCGGATTCGCTCGCCTTCCTGTCGGTCGAGGGCATCTACCGCGCCATGGGCCACGAGCGGCGCGACCCGCTCTGCCCGCAATTCACCGACCATTGCTTCACCGGCGAGTATCCGACGCCCCTGACCGACCGCGGCGCCGACACCGCGACGCCCCGCCAGCTCTCGCTGCTGGCTGAAGCGAGCTGAGCATTCTTGGCCGAATCTGATCCTCGTGGTGAGGAGCCGCGCAAATGCGCGGCGTCTCGAACCATGGCCGCGAATCGTGGCGCCGGGCCGCATCCTTCGAGACGCGGTGCTGCGCACCGCTCCTCAAGGATGAGGATCGAGGTATGAGTATGCCCCCTCCCCTCGCCGATCGCATCGCGCTCGTCACCGGCGCCTCGCGCGGCATCGGCCGCGCCACGGCGCTCGCGCTGGCACGTGCCGGCGCCCATGTGGTGGCGGTCGCGCGCACGATCGGCGCCCTGGAGGAGCTCGACGACGCGATCCGCGCCGGCGGTGGCACCGCCACCTTGGTACCGCTCGATCTCAAGGATGTACCCGGCATCGCGCGGCTCGCGGCCGCACTCAAGGAGCGCTACCACCGGCTCGACGTGCTGGTCGGCAATGCGGGAATTCTCGGCCCCCTCTCCCCGCTCGATCATGTGGAGCCGAAGGCCTGGGAGGAGGTGCTGGCGGTGAACGTCACCGCCAACTGGCACCTGATCCGCACCATGGACGCGCTGCTCAAGCAGTCCATGGGCGCGCGCGTGGTGTTCCTCACCTCCGGCATCACCGCCCATCCGCGCGCCTATTGGGGACCCTACGCGGTCTCCAAGGCCGCCCTCGAGGTGCTGGCGCGCACCTATGCGGCCGAGACGGCCTCGACCCCCATCCGCGTCAATCTGTTCAATCCCGGCGCGACCCGCACCCGCATGCGCGCAACCGCGATGCCGGGCGAGGACCCCGCCGAGCTCAAGACCGTCGCGCCGGTCGCCGAGAGGATTCTCGAACTGTGCCTTCCGCAATTCGAGGACACCGGCAAGCTGTGCGGAATGGCGAATAGCGAGTAGGGGCAGTTTCGCTCTTCGCTACTCACTACTCGCTATTACGGTGCCGGGCAGGCTGCGCCCGCCTCGACCCAGGCCCGCATGATCTCGCCGAAGCGGGCCTGCGTTCCCGGCGCAGGCGCGCGGCCCGCGCCCGGCGACCAGGCCCAGCCGACCAGGCTGTCCTCGGACACGTGGTGCAGCAGCTCCGCCAGATCACGGTTGCCGTTGCGCGAACGGTCCTTGATCTCTTCGCAAATCTGGCCGAGCGAGCGCCCCTCCCAGGCCATGGAGAGCGGCGCCACGTGCCATTGCGGATGCCCCGGAACCCGTGCCGGATCGAAGTTCTCAGGCCCGTGGCAGGTGTTGCATTGTAATGTCGGAGCGCCGTGCCCGTCGGCGCCGCGCACCACCAACGGCTGGTGCAGCCGCATCCGATCGGTCTGGTGCGGGCTGTCGCCCGCCGGATGACAGTTCACGCAGCGCGGATGCTGCAGGACCTTGCCCGCTTCCTGGAACAGCGCCACCGAGCGCGCGCGGGCGTCGGTGATGCCGGCGAAGTCGGAGGGCGGACGCAATCCGGCATCCGCCGCGGTTGGCTGGGCGGTCGTGGGTTGGCTCGCGCAGAGCGTCGCTGCCGCGATGCCGACGATCAGCGCGGCCGCGCCAACTTTGAGGAGACCAGATCCGCGCATCAGGCCGCTCCCCGAACGACCGGCAGCCGGCGCGGCCGCCCGAGGCCGAGCCGCGCCATCGCATTGGCGACTGCCGGCCCGATCGGAGGGACGCCGGGCTCACCCACGCCGGTCGGCTTTTCGCTCGAGCGAAGCACGGTGACCTCGATCTCCGGCATTTCCTGGATGCGCAGCGCGCGGTAGCTGTCGAAGTTCGTCGGCACCGGGCGGCCGGCATCGAGCGCAACCTCGGCGAACAGCGCGTGGCCTAGTCCGTAGCCGATGCCGCCCTCCATTTGCGCGCGGATGACGTCCGGATTGACCGGCACGCCGCAGTCGACCGCGCACCAGATCTTGTGCACGCGTGGCTCGCCGCCGCTGCCGGCCGAGACTTCGGCGATCTGCGCCACGTAGCTGTCGAAGCTCTCGACCACCGCCACGCCGCGGGCGCGCCCGTTCGCGGGTCCGGGGCCGGACCATCGGGCGAGCTCCGCGACCGCGCGCAAGACGCCCGCCGCGCGCGGCGCATTGCCCATCATCGCCAGCCGTCCCGCCACCGGATCCTGCCCGGCCGCCTCCAGCAGCTCGTCGACGAAGCATTCGACCGCATAGCCGGTATGGGAGTGGCCGACCGAGCGCCACCACAGCACCGGCACGGCGAGCTCTGTCGTGTGCAGGTCGCAGCGGAAATCCGCGACCTCGTACGGCAATTCGCTCGCGCCCTCGGCCGAGGTCGGATCGACGCCGTCCTTGATCATCGCCTCGAACGGCGTGCCCTTGAGAATGGACTGGCCGACGACGGTGCTCGCCCACGCCACGATCTTGCCGTCGCGCAGGCCGCCGCGCATCCGGTGCACGACGAGCGGGCGGTAGTGCCCGCCCTGGATATCGTCTTCGCGCGTCCACATCAGCTTGATCGGCCGGCCGGGACCGATGGCCTTGGCGGCCTGCGCGAGCTCGGCGGCGAAGTGCATGTCGGCCTGCGCCCGGCGCCCGAAGCTTCCGCCGGCCAGCATGGTCTCGATCTCGACCCGTTCGGGCGGAATGCCGAGCACGGCCGCGAAGGTCATGTGGTCGCCGGTCTGCAGCTGGCTTCCCAGGCGCGCCGAGGCGCGCTCGCCGTCGAAGCGCAGGAATCCGTCAAGCGGTTCCATGGGCGCATGCGCGAGATACGGAAACACGAATTCCGCCTCGATCACGCGCTCGGCCCGCGCGAGCGCCATCTCGGCGTCGCCTTTGGCGTTGGCGAGGGTGCCCGGACGGCGCGCCAGCGCGCGGTATTCCTCGATCAGCCGCTCGCTGCCGCGTCGCTCGGCAGCCGAATCGTCCCATGTGATGCGAAGGGCCTCCCGCCCCTTGCGCGCCGGCCAATAGCCTTCCGCATAGACCGCGATGCCCGCGGGGATTTGCTTGATATCGACGACGCCTCCCACGCGGCGCGCGGCGGCGTCATCGAATGAGGCAACCTTGCCGCCGAAGCGCGGCGGGTGCGCCACCAGCACGGTGAGCATTCCGGGCTCGCGGATGTCGATGGTGAACTGCGCGCTGCCATTCGCCTTGATGGCGCTGTCGAGCCGGCGGACGGCGCCGTCCTGGCCGATCAGGCGAAACGCCGCGGGGTCCTTGAGCGGGACATCGGCGGGAACCGGCAGCCGCGCGGCCGCCTGCGCGAGCTCGCCGAAACGGGCCTGCCGCCCCGACGCGGCGTGCCGCAGCACGCTACGCTCCGTGGTGATCTCGCGCGCAGGCACGCCCCAAGCCTCCGCCGCGGCCTGCACCAGCATGGCGCGCGCCGTCGCGCCAGCCTGGCGCATCTGCGCATAGGAATTCGCCATCGCAGTCGAGCCGCCGGTGCCCTGGGCCCCGAAGGCGAGGTTCTTGTAGAGATCGGCGTTGGACGGCGCGTGCTCGGCGCGCACTTTCGACCAATCCGCGTCCATCTCCTCGGCGACCAGCGTCGACAGTCCCGTGAGCGGTCCCTGGCCAAGCTCGATGTGCTTGATCAGAACCGTCACCGTGTCGTCGGTGCCGATGCGAACGAAGGCATTGGGGGCAAGCGTGCCGGTCGGCCCAGCGCCCGGCGCGAAGGCGCGTGCAGCGCCCGATTGGGCAAAGGCAGCCTCCGGCAGGCAAACGCCGATGACCAGACCTGCCAGGCCTTGCAGCGCGGCGCGCCGCGATAACCGCATGTCATGCTGGGTCATGTCAGCCTCCCAGTACCGTCGCCGCGTCCTTGATGGCGGCGCGGATGCGGACATAGGTGGCGCAGCGGCAGATGTTGCCGTTCATGGCGAGGTCGATGTCGCGATCGGTGGGCTTTGGAGTCTGACGCAGCAGCGCCACCGCGCTCATCACCTGCCCGGATTGGCAATAGCCGCATTGCGGAACATCGCGCGCCGCCCAGGCGCCCTGCACCGCCCCCGCCTCGCGGCCTGACAGGCCTTCGATCGTGGTGACTTCGCGGTTGCCGATCGCGGAAACCGGCAGCGAGCATGAGCGCAATGGCCGGCCGTCGAGATGGACCGTGCAGGCGCCGCATTGGGCGATGCCGCAGCCGTATTTCGTGCCGGTCAAGCCGATATTGTCGCGCAACACCCAGAGCAGCGGCGTATCGGGATCCACGTCCACCGCGTGGGCCTGATTGTTCACCTTCACTTCAAACTTTGCCATAGGAGCCTCCTTCCCCCGGAGGTGGAGCTAAGCCCGCCGGTTTCTCCTGGCAAGAAGGCACCCCAAAGTTCTATACTTTCCGCTCGGAAACCATACGGATCGCGCCATGGACGCCACCGCGCAATGTAATTTCCCGCCCGCCAAGCAGGCCCTGTTGCAGGAAATCCTCGGCCGTATCGCCGACAAATGGACGCTCTTGGTGATCGAGGCGCTCGATGGCGAGGCCGAGCTGCGCTTTTCCCAATTGCAGAAGCGCGTGGGTACCGTCAGCCAAAAAATGTTGACCAAGACGCTGCGCCAGCTCGAGCGCGATGGGCTGGTGACGCGGCGCGTGCACGCGAGTGTTCCCCCGCGCGTCGACTACCGGCTGACGCCGTTGGGCGAGAGCCTGGGCGAATCCGTCTGCGGTGTTTGGATATGGGTCGGCAAGCACATGCGGCACATAGAGCGGGCGCGTCGTGCCTATGACCGGAAAAGCGGGTAGTGTCCTAATTTGAAGTCAGCAGTGTCCAGCCATATGCCACCTCGTTCTGAGTGGGGCCCTCGATCTTCCAGACGCCGGTCTTGGCAAGTTGGTCTTGGCAAGTTGGCCGCCAGATTTTTCGTAAAACCGCCTCGATTGGACGGAATTCTCAAAGGTCCAAACGATTGCGCTTCCAAGCCCAAGAGAACGCATCCGGTCAAATGCTCCTGTTATGAGCAAGGTGCCGATGCCCTCTCGGTGGCGGTCGGAAGCTACGTGGAGTCCATAGATTTCAAATTCAAAAGGGCCGCTGTGGTTCTCCGCGACCGAAAGATTATCGGGATACTTGCCGTAGGTAGATCGCCAACCGCTTAGCGATCCTTCCAAAGTTCGACCGCGAAGTATCGAGGCTGGGACAAAGCCTTTGCAAGCCGTTTGCCAAGACAGAACATGCAGCTTGGCAATTGCTTCCAGATCATCCTCAGTTGCCTTTCTGAGGCGCGCCGACACCTGCTAGCCTGCCAGGAGCGGCCGCAGCGCGCGCACTTCGTTGAGCTCTTCCAGTGAATTTACCCGCCGAATGACCTCCTCCGTCCGCTCGGCGCCCAGCACCGGAGTCATCAGCGACCGCGCCTTCTCGTTCACCCGCTCGGTGGTGAGCGGGTTCTCCTTCGTGCCCGGGGGATGGCGCGTGAAGTGGCTGATGGTGTGGCCGCCTTTCAGCGTCACCTCCACGCGCCCGCTTCGCGGCGCGGCAGGATCCATGAGCCCTCGATCGGCGATGAGTTGCACGCGCGCTTTCGCGGCGAGCACCTTCGAATCCTTCATCCGCTCGTACGAGTGGCTGTCCTCGAACGAAACGGCGCCCTCCACCAGGGCGAGCGCGATGATGTGCTGGCAATTGACATCCGGCATCGAGCGGTCGTTGACGATACGGGCGCCATCCTCCGGGAGCTTGACGACAATTCGCTCGACGTTGTCGACACTCAGCGTATGCTCGCGAAGGAGTGTCAGGAACGCATCCAGAGGAGCCTGAATCGGATAGCCGACGGAGAAGGGCTTGATGGCGGTTTCGGTGACAAAAAAGCGGCTGCCCAGCCCGGCAACGATTTCCTCCGGCTTCGGTTCGGTGGACAGCGCTATGAGCGCGTTGTGCTCGCCGTCTAGCACGTCCCACACCCCGGTAAATCCCATCTGTGCCATGATCGCCGCAGTCACGCCGTTGCGCGCGCCCATGCCGGAGAAGTCGAAGGCCTTTTCGACGTGCCCAGCGTCGCGCACCCAGCTCCATATGCCTGAAACCTGCTGCGCAGCATACGACAGCGCGTAGCGCATGCCCTTCTCATTCAGGTTAGCCAGTGAGGCCGCGGCCGCCGCGGCGCCCATGGTTGAGCTCGTACCCTCGGCGCTGCGGTGACTGCCGCGTACGAGGTCCGGACCGAGCGCCAGGAGAAAGCGGCAGCAGACGTCGTAGCCAAGCGTAACCGCAGCCAGCAGGTCAGCGCCCGATCTGCCCTCGCGTTCGGCCATCGCCAGCGCCGCGGGCACGACGTGGCTTCCGGGATGGGCCTTGGTCACCGGCTCGAAGTCGTCAGTCTCGTCGGCGTGCGCAAACATGCCGTTGGCCAGCGCGGCGATCACGGCGGATGTTCTGATGTCTGTGGTCAGCACCGTCGCTTCTGCGACCCCGCCCTGCGCCCGCGCGAAGCGAATCGCCATTTCTCCAGCCTGGAGATGTGAGCCCGACACCATTGCGGCGAGGGTATCCAGGATGCGATGCTTCGCTTCCCGCTCAACATGCGGCGCGAGCCGACGGTCCCGCGCTTCCGCCATGTAGCGCGCCAGCTGCCCCGTAATGTCGGCTGTAGTCATCTAGAAAATCCCCTTCGGACATTTTCGCGAGAAATCGGACATTTTCGCGAGAAAATAGCTATTCGAGCGAGATATTCGCTGCCCGAATAACATTCTTCCACAGATTGTCGTCCTTATTCTCCGCATTTTAAGCGGGAAATGCGCTTGCCGGTGCGGTGAATGGCTGGCACAATCACCGCAACAGGTGCGGAGAATGCCGAAATATATCCATGAACTGCCGGATTGGCCCGATTTCCAGTGGAGCGAGGAGCGCCTCGCCAAGCAACTGGCTACCGTGCGGCACCGACAAGGACGGCTTCTTGGCCGGATGCAGGCACTCGGGTTCCCTTTGCGGGAGGAGGCTGTTCTCGAGACGCTGACCGAGGACGTGCTCAAGTCCAGTGAGATAGAGGGTGAAATTCTCGACAAGGAGCTGGTTCGGTCCTCGATCGCGCGGCGCCTCGGGATGGATGCATTCGCTTTGCCGCCTGCCGACCGCAACGTCGAGGGCGTCGTCGAGATGATGCTCGACGCCACCCAGAACTTCAAAGATCCATTGACCGCTGAAAGGTTGTTCGGCTGGCAGGCGGCGCTCTTCCCGACGGGACGCAGTGGCTCGAGCAAGATCATGGTCGGCCCATGGCGCGACGAGAAATCAGGTGCGATGCAAGTCGTCTCGGGCGCTCATGGCCGCGAGAAAGTTCACTATGAAGCGCCCATCGCAGGACGGCTCGATGCGGAAATGAAATCCTTGCTCGACTGGTTCAATGCCACCGACGACACCGACCCGGTGCTCAAGGCTGCCCTCGCGCATCTATGGTTCGTCACTATTCACCCGTTCGCTGACGGCAATGGACGCATCGCACGCGCCATTGCCGATATGTCCCTCGCCCGATCGGAGGACAGCCCACAACGCTTCTACAGCATGTCGGCGCAAATTCTTGGGGAGCGCAAAGACTATTACCACGTCCTGGAAACGACGCAGAAGGGCGACCTTGATATCACGCCCTGGCTCAAGTGGTTTCTCGGCTGCCTTGATCGCGCATTCGCCGGTGCGGAAAAAACTCTGGCCGCCGTCTTTCGGAAGGCCGAGTTTTGGAAAAAACATGCGGCTGCGCCGCTCAACGAACGTCAGCGCGATATGATCAATCGCCTGCTCGACGGATTCGTGGGGAAGCTTTCGTCATCCAAATGGGCGACGATCGAAAAGTGCTCGCCCGATACGGCCTTGCGCGACATCAACGAGCTCGTCGGCCGCGGCACCCTTCAGAAGGATGAAAGAGGCGGACGGAGCACGACCTACTCGCTGGCGGAGATCAATTGAGCACCTCCCGCAATTTTATCCTTTTGAAGCTGCTTACACCCGCGGCGGCCACCTGCCGCAGGATTTCGGGTCCAGGCCCGGCCAGGCGCAATTTTGGCAACAAACGCTAAGCCGGCACCCCGGCAGGTGCCACGAATCTGCGCAAATTGATCCAAAGCGAGGCGGCCGACACCGGCGCGTTGCTTGATATTATTCCGGCAGCCAGCACAAGCGCGATCGCCGTCGACGCGCTGCGATAGACAAAATTGGGATGCAACTGGGTATGATTGCTCAGGAGCTCGAACCACAGGAGGGTTATCGAGACGGGCAAGGTCAGCTGATAGAAGTAGGCGCGATCAAAGCTTTTGTGATTATCGCGCACGTGAATGAGCACGGCAGCGATGATGGGAACTACGAGGATGGCACCAACGGACTCAAATGCCTTCAGGATCATCGATATCGTTGGCACCAGGGGGACACGAAACATGGTCGATCCCGGTTCGAGACCGTCAAGACGAAAGGTCACCTGATTGACGATGTTCGCGGCCTCTTCCATCGCGTTATTCGAGAACCAAATCGCCAGCACCCATTTTGTACCCCAGGTTCCGGCGTACCCAAGAAACCAACTCGCCGCCACGGTCATGGCGAGAGCTAGCGGGCGCACGCCATCGCGCTGCCCGTCTCTCCTGAACTGCGGCACGAATGCCAGCACTATGAAGCTCAACAGCATCGGCATCATCGGCGGATTGATCAAGAAGTCGACAAAATTGAACACGGCGCCAAGCGCGGCGGCCGACACGATCCATAGATATTGATTGGCCGATAGCCTGAGGAGCAATGCGAAAGCACCTGCGCCCCCCAGAATTACAAACATGCTGAGCCCGTGGGTCGCTATCCGCCAAATGTGCCAGAGATCGGTCAGCAGAAACATTGTGGCGACTATGATGATTGTCGGAGTCGACCCGATCGTGCCGCGCAGACCGACGAAAAAAAGCGCTACCCCGCCTGCGACCAGCAATGCCGTAATCACGCGCAGCACAAGCACGTCGGAATGCGCAAGCACCGGCCAGAGAAGCAGCCGATAGCCGTGCCAATAGCGTGAATAGTCCATCAATTCCGTGTTTTCCCCGCGGACGGACCTGTAAAGCTCGGAGCACGGGTCGATCATGCGTGAATGCATTTTCGTAGCCAAAGCCGCCTGCCAGACGTCGCGCTGCGGGTCCAACGCGACACTGAGACCGACACATTCGGTGAACTGGTGGCCACCCCGCAGAATCCATGGCTTGGGAACCTGATTGGTGGCCAGAACCCCTCGGTCGAAAGCAACGCGAACGGCATCATTTACCGCGGCGAGGTCGGTTTGGCCTCTCACCGCGGCAAGGCTGAAGACAAATATCACCTGGAGTACAATGACGACCGGCAAAGCCAAGGCGAGGGCCAAGCACGCCCCCCGGAGACCAACCAATTTAACAGAGCCGGAAGGGTGGTCAGCCATGCTGCGCTCCTCATGCAGCGATGGCCACCGAACAGGGAATTCGGCGCAACAGCTGTTTTCAGATACTTATTCACCTCAACTGCTCGTCAGCCAAAGCGAATGTATTTCTGTTTCGATCGCTCAGTCGCTGTCGGGGCGTGGGTGACCAGAGGCAGCCACAAGCGCGCTCGTGGCGTCGCCGAAGGTGGATAAGTCCGCTTTCTTTGTCATCGTGAACGGCACAAGGTCTTTCCACAGCAACAACAATGCGGCAAGCAAAAAGAACCCTCCCCCGACCAGTCCCTTGATTTGGGGAGTCGACGTTCTGAACGAAATGTAGATTGCGCTGAAGGATGCAACAAAAAGAAAGAAAGCACACAACATCACAATCGGCTGAACCACAATTGGCTGACGCATGGTGCCCATCCCCGAAGATCCCCGCGTCAAATGTTTCAATCAGAGAGGCGGCGAAAGAAAGGCAATACGACCGCGCTACAGTTTAGACCCGAGTAAATACGGCAATCACCGACGCAGAAGTCGATTGTGGCCCGTCAGGTTTAGATTTGAGCATCCCGCGCGAGAGGTACCGACATATGTGTCGTGCGCGACTCGCGTTCTGCCAGGGACGTGTATCCGACAGCTGCTGGCGCCCCTATTCCGCTTCGCGGCCTCCTCTGGGGAGATTTTTCGTCGGCAGCCGACAGGGCGTGGAAAGGCTGCAACAGATCGAGAAATTTTTTGATTCGAGCCACGTTGCGGGAACGATGGCTTGCTGTGATCGTCTGCGGCGATTCGTGGATTCGCAAATCACCGTCTTCAGCGAGGAACGGCCATGAATGACAGTCTTACCACCCAGGTCCGCGACGTCATTGCTGAACATTTCGGAATTGATGCCGACCGTTTGACGGACGAAGCGCGCCTGCGCGACGATCTTGGCGTCGATTGGCTCGATCGTCTCGAGTTGATGATTGCGATCGAGGATCAGGTGGCAGGCGTTGAAATCGACGACGAGCTGGTCGAACAGATCGACACTGTTGGCGATCTCATGCGCGTCATCAAGGGCGGGCGAAACAGCCCTTGAGATCGGGCACCCCGCTGCGCGATCTGCCTCAGGCCGGATCGCGGCGTGGGAAAAGGTGCGCGCCGATTTGCGGAAATGGCCGCGCGCCGCCTCACCAGACCAAGCTCACTCGACGACCGTGCGCACCACGTCGGCGGTCGGGCGGTCGCTGACCGTCGGCAGCTTCACGTCCTTCACGATCAACTCGTCGTAGGCGGGGAGCGTCTTCAGCGATGTCTTCGCCTTCACGAACACGACCTTGTAGCCGTTGAGCTTGAGCTGGTGCAGCAATTCAGGCGCCGCCTCGGCGGTGGCGCGCTGGAAATCGTGCATCAGGACAATGCCTTTGCCGTCCTTCTTCAGCTTCGTCATCACCGATTGGATCACCTGATCGGGCTTGCGGATCTTGAAGTCGAGCGAATCCATGTCGGCCGACCAGATCGCGATGTTGCGCTCGCCCAGATAGGTCACCATCTCGGGCGGATGCCGCAGCGCCGGAAAGCGGAAGAACGGCGCCGCCGGACCGCCGAGCGCCCAATGCACGGCGCTGATGCCCTTCTCGATCTCGTCCTTGCCCTCCTGCGGGGTCTTCTTCAGGAGGTCGGCATGCGACCAGGTGTGGCTGCCGATCGTGTGGCCGGCGGCGGCCACCTGCCGGAGGATTTCGGGCGCCCACATCGAGTGCTCGCCGATCGGGAAGAAGACCGCCTTGGTGCAATTGGCCGCGAGCGCCGCCAGGACGGCCGGCGTGTGGTGCGGCCAAGGACCGTCGTCGAAGGTCAGCACCACCTCGCCGGGCTGCAGAAAATCGTGCTGCTTGAAGTGCTCGAAGCCAAAGCCCGGACCGCCGGTGGTGTCGATCTCCACGGTGCGAGACACGCCGAGCGCCTCGGGATGGCCCGCACATGAAGGCGCGGCGGCAACCGCGATCGGCGGCCGCGCGGCCGGGGTTGGCGCCGGGGCCAGCGAAGACTTGATCGATCCGGTCGACTCCGCCGCGTTCGGGCCTGGGGTCGCCGCGCGAGCGGCCGAGGTCGCCGGCATGGTTGCCGGCACGGTCGCAGTCGCCGATGCGCTGCGGATAGCGGGCGCGGTCGGGGCGGCCGGGGACCACAGGAAAAAGACGATCCCGAAGCTGACCAGGAGTGCCCCCAGGCCGAGAACGCCCACCATTGCTGAACGCATCACGTCGCTTCCCCCTTCGCGCAGGCGCCGCCGCGGCCCCGGACGGATCAATCTCCCCGAAGATCGTGAATCAGCTGTTACCAAGCAGTGTCTGGGAGCATTTTCAGGAAGAGCTTGCCCCGGACTTGATCCGGGGTGAGCCCGGTTTTCCATCCGAAAATGCGACAAATGCAAAGATACTTCAGGCGGCCGCTTGCTGCGATTGACAAGCCGGTCGCGCCGGCGAAACTGCGCTGGCAACTTCGGTGGCATCGCACCGTGATTCTGCGAGCGAACCCCACATCGGGGAACGACAAGCGCTCAGGCCGGGCCGGCGGCCTGTCGCTGCGCGCGCGCCTGCTGCTGCTCGTGGTCGCGAGCGTGGTGCCGCTTCTGGGCTTCAGCCTCGGCAGTGAGTACCTGCAATACCGCGATGCGGTCGCCGCCACCGGGCAGCGGACTCTCGATCTCGCCCGCGGCATGTCGCTCCAGGTCGAGCAGGACCTGCGGACCCGCATGGTGGCCCTGCGGGTGCTGGCCCTCTCCCCGACGTTGCGCGGCGAGGACATCGCGGCCTTCCGCGCCCAGGCGGAAGCCGTCATCGCGCAGCAGTTCCCCGGCTCGAACCTGGTGCTGCTGAAGGCGGACGGCCAGCAGCTCATGAACACGCTGCTGCCGCCCGGTGCACCGCTGCCGGTTCGACCGAACATGGAGGCAACCACGGAGGTTTTCCAGACCGGCCAACCGGCCGTCTCCAATTTCTACATCGGGGCCATCGGCCGGCGGCCGGTGGTCGCGATCGATGTGCCGGTGAAGCGCGACGACGGCAGCATCACCTATGTCCTGTCCACCAATCCGCGGCTTGAAGATTTCGCCGAGATCATTCGCCGGCAACAGTTCCGCGCGAGCTGGGTCGTCTCGGTCTATGACCGGCGCGGTGTCAATGTGGCGCGCACGCCCAACCCGGAGCGTTTCGTCGGACAGCCGGCGGGGCCCGAGCTCTTGAGCCGCGTGCTGGCCGAGCGCGAGGGCATTCTCGAGCTCACCTCGCGTGACGGGATCGGCGTGGTGGCGGCGTTCAGCCATTCGACGCAGTTCGGCTGGGCGGTCGCGGTCGGCGTGCCGCGGGCCGAGCTGACAGCGCCGGCGCTCGCGGCCGCGACCCGCACGCTCGCCGCCGGCAGCGTCCTGCTCGCGCTCGGCATCGCCTTGGCGCTTCTCATGGCGCGCCGGATCACCGGACCGATCACGGCGCTGCGGCGCCTGGCGGCGACCGGCGACGGCGAAGCGGTGCTCAAGGCCGCGCCGACGGGCCTGCGCGAGGCGGATGAAGTGCTCGGCGCGCTGCGCACCGCCGAAGACCATCGCCGCGCCAGCGAGCATGAGAAGGAGCAGGCGCGCGCCGCGCTGCACGAGAGCGAGGAGAAGCTGCGGCAATCGCAGAAGATGGAAGCGGTCGGTCAGCTCACCGGCGGGCTGGCGCACGACTTCAACAACCTGCTCCTGGTCGTCATCGGAAACCTGGAAGAGCTCATCGATAGCACCAAGGCGAACTCCGCCGCGCAGGAGCTCTCGCGCGCCGCGCTCGAAGCCGCCCAGCGCGGCGCCGACCTGACCCGCAGCCTGCTGGCATTTGCCCGCCGGCAACCGTTGCGGCCGCGGCGTATCGCCGTCAACGATCTGATGCGCCGCATCACCAAGCTGCTCAGCCGCACGCTCGGTGAACGCATCGAGGTCGTCCTTCAGCTTGCCGACGAGGTCTGGCCGGTGGTGGCCGATCCGGCGCAGCTCGAAGCGGCGCTGACCAATCTCGCGACCAACGCCCGCGACGCGATGCCCAAGGGCGGCCGTCTGACCATCGTGACCGCCAACGCGGCGCTCGACGAGGACTACGCGGCCACGCATGACGAGGTGAAGCCTGGCGACTATGCCATCATCGAGGTGAGCGACACCGGCGCAGGCATGGCTGCCGAGGTCACGGCGCAGATATTCGACCCGTTCTTCACCACCAAGCCGCGCGGCGAAGGCACCGGCCTCGGCCTCAGCATGGTGTTCGGCTTCATGAAGCAGTCGCGCAGCCATATCAACGTCTACAGCGAGCCCGGTGTCGGAACGACGTTTCGCCTCTACCTGCCGCGCGACCGCCGCGCCGCGGAAGCGGAGCCGGCGGCGGACGCGAGCGCCGCGGCCAGCGCCCCCGGCGGCGGCGAGACCATCCTGGTGGTCGAGGACAACCCGGCGCTGCGCCGTGTGGTCGTGCTGCAGCTGACGAAGCTCGGCTACCGCATCCTGGAGGCGGAGAACGTGGCGGCCGCCGTCGCGATCCTGGAAGGCCACGCGCCGATCGACCTGTTGTTCGCCGACGTAGTCATGCCCGGCAAGCTCGACGGCTACGATCTCGTCGGAATCGTGCGCGAGCGCTGGCCGGCAATCAAGATCCTGCTGACGTCGGGCTTTCCCGGCAACAACCGCGACCGCGACGTGAGGGCGCCTCCCGACATTCCGCTTCTGACCAAGCCCTATCGCCGGGAAGCCCTGGCGCACGCCTTGCGCGCCGCGCTGGGCGATACTTCGGCGACATTTGCAAGCAGGTCCTAGCTGGCCGGACGACTCCGCGGCTGAGCGGGTGAAAGCCGAAACTGTCTGCTTGCCGAAAGTATTACGGCTCGTGACCGCCGTTGATGTTGATGAATCTGGCAATCGTGTCGACAGCCTGCGTCTCGATGCCGAAATAGCCGTGCGGCGCATAGGCATCGCACGGGTCGGACTGGGGCGGATCGCCGCCGGTGAGCAGAGCGATCTCCACCTTGCTGGCCCGCCTCAGGCGCATGGCGAGCGTGGGCGCGTCGGCGGGCGGCGTGGCCTCGCACGAGTCCTCGCGGTGGGACATGACGAGAGTGGGAACCGTGATCTGAGGCAGCGCCATGCTCACCACGCCGTCCGGACGGTCCTTGG
>DATDGG010000267.1:0-13875 GCA_036522235.1 Xanthobacteraceae bacterium
GATGGTCAAATCGACCGAACGCAAATGACAGGCGCGCTCGCCGAAAACCTGACCGACGAATCGGTGGACGAGATGTCGCGACATCTCAAGTCATATGGGCCCGCGATTGGAGACGAAATCGCTCAAAACCGCAGAATACGGGATCAGACCTTTTACGTCGTGAAGCTGTTCCTGCAACGGGGCGACGCGCTCAGTCTGCTCATTGGGTTTGACGACGAGGGCAAAATCACCGGGGTCACGTTCCCGAGCATGGGACAGGAATAGCACCCACTCTCCCACTGCCATCATTCGGCGCGGGCGAAATCTCTCAGCCCTCCGACTGGCAACGAAACGACGTTGGGACTGCCCCAACCCGTGGGGATGCGGATCGCTTGTGACATAAAATAAATGGTCGATACGAAGAGCTTGCTGACAACTGCGACGACGCGGCCCTCGCAATCGAGCACCGCCGCCCCCGAAGAGCCGTGATCGAGAACCAGACGGTCGTTTCCATCGTACATCTCGAGTAGCGCCATGCCAGGAAACTTGTCGCCGTCGCCGTACTGCACGAAACGACCGGTTGCGACCCGCAAGCGCTCGTCGGGATAAGCGAGGCTCACCAGGGGCTCTTCAGGAAGGAGAGGCTTGGCGCGCGGCTGAAACCCCTGCGCATCCGGAAATGCCGCCTGCAATTCCAGGACCGCGATCTTTTCGGCGTACGAACCCGCCAAACCGCGAAGCCGCATGCCAACCGATTGTTTGTTCTCACCTGTCCAGACGTCGACCTGCTTCCAGGTCTGGTCTGAAAGTTTCATGGCCGCGGCAACATGCTCGACGGTCACCATCAGGGTCGGAGACAGAAACCAGCCGGAGCCGCTCATACCGAGCACGCCCGGCCGCGCCTCCTTCTCCTCGTCGCCGAAGTATCGCGTAATGCTCGCCGTGGAGCGAACCAATGTCGCAGGATCGATACATCCCGTCGCGGCCCAACTGGGCGCCGAAAGTACCATAACAAAGAAGAATGAGAGCAGCCCCAGCCGCATGTACCCCCGTCCCCGTCACGCAAGAGCATAGTTGCATGCGCTCGCCGTGGAAAGTCTTCTCGCGGTGATCAGTGGTGGTTGGGATCAAAGCGGACTTTTTTCCGCTTTCTTGTTTCACCATTTGTGTCGACTTTTGTTCGTGCTCGCCAAAAATTTGCGATTTAGCGGCCCGGCAAGCGTGGTGCCCCTCCCGGGCAGTCGACCTTGGTTCGGATCCCAGGCACACTACGTGACGATTTCGTCGTGGACCCTTCCACGCGTGACGAGGTGATGCATGACCACAATCTGGATCCTGACTATGATGTGCACGGCCAGTCCCCTCAGCTCATGCCCTACCAGCCCGGCATGGATCGATCTCCCGTTCAGAAATGAGAGGCAGTGCCTCGACTTGGGCGCCTTCATAGCCAGGACTCAGGCCCCTCAAGGATTTACGTACACGTACGCCTGCGAGCCGAGATGATCGATTTTTGAACCAGTCCTGGCTGCCGCTAATGATAGTCGCCGATTAGCTGCTCGAATTCCGCATCGGGTCCACGAAACAGAAGACCTCGATCTGAATCCGGAATGGCGCATCTCGACGACGAGCGCCCCGGTGCGGGCACGTTGTCAGGTGAGGTGGGCTCGGCGGAGAAAGGAGAAAGAAGCCGAGACCAGCCGCAAATCTATCCGTGTCTATCCAATGTGGCTCTTGTCCTTTGGTGCTATTAGACGCTTCAGCCCCGCTCGCCGCTCTTCCGAGCTGTGCGCCGCCCCTAACGCCATTGTGTGTGTTCCGTGCGCCGTTCCTGTGTCGACGTTAAGTGCGCTCCCGCCGCCAACGAGGTCATCGAATGGAGCTTTTTGCTGCGGTGAATGAGTCTGCTCCTGGCCCTTGCCGACTGCACCAGCCCGACGGATTTGACTTGGAGTGAAGCGGACCAAATTTTCCAAGTTGGCGCTGCATCGCGCCGACCGCGGCAGAGTCACATCGTGTACGCCACATCAGACCGCTTCGGTTTCTTTTTTTGGGGGGTGGAATAGATCGGGGCGACCGTTCTCGAAGGTATCCGCCCCAACGACGCGCGGGCGTTCGCGCGCGCTACGCGGCGACGCCGGACGGCGCCGCTGTTTCAATAGCGGCGAGCGCACCTTGCTTCCAGGCCGGGATGGTGTTGCCAATCTAGCGTGCGGCGGTCGCCAAAACAGCCTCGTTCTGCGGGGTCCGCTGCGGGTCCGCCGCAAGAACGGAAAATAGCAGCCTCGCGGCCATCCCAGGGAAGTATTTGATTTTTATGATATTTTTGGTACAGCTGGGTGGACTCGAACCACCGGCCTCCTGATCCACAGTCAGGCGCTCTAACCAACTGAGCTACAGCTGCACGGCCTCGCGGAGGAATACTCGGCGAGCGGCCGGAAGCTAGAGCATTTTCACCTTAAGGAAAAGCGCAAGGGCGGCCGGCCTGGCATTGGTCGAGCCGTCGGGTCTCGGCGTTCACCCCATGCGTTCACGCCCACGCGTTTACGCCCACATATGGCAAAGCCCGGGCAAGGCGGCCCGGGCTGGCATCAAGCCGCGGCTGCAACCGGCGGCGCGAGGGGCAAAAACGGCCGCGATCAGGCAACCTTCTTGAACGCCTTGCTGACGCTTTCCTTGACCGGCTCGGCCGTTTCGGTCGCGACCTTCTGGGCGAGCGCCGCGAGCTCCTTGCTCTGGGCGGTGAGCGCCTCGAACTGCTTGCGGGCATGCGCGGTCGAAAGCTCGACGAATTCCGAGAACGACTTCGCGCCCATCAGCTCGGTGGCGAAATCGAAGGCCGCATTGGTATTGACGCGGGCCGCCTCGATCACCTTGAAGCCGTATTCGGAGGCGCCCTTGCTGGCGGTCGCGTAGGTGCCTTCCAGCAGGTCGGTCGCCTCTTCGGCCGCGGTCTTCATCTTCTCGTAGTTCTCCTTCGCCTGCGAGACGCCCTTCTCGGCGAACTCGCGGAAGGCGGCGGGGACTTCCATTTTCGGCATTTCGAAGTTCGGCATTCCGAATTTCGGGAATTCGAAGGCGGATCCGCTGAAGCCGGTCATGGGCTTGGTCGAGGATACGGTCGTGGTGTCTTCCATAGCTGTCATCCCTTGAGGTCGGAGCGGCGAAGCGGCATCTGTCGGATCCGCCGCCCGAAGCCGATCCGTGCCTGATGGGAGAACGGTGACGCAATCCCGCTTCCAGCCCCAGAAGCGCGCGGCCGCCTGATAGACAAAAATATGGCACAGAAATTAGTGCGACGCAACATAAATTATTGCAATGCACAAGTCAACTCTGTGATCGCCTTGGTCCGGCCCGGATTTTCAAACGGGCAGCGGCCATCTTGGCGCGTGGCGGGGCCAAGCCCCTGATACCGCGCTGAAGTTTTCCAGAGTTTTCCGATTGTTTCGCAGTCCACGTCGTGGACGCGGGCTCTAGCGTCGGCTTACTAGACAAGTCCCTCTCAAGACGGAACGCCGGAAGTTGCGACCCTGATGAGCGAGCTGTCCGATCATGCTTCAACCGGGCCGCGCGGGCCGATGCGTTTCGTCTGGCAGATGGATGCCGAGCAGCGTTTCACGATCGTCTCCGATGAATTCGCAGCCTTGATGGGGCGGGCGACGGCGGCGGCGCTCGGCCGCCCGTGGGTCGAGCTTGCGGCCGCGCTTTCGCTCGATCCGGAAGACCAGGTCACGGCTGCGCTGGCGAGCCGGGAGACCTGGAGCGGGCTGCGCATCGCCTGGCCGGTCGACGACGGCGCCGAGCGGCTCATGGTCGA
This sequence comes from Xanthobacteraceae bacterium, assembly GCA_036522235.1. Taxonomy (GTDB): domain Bacteria; phylum Pseudomonadota; class Alphaproteobacteria; order Rhizobiales; family Xanthobacteraceae; genus VAZQ01. Next base: position 3,794 of record DATDGG010000267.1, read on the forward strand.
GCTCTCCGGCCTCCCGGTCTTCGACCGCGAGCGCATCTTTCGCGGCTATCGCGGCTTCGGAATCTGCCGGGATGTCGCGCGCCTCGCCGCTTTGGTCGACGCCCGCCGCGCCATCGGGACGCCGGCGACCCCGCCATCATCCGAGAACGTCGTGCCGCTGCGCCCGGCGCGGGAGCCGGTTCCCCCAACCCTGAGCGCGGTCGAACGCAACGCCTTTCACGAGCTCACGCGCAAGCTCCACGAGCGGCTGACCGCAGCGGCGCCAACCGCAGCAGGCGCCGCCGCGAGCGGGCATTCGCCGCCAGCGGAGCAGGACAAGCCGCAGGACCGTGCGCCCGCAATTGGCGCCGCCGAGCGGGCCGCGCCCCAACCCAACCGCAAGAGTGACTTCAAGTTCGATTTCTTGGCCCGCCTCAGCCACGAGATCCGCAACCCGCTCAATGCCATCATCGGTTTTTCCGAAGTCATGGCGCAGGAGAAACTCGGCCCCGTCGGCAACGAACGCTATCGGCAATATGCCCGCGACATCCACAACTGCGGCACCCAGCTGCTCTCGCTCGTCAACGACCTCATCGACCTCACCAGGATCGAGGCCGGCAAGATCGAGCTCGACCTCGCCGGCGTCGCGCTCAATCCGCTCACGCAGCAATGCGTCGCGATCATGCGGCCGCAGGCCAATCGCGCACGCGTCATCATTCGGACCTCGCTGTCGCCTGCCCTCCCCGGCGTGGTGGCCGACGCGCGCGCGCTGCAGCGGGTCGTCCTCGATCTCATCTCCCATTCGAGCAGGCTCGCGGGCGCCGGCGGGCAGGTGATCGTGTCGACGACGCGCACCGATCTGGGCGAGGTGATCCTGCGCCTGCGCGACAGCGGCAGCGGCATGAGCGAAAGCGAGATCGCAGGCGCTTTCGCGCCGTTCGGGCAGGTCGCGACCTCGGTCCATCGCATCGCCGGCGGCACCGGCCTCGGCCTGCCGCTCACCAAGGCGCTGATCGAGGCGAATGGCGCGACATTCGGCATCAGGAGCGTCCCCCTTGCCGGAACGCTGATCGAGGTCACCTTCCCGCAAGACCGCGTTTTGGCCGAGGAAATGCGATAAATTCGCTCATGTGACGGATTTGAATCGCGGCGCCCCGGCGGATATGATGGCAAGCGCAGCCATGACGAAAGTTAAGGCCGTGATGCGGATCGTTCGCTGCCTGCTGGCGCTTTCCGCGCTGATCCTGGCGCAGGTTCCGCTTGCCCGCGCCGCGGAGGATGTCGACCTCTTGCTGGTCCTGGCAGTCGACGTGTCGCGCAGCATCGATCAGACGAAATTCATGCTGCAGCGTGACGGCTATGCGGCCGCCGTTTCCAACCGCAGCGTGCTCGAAGCCATCAAGTCCGGGCCGCACCAGAAGATCGGGCTCGCTTTCGTGGAATGGTCGGGCTACGGGGCGCAGAAGCTCGTGATCGACTGGACGGTCATCGACGGTGCCGAAACGGCGCACCGCTTCGGCGATCAAATTGTCGAAGCGCCCCGCTCCTTCGCCGACCGCACCTCGATCAGCGGCGGCATCGATTTCGCCGCAATCCAGATCGAACGCTCGCCGTTCAAGGCGCCCCGCCACATCATTGACGTATCCGGCGACGGCACCAACAATGCCGGCCGCGAGGTCGGCGCCGCCCGCGATGACGCCGCCGCCAAGGGCATCCTGATCAACGGCCTGGTGATCCTGAGCGACAACCAGCTCCTGTTCAATGCCGAGCACACCAACCCGCCGGGGGGCCTGGAGAAATACTATCGAGACAACGTCATCGGCGGCCCCGGCGCTTTCGTGATGGTGGCGGAGAATTTCGAGGCCTTCGGCAAGGCCATCGTCAAGAAGCTCATCGCCGAGATCGCGGCAACGCCCGAACGCAAGCAGCGCACCGCGGCGGCTGAATGAGCACGGTCGGGTCGGTTCTGCCTTGTTTCTGAGCGCGCTGGAGGGACCGCGGGCGGGCATGCGAAGCTCGCCCAACCGGGTAAACTGTGCCATGAATTGAGTGGCCGAAGTCGGATAAATCCGACTTCGATTGTGTCATGAATAGAGTGGCCGAAGTCGGATAAATCCGACTTCGGCTGTGTGGCGGGCCGGGGCCTGATCGTTGAAACAAGGGGGAGAAGGCTTTCGTGAACAAAGTCTATCCGGACGCGAAGGCGGCGCTGGCCGGCTTGTTGAAGGACGGCATGGTGATCATGGCCGGGGGGTTCGGGCTCTGCGGCATCCCGGAGGCGCTGATCCACGCGATCCGCGATTCCGGCGTCAAGAACCTGACCGTCGTCTCCAACAATGCGGGCGTCGATGGGATCGGGCTCGGCCTGCTGCTCGACACGAGGCAGATCAAGAAGATGATCTCGTCCTATGTGGGAGAGAACAAGACCTTCGCCCAGCAATATCTCGCGGGCGAGCTCGAGATCGAATTCAATCCGCAGGGGACGCTGGCCGAGCGCATCCGCGCTGGCGGCGCCGGCATCCCGGCCTTCTACACCAAAACCGGCGCCGGCACCGTGATCGCGGAAGGCAAGGACGAGCGCGAGTTCGACGGCGAGCGCTACGTGATGGAGCGCGGCCTCGTCGCCGACCTCTCGATCGTGCATGCCTGGAAGGGCGACACCGAAGGCAACCTCGTCTATCGCAAGACCGCGCGCAACTTCAATCCGATCATGGCATCCGCCGGCAAGGTCACGGTGGCCGAGGTCGAAGAGCTGCTCGAGCCTGGACGGTTCGATCCCGACCACATCATCACGCCGGGAATTTTCGTGCAGCGAATCGTGCCCGTGCCCAATGCCGAGAAGCGCATCGAGCAACGCACCACCCGCAAGCGCGCTTAGAGTCAGCAATCTTCCGAGATCACGCCTTAAGGAGCCTGAGCCATGGCCTGGACCCGCGATCAGATGGCCGAGCGTGCCGCAAAGGAGCTGCGCGACGGCTTTTACGTCAATCTCGGCATCGGCATCCCGACCTTGGTGTCGAACTACATCCCCGTCGGCATGAGCGTCCAGCTGCACAGCGAGAACGGCATGCTGGGAACCGGCCCTTTCCCGTTCGAGGGCGAGGAGGATCCCGACCTCATCAATGCCGGCAAGCAGACCGTCACCGAGCTGCCGACCACGAGCTATTTCTCCAGCGCCGATTCGTTCGGGATGATCCGCGGCGGCCATATCGATCTGGCCATCCTGGGGGCCATGCAGGTGGCCGAGAACGGCGATCTCGCCAACTGGATGATTCCCGGAAAGATGGTCAAGGGAATGGGCGGCGCCATGGATCTGGTGGCCGGGGTCAAGCGGGTGGTCGTGGTCATGGAGCATTCGGCCAAGAACGAGGCGAAGCTTCTACACCGCTGCACCCTGCCCCTGACCGGGGCCCATGTGGTCGACCTGGTGATCACCGATCTCGGGGTCTTCAACATCGACCGCAAGGGGGGCGGCATGACGCTTTTGGAGCTCGCGCCGGGCGTGAGCCTCGATGAGATCCGCGGCAAGACCGAGGCGAGCTACACGGTCGCCGCCAAGGCGAATTGAGGAAATCAAGGCAGATCGGCGCCCTTTTCAAGACCAAGGAAAATCCGGCTCCGTTCGTATCCGCGACCAGGCAGAAAGCCATGCAGGAAGCCCACACCAGGGGGTACGGAAGCGGACGCGCGCGCGGCCACGAAAGCGACACAGACCCGCGCCACAAGGCTTTAGACCTCTTTCACCACCGCGGTCATTCACCCGCCCGCCGCCCGAACCTTCGGAAAGACTAAGCCTTGATCGCGGCCATCGGCATCAAGCGCCTTGGACTTGCCGCCGCAGCGCTGGTCGCGGGGGGGCTTGCCGCGCTCGTCATCCTGTCGCTGCTGATCCCCGCCGATACGGTCCGCGACCAGGTCAAGACCGAGATCCGCGCCGTCACCGGGCTCGACCCGGTGCTGCGCGGAGACGTCGCGGTCTCGCTGTTTCCGAGCGGCACGGTGGTGTTCGACCAGGTCGCGCTCGGCGACAACCGGGCCGGCGAGCCGGCGATGACGGTCGAGCAGCTGGTGGTGCGCTTGCGCTTCTTCCCGCTCATGATCGGCCGCATCGAGATCGCGGACGTTTCGCTGGTGCGCCCGACCATCACGATCTCGTTCGCGCCCGATGGAAGCTCGAACTGGTCGAGCCATATCGACATGCTGGCGCGCGCGTTGCGGCCAAATCCCGATCAAAGCGCCGACCGGATGGTGTCGTTTTCCGAGATCCGGATCGGCGACGGGAAGGTGATCCTGCGCAACGATGCGCGTCAGATCACTGAGACGCTGACCAATGTGGAGTTCGCGCTGGCCTGGCCGTCGATCTCGAAGACCTTCGCGGCGACCGGCCGCTTCATGTGGCACGACGAGGTCGTCGAGGGGGCGTTCAGCCTCAGCGATTTCGTCTCGGCCCTGGTCGGCGAGCGCTCGGGACTCAAGGTCCGCTTCAGCGGCGCGCCCGTCAAGTTCGCGTTCGACGGCTATATCAGCCACCGTCCCACCTTGCGGATGGAAGGCACGCTCGCGGCCGACGGCCCCTCGCTGCGCGATACGCTGCGCTGGACCACACATCGGGCGCCGCCGGGCGGCGGCTTTGGCCGCTTTTCGCTCAAGGCGCAAACCAACGTGGTCGGCGGGAACGTCGAGCTGTCCGGCCTCAATGTCGAGCTTGACGGCAATGTCGGCGAAGGAGCACTGACCTTCGTCACCGACGGACGGCAGAGCGTGCAAGGCACGCTCGCCGCGGACGGCCTCGATTTGACGCCCTATATTTCCGCCATCCGGCTCCTGACCTCGGGCGACCGCAGCTGGGAACGCGTGCCGATCACGCTCGACGGCCTCAATGATGCCGATGTCGATCTGCGCCTGTCGGCCGCCCGGGTGACGCTCGCCACTGCCAGGCTTGGACGCACCGCCGTCGCGGTCAACCTGCGCGACGGACGTTTTGCGGTCACGGTTGGGGAATCGGAGGCATTCGGCGGCGTGGTGAAAGGCTCGTTCGGGCTCGCCCAGTCGCCCGCCGGCGCCGCGCTCAAGGCCCAGCTGCAGTTCACCGACGTCGATCTCGATCAATGCCTGGGGGAATTGTTCGGTACGCGCCGGATCGAGGGCAAAGGCAATCTCGGCTTCGCGGTCGACAGCAAAGGGGACAGCGTCTACGGCCTGACCAAGATGCTCAACGGCAGCGCGAGCCTCACCAGCCGCAAAGGCGCGATCGCCGGGCTCAATGTCGAGCAGTTGCTCAAGCGCCTGGCCAAGAGCCCGCTCTCGGGCGGCAATGAATTGCGCAGCGGCAAGACGCCTTTCAGCCTGCTCGCGGCCAGCGTGAAGATCGACCAAGGCACGATCAAGGTCGAGGACGTGCGCATCGAGGGGCCTTCGCTGCGGCTGAGCCTCGCGGGCTCGGCCTCGATCCCGGCCCGCGATCTCGATCTGAACGGGACCGCAAGCCTGCTGGCGGGCGCCGCCAGCGGCGCCGCTGAGGCGGCACCGCCGGCCTTTGAGCTGCCCTTCATGGTGCGGGGTCCGTGGGACGATCCGCTGCTGCTGCCCGACGTGCAGGTCCTCATGAAGCGGTCAGACGCGGGCTCGCGCCTGCTCGAATCGATCCAAAACCGCGCGGCCACCGCACCGGCGCCGGAGGATGACGACTGCCAGGACCGCGCCCGCCTCGCCACGGTGGATCACTGCTCTCCCCAGCCGGGCCGCTAGAGCGAACGCCGGCCGGCGTGGGCGTCGCCCGCCCGATCGACTATCATCCCGATTCGAGCGAATCAGCGGCTGATACGGCAGCGGCGAGACCTGATGGTTCACGGATTCCTGCGGACACTGGTCAAGGTCGCGGTCGCCTCGCTGATCGTCGGCACCATCCTGGCGCATTTCGGCATCACGGCCGAGCAATTGATGCACGAATTCGGCCTCTCCCAGGAGCGGCTCATGGATTTGGCCCGGCAGGGCCTCACCTGGGCGCTGCCCAATCTCCTGCTCGGTTCGCTGGTGATCGTGCCGGTATGGTTCGTGGTGTATCTGTTCCGGCCGCCGAGCAGCGAGTAGAGGCGAATGGCGAATAGCGAATGGGAAGGGAATTGTTTCCCTCCTGTGCTCGCTACTCGCTACTCGCTATTCGCCACTCGCCATTTCGACGCCAGCGACGCCGCGATCACCACCAGGGCCACCAGCGCGATCATGATCGTGCAGACCGCGTTGATCTCCGGCTTCACGCCGAGGCGCACCTGCGAATAGATGCGGATCGGCAGGGTGGTGGCGCCCGGGCCGGTGGTGAAGCTCGCGATCACGAGATCGTCCAGCGAGAGCGTGAAGGCGAGCATCCAGCCCGCGACGATCGCGGGCGCGATCAACGGCAGGGTCACGGTCAGGAAGGTCCTGAGCGGTGGGCAGCCGAGATCTATCGCGGCTTCCTCCAGGCTAGTGTCGAAGTCGACGAGCCGCGCCTGCACCACCACCGCCACGAAGCACATGGTCAAAGTGGTGTGCGCGATGGCGATGGTCCAGAAGCCGCGATCGACATCGACCGCGACGAACAGCAGCAGCAGCGAAAGTCCGGTGATCACCTCGGGCATGACCAGCGGCGCATAGACCATTCCGCTGAACAGGAGGCGGGTGCGGAACCGCCCGCCCCGCACCAGCGCGATCGCGCCGAGCGTGCCGAGCAGGGTCGCGGCGCTCGCCGACACGGCGGCGATGCGCAGGCTGATCCAGGCCGAATCCAGCATGTCCTGGTCGCCGATGAGCGCCCCATACCAGCGCGTCGACCAGCCGCCCCACACGCTGACCAGGCGCGAAGCATTGAAGGAGTAGATCACCAGGATCACGATCGGCAGATAGAGGAAGGCCAGGCCCAGCGCGACCGAGACGGCGTTGAACCAGGAGGCCCTGCGCATGGTCAGCGATCGCGCTCGAGCCGGTGCATCTGGCGATGCTGATAGATCATGATCGGTACCACCAGGAGGCCGAGCAGCACGACCGTGACCGCGGAGGCGGCCGGCCAATCCCGGTTGCCGAAGAACTCGACCCACAGCGTCTGCCCGATCATCATCGACTCCGAGCCGCCCAGCAGATCCGGAATGACGAATTCCCCGACGATCGGGATGAAGCACAGCAGCGCGCCCGCGAGCACGCCGGGCAGCGAAAGCGGAACGGTCACCAGCCAGAACGTCTTCCAGCGCGGACAGCCGAGATCGGCGGCCGCCTCCAGCAAGCTCTCCGGCAGCTTCTCGAGCGTCGCATAGATCGGCAGCACCATGAACGGCAGATAGGAATAGACGATCCCGACATAGATCGCAGTATCGGTGGCGAGCCAGGCCGGTGGCTCACCGACGATGTGCAGCGCCAGCAGGACCTTATTGAGCAGGCCCTCGCGCTGGAGAATGTTGATCCAGGCATAGATGCGGATCAGGAACGACGTCCAGAACGGCAGCACCACCAGCATGAACAGGATCGGCTGCCAGCCGCGCGGCGCCCGCGTCATCCCATAGGCGATCGGGAAGCCGATCAGCAGCAGCAGCGCGGTCGAGAGCGCAGCGATCGAGATGCTGCGCAGATAGGAGAGCAAGTAGATCGGGTCGGAGGCGAGCAGGGCGTAATTGTCGAGCGAGAGCGCAGCGAGGAAGTCGCGCAGGCCCGCCAGGCCGCCCGCCGGATCGAGCACGGGCGTATAGGGCGGCTGCGCGATCGCGGTCTGCGACAGGCTGATCTTGAGCACGATCAGGAAGGGAAGGAGGAAGAAGATCGCGAGCCAGATGTAGGGAAGCAGGATGACCAGCCGCCGCGCCGTGGAATTTGGCGCATTGCGGGCGTTGGGAGCATCCGGCGCCGTGCCGGCGTTCTGTGCCGGCGCGCTCATCTGGTCAGCACGACGCCGGCATCGCCCGCCCAGGACAGCCACACCCGTTCGCCACAACGGAACGGCCGCTCGATCAGGCGGGTCATATTGGGGGCGGCGGCCTTCATGACAAATCCGGTATCGAGACGCAGCTTGTAGATCGAGACGTCGCCCAGATAACCGATCTCCCACACCGCTCCGGCAACGCAGTTCTGGCTCGCCGCGGCGGGCGGCTCAAGCGAGATGCGCACCTTCTCGGGCCGCACCGCGACCCACACGGTCGCGCCCGGCCGCGCATCGACCGCGACCGCGGCGTGGAGCGTGCCGGCATCCGGGCTCATGATGGTCGTGCCAACGGGGCCAGCCTCGGCCACGCGCCCCTCGATCAGGTTAACCTCGCCGATGAAATCGGCCACCCAGCGCGAGTTCGGCTGCTCGTAGATTTCCGGCGGCGCAGCGACCTGCACCAGCCGCCCCTGGTCCATCACGCCGATACGGTCGGCCACCGTCATCGCCTCCTCCTGATCGTGGGTGACGATCAGGAAGGTCAGGCCGAGCTTCTGGCGCAGATGCATGAGCTCGAACTGCGTCTCGCCGCGCAGCTTCTTGTCGAGCGCCGCGAGCGGCTCGTCGAGCAGCAGCGCGCGCGGCCGCTTGACCAGCGCGCGCGCGAGCGCCACGCGCTGGCGTTGCCCGCCGGACAGCTGATGCGGCTTGCGCCGCTCATAGCCTTCGAGCTTGACCAGCGCCAGCATATCGGCGACGCGCGCCGCGATCTCGACCTTCGGCAAGCCGTCCTGCTTGAGCCCGAACGCCACATTGCGGCCGACATCGAGGTGGGGGAACAACGCATAGCTCTGGAACATCATATTGACGGCGCGCCGATGCGGCGGCACCGACGCGAGATCATGGCCGTCGAGCAGGATGCGGCCCGCGTCCGGCCTTTCCAGACCTGCCAGCAGCCGCAGCAGCGTGGTCTTGCCGCAGCCCGAAGGGCCGAGCAGCGCAAAGAACTCGCCCGGAAAAATATCGAGCGACAGCGCCTCGACCGCGCTGACGCCGGCAAAGCGCTTGCTGACCGCCTCGAACCGCACCAGCGGCGGCGCGCTCGGGTCTCGCGGGGAGATCGATGTTGCGGCCGTGCCTTGTCGGTTGGCGGGGCCATTCCTGATATCGGTGCCGACGCTCGTCATGGCGGATAGGCTATAGCATGATCCCTGAAGCGCGAGCGATTTTGCCCAACCTACTCGTCGCGTCTCAGTGCTGCGTCAAGGTGCGGCCGACCGCATCACGCCAGCCGGCCCATTTGCGGGCGCGCGTGGCCTCGTCCATCTGCGGCACGAAGCGGCGCGCGCATTTCCAACGGGACGCAAAGCCGTCGAGGTCGGGGCAAATCCCGGCCGCGAGCCCGGCCAGATAGGCGGCGCCGAGCGCGGTTGTCTCCATGACGGTCGGGCGATCGACCGGCAGCCCCAGGATATCGGCCAGGAACTGCAGGGTGACGTCGCTCGCCACCATGCCGCCGTCCACCCGCAGCACCGAATCCGAGCCGGAAAGCGGCCAATCGGCGCGCATGGCCTCCAGCAAGTCGCGGGTCTGGTAGCCCACCGCCTCGAGCGCGGCGCGCGCGAGCTCGGCCGCGCCGGATTTGCGGGTCAATCCGAATATGGCGGCGCGCGCCTGCGCATCCCAATAGGGCGCCCCGAGCCCGACAAAGGCCGGCACGAGATAGACCTGCTCGGCCGGGTCGGCCGCCTGCGCGAGCGCGTTCACGTCCTCGGCGCGGACAATCACCTTGAGGGCGTCGCGCAGCCACTGGACCGCGGCGCCGGCGATGAAGATTGCGCCTTCGAGCGCATAGGTGCGCCTGCCGGCGAGCTGATACGCGATGGTGGTGAGCAGGCGGTGCTGTGAGGCGACCGGCCGATCGCCGGTATTGAGGAGCGCAAAGCACCCGGTGCCGTAGGTGGACTTGATCATGCCGGGCGCGAAGCAGCCTTGTCCCACCGTCGCGGCCTGCTGGTCGCCGGCAATCCCGAGAATGCGGATGCCGCCGCCGAACAAAGCCGGCTCGGTCGTCCCGAAGTCATGGGCGCAGTCGCACACGCGCGGGAGCAACGCCGGCGGCACGCCGAAGACCTCGCACAGGCCCAAGTCCCATTCGCCACGCGCAATGTCGAGCAGCATCGTGCGCGCCGCATTGGTGGCATCGCTCGCGTGAATC
>DATDGG010000268.1:0-13552 GCA_036522235.1 Xanthobacteraceae bacterium
GGACGGCGGTCCTGCAGAGCCGCGCTTGGGACGAGGCCGGCAACATGCAGCCGACCCGGGAGCAGTTCGTCGCGTTGCGCGGCCAGACCTCGAAGCCACCGAACGTCCGCGGCTTCCCGGGCCATCATTTCAACGCCGTCACCAGCTGGGGCGTCGACGCCAAGGGAGAGGTCAAACATGTCTACGCGTAAGCTTCTGGTCGCGGCTGGCGCCGCCGCGCTCGCGCTCGGCGTCAGCGTGGCGCTGGCGGAGAGCCCCCGGCTCGGCAAGCCGATCTCGCAAGCTGATCTCGCCGAATGGGACATCAACATCCTGCCGGACGGCACCAACCTGCCGGCCGGCGGCGGCAACGCCGCCGACGGCGCCAAGATCTACGCCGCGAAATGCGTGGCCTGTCATGGCGAGAACGGCCAAGGCGGCCACGCGGTGCGGCTGATCGGCGGTCCGCCCAAGGCAACGCTCGATGGCGGCAAGACCATCGCCAACTACTGGCCCTACGCCACCACGCTGTTCGATTTCATCCGCCGCTCGATGCCGTTCACGCAGCCGCGCTCGCTCACCGACCAGGAGGTCTACGCCTTGACCGCCTATCTGCTGGCGGGGAACAAGCTGATCGGCGAGAACGACGAGATCAACGCCACCACGCTGCCGAAAGTGGTGATGCCGAACCGCGGCAACTTCGTGATCCGCTTCCCGGATCGCATCTAGGATCGGTCGTTTTAGCGTTGCTCAAAAAAAACACCCTGGCCGGGCGTTCCGGCCAGGGCGGCCAATTTTATGCGCATATCCCCGCCGACGGGGAGGCCGCGCCTCAGTGCCACGCGGTGAATTCATCGCGGGACCTTACCACCGTCAACGCGCCGCCAAATGCCCGTCCCTAGCCATCCGGTCATCTCGAGTGTGTTGGGGTCGCGGAATTCATAAGAGCCGCCATCCACCCAGTCCGGCAAACCGTGGGTGGCGCGCAGCGTCCAATGGCCATCCGTGACATTGACCGTTCCCTCATGCGGACCCACGGCGCCGGGTCCTTCGCTGTGGAAGCGGTAGGTGCCGCCCGGCAGGATGTCCCAGACCCAGCGTGCGACGCCACGATTGTTCGGAACTTTAGCCTCCCAGGTGCCGACCGCGGCGGAATCGACAACAATTGCGGGCGGTATTCGGACGACAGGCTCGGCCGGGGATGTCAAGGCGGCGAGCCTGGCCTTGGCGAGGGCCGCATAGATACAGTTGGCAAACCGAGCAAGATGATCCTCGAAGGCTGCGGCGGTTCCGATTGCTTCGGCGCTCTTCCAATGCGACTCGGCACTGGCGCAAGGATCGGTCGGCGCGGGCGTCGGCGGCGGGTTCACCGTAATCTGCAATTTGCCGTTCAGATAGAACTCGCCAAAGAACGACAGCGACAATTCGGGCACTTGCTTGCCCTTGCTGGTCTCGAAGACATCGGCGCTGATGCGGTGGAAGACGGTGGCGATCTCGTCCTTGTCCTCGATGTGCCTGAGGAACGCGGTTGTGTAGGGGCTGTTGCGGCCGTCGCCGTCCGCGGCGGTCCGTCCGGCCTGCGTGGAATAGGAGATGATCGCGCCGTCCGGGCTCGCCATCCTGGCCAGCCCCCGTCCGATGCCGGCGCTGCGGCTCGGCCCGATGGAGCGCTTGAGCTCGTCGGCGAGCGGATTGTCGCGGCAAGAGTCGAGCACCAGAATGCGCAGATTCTTGGCCTGTTGGAGGTCGGCGAGAATTTCGTCCACCCTGGACATGCGCCGCAGGTCTGCTTCGTCGCTGAGCGTCGCATCGATCGGAAAGAGGTAGTTGACGTCCGCGTATTGCATGGCATGGCCGCTGTAATAGAACACGGCGACATCCGCGGTGCGCGCCGCGCGGGCAAAGCGGATTGCGATGGCGTCCATGCCGGCCTTGTCGAGATCGGTCCCCAAGATGGTGTCGAAGCCGGTGCGTTTGAGCGCGGCCGCAACGTCCGCGGCGTCGTGGGTCGGATTGGGTAGATGCGGCGCATGCGCATAGGCGCCATTGCCGATGACCAACGCGACGCGCGTGTCGGCCAACGCGGCGGCCGGCGTCAAGGACCACAGGGCGAGGCAGACGGCAAGAGTGCGCGACCAGTGCATTTAACCAGCTCCTCGAAGCCTCTTGTCACCAGCAAATGGATCACAGCCACAATATGACAAGATCACTCGAGCCCCAAGCCTGTGACCTACTTTTCGTTTGGAGGGCAGTCAAAATCCGGCGCAACCCGAAACGGGTCTGGCAAATGCCTTGGCAGGCCCGCAAGCTGTGCCGGCAACCAGCCGGCGCAACCGCCATCGGGTCGAGCGCACGCCGTGCGGCGTTACCGCGCGGCTCCGGGTGTTGCCCCGCCGCGCGGCGCAGGCCAATTCTAGCGAGCGCTGACCTCGATAAAGTAAGCAGATAGATCCGGACGCCGGCCGAAGACAGGTACCTATGTATTGGCCAACTAAAACCGGCTCCCCATATTGCGCTACCGAGACCATCGCGTTGCTCGTGTTACAATGATAGCGCGGGCGAGTCCCCATAAGGCTGCGGGCTGTCGCGAGCGTCCAACGTATCGCCGCGGACGAGTGGCCGCCTGCTTCTTCTGCATCCGTGATGAGAGAAGAGGAGGAGGTGATGTCGTCTAGGTGGTTCACCGAGGGCTCTATACCCAAACCTACGGGGGACTGGCGCTGGCGTATCGGCATGTTCAGCAGCCGGCCAATCTTGCAGATTCTGGTGCGGCGGGAACCGCGCCCTCTTACGACGGGCTGGATGCCCGCTCTACTGAGCAGGTTCACGCCATTTCTCAATCGACCACGAGATTCTGCCTTCGAGTATTGCTGGCGAGATATCAACCTGCAAGATCTCAGCAGTGCTGCATTACGCCCACTGATGTCAGGACGGCGCTCAGAGGCAAATCTTGGGCATTATCCCGCCATCCGGAGTGGCCTCGCTACAATTCTCGTGAACGGGAAGCCGCATACGGTCGCCGAGAGGCCGCATACCGTTGCCGATATAGTTGATCTGGCCTATGGACCGAGTTCCGACCGCATTTCATCCGATACTGTCTCGGTTACAGCACGCGAACGCGGGACGGAAAGCGCGCGCATTGTTCCATCCGGTGAAAAGATTGAAGTCCACGATGGCCTGATCCTCAACGTGGTCACTGCCGATGGCCAAGCCCCCCATTGACTAAGAGTCTCGGCTGCCGGGTCGGGAAGTTTCTTCGCTCTTGGCCTCGATGTCGGCTGGGTGTTGCGGCGGGTGGCGCAGATCAACTCGATGGGGATCTCTTGATCTGCCCTAATGAAAATTCCGTCCCTTCGGCATGACGGCCGCGGTGAGGCCGAGCTCGCCCGCCAAGGCGGGCTCGTCCTTGAACAGAGTCACCAGCGCATCGCCGGCGCGCGGGTGGCGGTGCGGATGCGGGTCGGGTCGGTTGGGATGCTTCACGGCGTCGGCGCGGGCCAGCGCCTCGACGCAGGCGTGCGACTGCGACAGGCGCGAGAGCAGCGGCGTCAGGTCTTCCATCTGCTCGGCCACCACGTGGATGACGCCTGATTCGCTTTGCAGCTTGCCGGTCACGCTGATGAGGCGGGCGCCCAGCACGGTCGGGCGGAAGGCCTCGAATATTTTCGGCCATACGATCGTATTGGCGATGGCGGTCTCGTCCTCGAGCGTCATGAAGATGACACCGGCGGCGGTGCCGGGACGCTGGCGCACCAGCACGAGGCCGCCGACGGTCACGCGCCGGCCCGATGGGATCGTGGGGAGCGCGTCGTGGCGGAGAATGCCGCGTTGCGCGAAATCCGCGCGCAGAAACGCGACCGGATGCGCCTTGAGGGAGAGATGCAGGCGGCGATAGTCCTCGACCACATGCTCGCCCAAGAGCATCGGCGGCAAGGCAATGTCTGGCTCGAGCGCCGGCATCGCGACCCGGGCGAACAGCGGCAGATCGTCCTTGTCGCCGGCGCGCTGCAGGGCGCGCACCGCCCAGAGCGCGTCGCGGCGATCGAGGCCGAGCGAGCGGAACGCATCGGCGCCCGCGAGCCGCTCGATGGCGGCCGGGGTGAGGCCCGTGCGCAGCCAGAAATCGCGCACCGAGTCGAAACCTTTTCCCCGCGCGTTTTCGATCTTGCGCCCGTCGTCTTCCGAAAATCCGCTGACCTGCCGGAAGCCGAGCCGCAGCGCGCAAGCGGCCGCGATGTCGCCCTGCATCTCGCCATGGCGCGGATGTAAGGAACCGCGCACCGGCTCCTCCGCGGGGCCGGGTTCGATACTGCAGTCCCAGTTCGAGCGATTGATATCGACCGGCCGTACTTCGACGCTGTGCTCCTGCGCATCGCGCACGATCTGGGCGGCGGCGTAGAAGCCCATGGGCTGGCTGTTGAGCAGCGCGCAGGCGAACACATCGGGGTAACGGCATTTGATCCAGGCCGAGGCATAGACCAGATTGGCGAAGCTCGCGGCGTGGCTTTCCGGAAAGCCGTATTCGCCGAAGCCCTCGATCTGGCTGAAGCAGCGGACCGCGAAATCGGTCGGGTAACCGCGGCTCGTCATGCCGTTGATGAACTTGTCGCGGAAATATTTGATCGTGCCGACGCGCTTGAAGGTCGCCATGGCACGCCGCAGCTTGTCGGCTTCGGCGGGCGCGAAGCCGGCCGCCACGATGGCGATCCGCATGGCGTGCTCCTGGAACAGCGGAACCCCCAGTGTTTTTTTCAAGATGGCTTCCAGCTCCGGCGAGTGATACTGCACCGGCTCGAGCCCCTGCCGCCGCCGCAGATAGGGATGCACCATGTCGCCCTGGATCGGGCCCGGCCGCACGATCGCGACCTCGATGACGAGATCGTAGAATTCCTTGGGGCGTAGGCGCGGCAGCATGGACATCTGCGCCCGGCTCTCGATCTGGAACACCCCGATCGTGTCGGCGCGTTGGATCATGCGATAGACGGCCTTATCCTCGTCCTGCATGGAGAGATCGCGGGTCACCCCGTAATGGGTCTGCATGAGCGCGAAGGCGCGCCGCAGGCATGACAACATGCCGAGCCCCAGCACGTCGACCTTGAGCAGGCCGACCGCGTCGAGATCATCCTTGTCCCATTCGATGACGGTGCGATCCTCCATGGCGGCGTTCTCGATCGGCACCACCTCGTCGAGCCGGCTGCGGGTGATGACAAAGCCGCCGACATGCTGGGACAGATGGCGCGGGAAGGAGGTCAGCACGCGGGCAAACGAGCGTGCCATCTTGAGCCGCCGGTCGGCGGGATCAAGGCCGATGCGGCGCGTCTCGTTGGCGGTCACGCCGTCCATCGACCAGCCCCACAGGGAGCCGGCGAGCGCGCCGATCGTGTCCTCGGACAGGCCGAACACCTTGCCGACCTCGCGAATGGCGCTGCGGCCCCGATAGCAGATGACGGTCGCGGCGAGGCCGGCGCGCTCGCGCGAATAGGTCTGGTAGATGTGCTGGATCACCTCTTCGCGCCGCTCGTGCTCGAAATCGACATCGATGTCGGGCGGCTCGCGCCGCTCGGCGGAGACGAAACGTTCGAACAGAAGATCGACCTTGAGCGGATCGACGTCGGTGATGCCGAGGCAATAGCAGATCACCGAATTCGCCGCCGAGCCGCGGCCCTGGCAGAGGATTTGTCTCTCGTGGCGCGCGAACTCGACCACGTCGTGAACGGTCAGGAAGAAGGGCGCATAATTGAGCTCGCCGATGAGGCGCAGCTCCTCGGCGAGCGCATGGCGCACCTTGTCGGGGATGCCGTCCGGATAGCGCCGCCGCGCGCCTTCCTGCGCAAAGGCTGTGAGCGCGTCCTGCGGCGTGGCGAAGCCTTTGCGGGTCTCGTCCGGATATTCGGTGTTCTTGAGCTCATCGAGCGAGAAGCGGCAGCGCTCGAGAAAGATTTCGGTCTGTCGTATTGCGTCGGGATATTTGCGGAAAAGCCGCGCCATCTCGGCTCCCGGCTTGAAATGCCGTTCGGCATTGGCTTCCAAGAGACGGCCGGCCGTATCGATGGTCACGTGCTCGCGGATGCAGGTGACGATGTCCTGCAGCGCGCGTCGCTTGGGCGCGTGATAGAGCACGTCGTTGACGGCGATCAGCGGAACCGCGGCACGGGCCGCGATATCGGCAAGCCGCGCGCCGCGGCGCCCGTCATCGCCGCGATAAAGCATGCTGGTGGCGAGCCAGATGCATTTTTCGCCGCTCTTTTCCGCAAGCCGCGCCAGCAGTCGCCCGAGCGCTGCGGCATCGATTCGCGGCGGCGCCATGACGATGAGATTGAGCCCGCTAGAGCGTATCCCGTCCGAATCGAACGGGATACGCTCAGCTTCTTTTGCAGTGGCGCATGTCCTTATCGGAAAACCGGTGTCCACTTTTCCGGGACATGCGCTGATGAAATCCTCGAGGTCGGCGACGTGGAGGATGCAATCGCCCTTTTCGGCGCGCCGCTTGCCGCGCGAGAGCAGGCGGGTGAGCCGTCCCCAGGCGGCGCGGTCGCGCGGGAAGCTGAGAATATCGGGGGTGCCGTCGGCAAAGACGAGACGCGCCCCGACCGCGAGCCGCAGGGAGGCCGCTTGGGCTGCCATGTGGGCCCGCACCACGCCGGCGACGCTGTTGCGGTCCGCGATGCCTATGCCGCTAAGGCCGAGCCGCTTGGCGCAGGCGATGAGCTCTTGCGGATGCGAGGCCCCGCGCAGGAAGGAGAAATTGGTGGTGACGGCGAGTTCGGCATACATCACGCAACATCCATTTTTGCCAACGAGCTCTCAAGCAAACAGGCCGTGCAGGAACCAGCGCGGCTCAGCGAGCTCGTGGCCATAGAGGCCTTCGCGATAGACCCAGACCCGCACCCCTTCGCGGCTCTCGATCCGGAAATAATCGCGCGTCAGCGCGCGTCCGTTGCGGTCGCGCCACCATTCCATCGCGATGCGCTCGGGCCCTTCCGCAGAGGCGACCTGATGCAGCACGCGCCGCCAGCGAAACCGCACCGGCGGTCCGTCGGGAACTTCCGCGATCGCTTCGATAGGCTCCGGCCAGCCGAACAGACGAATCGGCCGCGCCGGACAAAGACTGTCAGCCTGGATTCCCGCTGAAGCAGTTGCAGCCTCATCCTGAGGAGCGCGCTCTTGCGCGCGTCTCGAAGGATGGCCGCGAGTCTGTGCCGCGCATCCATCCTTCGAGACGCCGGGCGCCGCCCGGCTCCTCAGGATGAGGTCAGAACTTTGCCCGCGCTCCTCGCCATGAGGGAGGATGCACCTCATCCTGAGGAGCGGTCCGCAGGACCGCGTCTTGAAGGACGCCGCCGCCACGGCCGCTACCGCGAATTCCGGGATGTGGGTGTCCTGCGGCACCAGCCGCGTCACCCGGCGAAGCCCGAAACGCGCGCCCAGGCGGTCGACCAGATGGGTAAGCTCCGCCGCATGGTCCGCCGCCGCGAGGCCGGTCTGCAGCGGATCGCATCGCTCGGTCGCGAGCGCCGCGAGCCGCACGACATCGAAGCCGAAACCGGGATCGCAGGCGTCCCCGATCGCGGTGAGGCGCTCGGCGAACAGCGCCCGGATGCGGGCAGGATCGCGCAGCGGCGCGCCGGTCCCGACCGTGGTCCGATAAACCTTGCCGTCGGTGCGGAACAGCGCGACCTCGAGGCGGCGGGCGCCTTCGCCGCGCCGCTCCAGCATGCGGGCGAGCTCCTGCGCCAGCGCTTCGGTGGTGCCGAGTACATCGGCTTCGAGCAGGATCGGATCGGCGAAGCGGCGTTCCGCCACATAAAGCGGGATCGGTAGGCGAGGCGTGATCGGCTCGTCCTCCCGCCCGAGCGCTTGATCGATGCGGCGGATGAAGTGCTCGCCAAAGCGGGCAGCGAGCGGCGCGCGCGGACGATCGATCACATCCGCAATGCATTTGAGACCTGCTTGCGCCAAGCCCGCCTCGATGTCGGGCGCGATGCGCAGCGCCGCGAGCCGCAAAGGCAGCAGCGCATCGCGGACGCCGCCCATGGGCGCGATGGCGTAGGCCGGGGGACCCCTCCCCGGATTGCCTTCGGCAATCCGACCCTCCCCTTGCAGGGGAGGGTGGCGGAAATAGCGCGCCACCGCCCAGGCGCAGCCGACCGTATCCGCGATGGCGGCGCGCGCCGCAAAGCCTTGCCGCGCGAGCTGCTGCACGATGTTGCCGCAGAAGGCGGCTTCGCCGCCGAACAGATGCGCGCAACCGGTGATGTCGAGCGTCAGCCCGTCCGGCGGATCAAGCCCGATGAGCGGCGTATAGCGGTCGCACCAATCCGCGATTGCCGCGAGCAGGCGCTGCTCGGCGTCCGGATCGGCGTCCGCGACGATGAGCGTCGGATACATCGCCTTGGCGTCGGCCAGCGCCATGCCGGCTTTGAGGCCAAGCCGCGCGGCCGCATCGTTCACGGCCGCAAGCCGCAGCGCGCTCTTGACCGACTGGGCGATACACAGAGGCGCCGTCTCAGGCGGTGCGGAGGCGGCGCGCGCGATCCGATCGGTCGCGAGCCGTCTCAGCCATACCGAGAGATAGCGCCTGCGGGACGAAGGTGCGCTCATCATGGTTCCAATCCGCGATCCAGCGGCCGCAGCGACCGCGCCGGTTGCGGTTCAAGGCGAGATCGAAGTGCGTGCCGCCGAGCCCGCCGAAGCGATCGGGCGCGCTTGCGGCTGAGGCGACCTGCCATCGGGTCATGGCGGCGGACGGCAGCGGACAGTGCCGGTGCCGCAACAGCAGGCCGAGCCCGCCGCCGGCCTGCGCGGCGAGCGCGAGGCGGCGCGTCGCGGTGAAATCGGCGGCGTCGCCGGCCTCCGGCAGCTCGGCCAGGACCGCCGCCAGGGCCCGGCATTTGAGCGCCTCTTCGAAGCCCCAAAGCGCATCGCGGGGATGCGCGACCCGCAGAATCATGAGCCGCTCCAGGGGCAGGCCGAAAAGATCGAGCCCGACCCCATAGGGCGCGCCGCCTTCGCGGGCCGCGAACTCGGTCGCGATGCAGAGCACCTGCCGGCCATCTTTCGCTGCCGCCAGGGCGGCAATCGCGAGGGCGAACCCAAAGGCTGCGCCAAGCTGCAATTCGCTTGCCGGGGCGAGCTCATGCAAAGCCCCGACCGCAAGACCCCCCTGGAGCGCCGCATCGAGGGCGGGCACGCCCAACCTGAGCGAGCCCTCTTCGACGCCCAGGGGGAACGCGGGGCGCAAGCCGGACCGGGGAGAAACCCCGTCCGGATCGAGCGTTGCGGCCACCAGTCCCCCAACCCTCCCCGACTTGCGGGGAAGGGAGAGAGAAGGAGCGTGGCCGGTAAGGGCGGGCATTTGCAACCAGAATGTTCATGTTTTGTTCCTATTGATTCCCCAGCGCAGGGTGGGAGTCAAGGACCCTCTCAAGGACCTCTCTTGGACCCTCTCCGGACCCTTTCTGGCGACATTTACTCAATGCCCTGTCGCAGCCATACATGCGAGCCTCACGCGAGCCCGGATCGAGCATTCATGGAACCCGAAAAAGAAAAAGAAAAAGAAGGCTTCCGCTTCATCGGCAAACCCATGCGGCGCGCCGAGGACGAGCGCCTCATCACCGGCAAGGGCCGCTTCAGCGACGATTTCCGGCTCGACCATCAGGCCTATGCGGCGATGGTGCGCTCGCCCCATCCCCATGCCCACATCCGCGGCATCGATACGGCGCGCGCGCGCGCCTTACCGGGCGTGCTCGGCGTCTTCACCGGTGCCGATTGCCAGGCCGACCATCTCGTCGCCATCCCGCACGATCCGATGCCCAAGACCAAATACGACATGAAGCTCACCGCGCCGGGCGGCGGGACGGTCTTCATCGGTCCGCATCTTTTGTTGCCCCCCGACAAAGCGCGCCATGTGGGCGAAGCCGTCGCCATGGTGGTGGCCGAGACCTTGGCGCGGGCGCTCGACGGCGCCGAGGCGGTCGAGGTCGACTACGAGGTGCTGCCCCATGTGACGCATGCGCAGGACGCCATGGCGCCCGGCGCCCCGAAGGTCTGGGACGAGGTCGCCGACAATATTCCGGTCGAGACCTGGTTCGGGGATCGCGCCGCCACCGATCGCGCCTTCGCGGCTGCCGATCACGTGGTCAAGATGGATTTCCATATCGGCCGGGTGACCGGCGTGCCGCTCGAGCCGCGCGCCGCGGTCGCCGACTACGATGCGGCGACCGACCGCCTGACGCTTTATGCCGGCTCCGGCGGCGCGGTGCGCCAGAAGCGCGAGCTGGCGACCGTGCTCGGTATCGCGCCCGAGCGGCTGCGGGTTCTGTCCTACGATGTCGGCGGCAATTTCGGCACCCGCAACCGCGTCTTCGTGGAGTTCGGATTGGTGTTGTGGGCGGCGCACAAGCTCAAGCGGCCGGTCAAATATACGTCGACGCGCTCGGAAGCCTTTCTCAGCGACTATCAGGGCCGCGATCTCGTCAGCAAGGTCGAGCTGGCGTTGCGGCGGGACGGCCGTTTCCTCGCCATGCGGGCGACCAATATCAGCAATGTAGGAGCGCGCGCGGTTTCGTTCTCGCCGCTCAGCAAAGGCTCCGGCCTGATCCCGGGCTCCTACGACATTCCGGCCGTCACCTTGCGGGCGATGGCGGTCTACACCCATACGATGCCGACCCAGGCCTATCGCAGCTCGGGCCGGCCGGAGGTGACCTACGCGGTCGAGCGGCTGATCGACACGGCCGCGATCGAGCTCGGCTTCGATCGGATCAAGCTGCGGCGCCAGAACCTGGTCAAGCCTGCCGCCATGCCGTACCGCAACGGCGTCGGCATGCTGTATGACAGCGGCCGCTACGCCGAGAACATGGACTGGGCGATGGAGATCGCCGACTGGAAAGGCTTCGAGCGGCGCCGGCGCGAGGCGAAAAAGCGCGGCAAGCTGCTCGGCCGCGGCCTCGCCAATTACGTGGAGTCCTCGATCGGCGCCCCCAATGAGCAGGCGCGCCTGACGGTGCGGCCGGAGGGGCGCATCGACGTGGTGATCGGCACGCAGCCGAGCGGGCAGGGGCACGAAACGAGCTTCGCACAGGTCATCTCCGACCTGCTCCATGTTCCGCCCGAGGCGGTGCGGATCATTCTTGGCGACACCGACGTGGTGAAGGTCGGCGGCGGCACCCATTCGGGCCGTTCCATGCGCCATGCCGCCACCGTGTTCTCGCTGGCCGCCGCCGAGCTGATCGAGAAGGCGAAGCGCATCGCCGCGCTTGCGCTCGAGGTCGCGCCCGCCCATGTCGAGTTCAACGACGGCCGTTTCTCGGCACGGGAGACCAATCGCAGCTTCGATTTCTTCGAGCTCGCGCGCGAGGTGGGCCGCCTCGTGCTGCCCGATGATCTGCGCAGCGGGCTTGCGGTCGTCACCGACAACGAGATGCACGATCCGGTGTTTCCCAACGGCTGCGCCATCTGCGAGGTGGAGGTGGACCCGGCGACCGGCGAGGTGAGGATTTTGCGCTACGCTTCGGTCGACGATGTCGGGCGCTGCATCAATCCGCTGATCGTGCATGGCCAGACCCATGGCGCGATCGCCCAGGGGGTCGGCCAGGCGATGTGGGAGCAGGTCTATGTGGAGCAGGACTCGGGCCAACCGCTCACCGGCTCGCTGATGGATTACGGCATGCCGCGCGCCGACACGCTGCCTTCCTTCCGCACCGAGATCGCCGAAGTGCTCTCGCCGACCAATCCCCTCGGCATCAAGGCCGGCGGCGAGGGCGGCACCACTGCGGCGCCGGCCGTCATGATCAGCGGCATCCTCGATGCGCTGCGCGATCTCGGCGTGCGCGACATCGCGATGCCGGCGACGCCATTTGCCGTATGGCAGGCCATCCAGGCCGCCAAGCCAAAAGGGGAGCTAGCGCCGTAGCCCGGATGGAGCGCAGCGAAATCCGGGGCCGCCGTTCCCGCATTGCGCTGCGCTCCATGCGGGCTACAGTCCTATTTCGAGTCAAGCACGGAACGGATTTGCCCATGATCAGGATCGCGGTTGCTCTCTGTGTCGCTACAAGCTCGTTCGCCCTGGCGCAGGATCGTCCTTCGGTCAGGCTCGAGCCGGGACTCTGGAAGGTGCAGATCAAGTCCAGCCAAGGCGGCAAGCCGCTGCCGGACAAGACCGAGAACCGCTGCTATTCGGCCGCGGAGGTCGACGATCCGGTGACTACGTTCGGGACGCTTTTTACCAATCAAACCTGCACCCGCACCCACACGATCTCGGGCCAAACCCTGACGTTCGGAGCAACCTGCACCGGTCCCGCTCCCCAGGGCGGCACCCTCGCGGTCAGGGCGGAAGGCAGCTATGTCTTCGAGGACACCAAGCGGTTCACCAGCTCTCTGGTCACGACCTTTACGCTGCCGAATCAGCCGGGCACCGTCGTCTCGCTGTCCAAGGACGCCGAATTTGTCGGCCCGTGTCCCAACTAGGCGGAGCCGGCGTTGCGCTGCCGTCGGCACAAGTCGTAGTTTCTGAAGCGCTCCGACCATCCGAGGATCGACCATGCTCGATGTTGCCCCCGCGACCCGCCGCTCCGGCTCCGCCGATGCGCCGCCGATGGACTTCCAGCGGCATCTGGCGGCGCTCGAGGCGCAGGGGCTCGTGACCCGCATCGATCGCGCGATCGACAAGGATACCGAGCTGCATCCGCTGGCGCGCTGGCAGTTCCAGGGTGGCCTTGCCGAGGATCAGCGGCGGGCCTTTCTGTTCACTAACGTCGTCGATTCGACCGGCCATCGCTACGACATGCCGGTCGCGGTCGGGGCGCTCGGCGCCTCGCCGCGCATCTATTCGGTCGGCATGGGCCGGCCGGTCGGCGAGATCGAGACTGCCTGGAGCAACGCCATCGCGCATCCGATCGCGCCAGTTCGCGTTGCCGCGCCGCCCTGCCAGGAGGTGGTGATCACCGGGGCCGATCTGCGCGGCGCGTACAAGGGGCTGGCGGCGCTGCCGGTGCCGATCTCGACCCCGGGCTTCGACGCCGCGCCTTACCTCACGGCGACGCTGTGCGTCACCCGCGATCCGGAAACCGGCATCCGCAACATGGGAACCTACCGGGCCGGCCTCAAGGCGACCGACCGGCTCGGCGTGCGCATGGCGGCGCGGATCGGCGGTGCCGGCGGCTACGCCCATTGGCGCAAATACAACAAGCGCAAGGAGCGCATGCCGTGCTGCATCGTGATCGGCTGCGCCCCGGTGGTGATGTTTACCGGACCCATGAAGCTTGCGCTCGATCTCGACGAGATGGCGGTCGCGGGCGCGCTCGCGGGCGCGCCGATCCGCATCGCCAAGGCGGCGAGCGTCGACCTCGACGTGCCGGCCGACGCCGAGATCGTGATCGAAGGATTGATCGATCCGGACCTGCTCGAGCCCGAAGGCCCGTTCGGCGAAAGCCACGGCCACGTGGCGCTGGAAGATTTCAACATGTCCATGCAGGTGACCGCGATCACCCGCAAACGCGCCCCTGTTTTCGTTTCGATCGTGAGCCAGGTGACGCCGAGCGAATCGAGCGTGCTCAAGAAGGTCGCCTACGAGCCC
>DATDGG010000269.1:0-2746 GCA_036522235.1 Xanthobacteraceae bacterium
TCCTCGGGCTCGAGATTGCGGTGAATGACCCCGATGCCGCCCGCCTGCGCCATGGCGATCGCCATCCTGGCCTCGGTCACCGTATCCATGGCCGAGGCGATGATCGGGATGTTGAGCTCGATGCCGCGGGTGATGCGGGTACGGATGTCGGCGTCCGCTGGCGCCACCTCCGACAGTCCCGGCCTGAGCAGGACGTCATCGAAGGTGAGCGCCTCGCTCAGATTGCCATTCGGGGTCACCGCCATCGCCAACTCCGCTCGCCCGGTTGCGGGCCTGTTCGGTGCCGGCGCCGACCGCTGGAAAGAAACGGTCTTGGCGCGACAACGATGCTTCGCGCCCGAATCGACGGCCCATTTGGGTTGGCGGAGGTCGATAGCACGGCCGGGCCGCGATGCCTAGGGGGCTTGGCCCCATGCTATAAGCGCGCCCGAGTCTCCAATGCCCGATCCCCCCGCACCAGCTTCCCTGCTTCGCGAGCATATCGTGCCGCTGATCGTGGCGGTCGCGCTGTTCATGGAGAACATGGATTCGACCGTCATCGCGACCTCGCTGCCCGCCATCGCGGCCGATATCGGCACGAGCCCGCTGGCGCTCAAGCTCGCCATCACGGCCTATCTGCTCTCGCTCGCGGTGTTCCTGCCGGTCAGCGGCTGGACCGCCGACCGGTTCGGCGCGCGGCGCGTGTTCCGCACCGCCATCGTGGTGTTCATGGCCGGCTCGATCGGCTGCGCCCTTTCAGGCTCGCTCACCCAGTTCGTGCTCGCCCGCATGGTGGAAGGCATGGGCGGCGCCATGATGACGCCGGTCGGCCGCCTCATCCTGGTGCGCAGCGTCGACAAGCGCGAGCTGATCAATGCCATGGTCTGGGTCACGCTGCCGGCTCTGGTCGGGCCGCTTATCGGGCCGCCGCTCGGCGGCTTCATCACTACCTATATTTCCTGGCACTGGATCTTCCTGATCAACATCCCGATGGGGCTCGCCGGCATCGTGCTGGCGACCATCTACATCCCCGACGTGCGGGCCGAGACACCCGATCCGCTCGACGCCGTCGGCATCCTGCTGGCGGGGGTCGGGATCGGCGGCCTCGCCTTCGGGGGCTCCGTGCTCGGCCTCAACTTCCTGCCTGCCGGCGTGGTGGTCGCGCTCATCGCCATCGGCGCGGGCTCGACCTACGCCTATGTGCGCCATGCGCGGCATACTGCAGCGCCGGTGCTCGACCTGTCGCTCCTGCAGATCCCGAGCCTGCGCGCCTCCGTGCTCGGCGGCTTCATTTATCGCTCCGGCATCGGCGCGATGCCGTTCCTGCTGCCGCTCCTGTTCCAGCTCGGCTTCCATATGACGGCGTTCCAGTCGGGCCTGATCACGCTCTGCAACGTCATCGGCGCGATGGGCATGAAGACCATTATTCCCATCATCCTGCGCCGGTTCGGATTCCGCCGCGCCTTGACGGTGAATGCCTTGGTCAGCACCACGCTGGTCGCCGCCTGCGCGACCTTCACGCCCGGCACCTCGTTCCTGTGGATCGTCGCGGTGCTGACCCTGGGCGGCTTCTTCCGGTCGCTCGAGTTCACCAGCATCAATACCATCGCCTATGCGGACGTCGATCACCGCCATATGAGCCGCGCCACCTCGCTGATCGCGGTCGGGCAGCAATTGTCGATCGCGACAGGGGTCGCGGTCGGGGCCCTGGCGGTCGATCTGACGCTGTGGTGGCGCGGCCACGACACCATTGCGGCAGCCGACTTCCAGCCGGCCTGGCTGATCGTCGCGTCGATCTCGGCGCTGAGCTGCCTGGTATTCGCCCGGATGCCGTCGGACGCGGGCGCCGCGCTCTCCAAGGGCGGGCCGCGCTAACCGCGCCCGGGCCCTCGTGAGCCATAGAGCTCGCTTCTATAACTCAATTTCATTATTATTTTGAGGCATGGAGCACTCTTCCAAGGAGCCCTATAGCTCATGACCTGGAACTGGCAACAGCCGGACTGGCCGAATTTCACTTATGACTCGAAGGCCTTAGAGCCTTTGGAGAGGCAGTTCCTGGTGCAATCGGGCGAGCTCATCGGCGCCCACCGGCATATCGGGGCGGACGAACAGGAAACGCTCAAGATCGAGCTGATCAGCGACGAGGCGTTGAAGACCTCCGAGATCGAGGGCGAAATTCTCAACCGGGTCAGCGTCCAGTCTTCGTTGCGCCAGGAGTTCGGGCTTGGGGTTGAGCAGCCGGGCGTCCAGCCGGCTGAGCGCGGGGTCTCCAAGATGATGGCGGATCTCTATCGCGGCTACGCGCGCGCGCTCACCGAGCAGACCATGTACGACTGGCACGCCTTGCTGCTGAGCGGAAGCAGCTCGCTGCGGGTGATCGGCGGCTACCGGGCGCATGCCGGACCGATGCAGGTCGTTTCCGGCCGCGCGCTCGTCCACACCGTGCATTTCGAGGCGCCGCCGTCGGCGCGCGTGCGGGATGAAATGCAGCGGTTCGTCGCGTGGTTCAACGACATGGCACCAGGCGCGAAAAACCCGCTGCCAGCATTGACGCGCGCCGGCATGGCGCATCTCTATTTCGTGAGCATTCACCCCTTCGAAGACGGCAATGGCCGCATCGGCCGGGCGCTGGCGGAAAAATCACTGGCGCAGAATCTCGGCCAGCCGAGCCTGATCGCACTCGCCTATACGATCGAGCGCAAGCGCAACGACTATTACGGGGCGCTCGAGCGCGCCAACAAGAACAACGAGATCACCAGCTGGCTCT
>DATDGG010000270.1:0-4303 GCA_036522235.1 Xanthobacteraceae bacterium
ATATTGCCGAGCGGCATGGCATTGCCCGGCTTCACGTCGACATGCTCCCCCGACACGATCGTGTCGCCGACCGACAGCCGCTGCGGCGCCAGGATATAGGCGAGCTCGCCGTCCGGATATTTGACCAGCGCGATGAAGGCGGTCCGGTTGGGATCATATTCGATGCGCTCGACCTGCGCCGGCGTGTCGAACCGCCGCCGCTTGAAGTCGATGACGCGGTAGGCCTGCTTGTGGCCGCCGCCGCGGAAGCGCACCGTGATGCGGCCGTTATTGTTGCGGCCGCCGCTCGAATTCTTGCCTTCGGTCAGCGTCTTGATCGGCTTGCCGCGATAGAGGCCGGAACGGTCGACCTGCACGAGCTGGCGCTGGCTCGGCGTGACGGGGTTGTAGGTCTTGAGTGCCATCGTCGCGCTTCCCTTACAGACCCGTGGTCACGTCGATCTTGTGACCTTCTTGCAGGGTCACGATCGCGCGCTTGGTGGGCGACTGCTCGCCGACGCTGCCGCGCAAGGCCTTCACCTTGCCCTTGCGGATGTGGGTATTGACGCTCTTGACCTTGACGTCGAAGAGCTTCTCGACCGCTTCCTTGATCTGCGGCTTGGTGGCGCCCTTGGCGACCTTAAACACGACCTGATTGTGCTCGGAGGCGATGGTCGCCTTCTCGGTGATGGCCGGCGACAGGATGATGTCGTAATGGCGCGGATCGGTGGTGGTCATTTGAAGCGCGCCTCCAACGCCGTGAGCGCCGCGCGGGTCAGAACCAAGGTATGCCGGCGCAGGATGTCGTAGACATTGATGCCCTGGACCGGCAGCACGTCGATGTCCCGGATATTGCGGGCTGCCTGGGCGAAATTGGCGTCGACCGCGGCCCCGTCGATGATGAGCGCATTGGTCAGGCCGAGCTTGGCGAGATGCTCCTGCAGGGCCTTGGTCTTGCCGTCCTTCACCGCCGCGGTCTCGAGCACGATGATGCCGCCGTCCTTAGCCTTGGCCGAAAGCGCGTGCTTGAGCGCGAGCGCGCGCACCTTCTTGGGCAGGTCGATGGCGTGGCTGCGCACCAACGGGCCGAAGGAACGACCGCCGCCGCGGAACAGGTTTACGCGGGCCGAACCATGGCGCGCCGAGCCGGTGCCTTTTTGGCGATACATCTTCTTGCCGGTGCGGGCGATGTCGGCGCGGCCCTTGACCGCGTGGGTGCCGCGCCGCCTTTTGGCGAGCTGCCAGGTCACGCAGCGATGCAATATGTCCGGGCGCGCGGTGAGGCCAAAAATGGCGTCCGGCAGGTCGACCGATCCGGCCGCCGCGCCCTCGAGCGTCGTGACCTTGAGCTCCATGTCACGCCCCTTCCTTGGCGGCGGCGGGCGCTGAGTCCGGCAGGCGGAACTTGCCGGGCGTCGGCAATTCCTTCGGCAGCGCCTTCTTGACCGCGTCGCGCAGCGTGATCCAGCCGTTCTTGTGGCCCGGCACCGCGCCCTCGACATAGACGAGGCCGCGCTCGACGTCGGTCATCACCACCTTGAGATTGAGCGTCGTCACCCGCTCGACCCCCATGTGACCCGCCATCTTCTTGTTCTTGAAAGTCTTGCCCGGATCCTGGCGGCCGCCGGTCGAGCCATGCGAGCGGTGCGAGATCGAGACGCCGTGGGAGGCGCGCAGACCGCCGAAGTTCCAGCGCTTCATCGCGCCGGCGAAACCCTTGCCGATCGTGGTGCCGGTGACGTCCACATATTGGCCGACCACGAAATGATCGGCGGTAATCTCCGCACCAACCGGAATGAGCTCGTTCTCCTCGACGCGGAACTCGGCGAGCTTGCGCTTGGGCTCGACCTTGGCGGCCGCGAAGTGGCCGCGCTCGGCCTTGCTGACATTGCCGACCTTGCGCATGCCGGCGCCGAGCTGGAGCGCCACGTAGCCGTCCTTGTCCTTGGTGCGGTGAGCGACGACCTGGCAATTGGCCAGCCGCAGCACCGTCGCCGGCACATGCTCGCCCGCGTCGGTGAAGACCCGCATCATTCCGACTTTCTGCGCAATCACTCCGGAACGCATGTGGTCCTTCCCTCCGGCCTTACAGCTTGATCTCGACGTCGACGCCGGCGGCGAGATCGAGCTTCATCAGCGCATCCACCGTCTGCGGCGTCGGATCGACGATGTCGAGCAGGCGCTTGTGGGTGCGCATCTCGAACTGCTCGCGGCTCTTCTTGTCGACATGCGGCGATCGGTTGACCGTGAACTTCTCGATCTTGGTCGGCAGCGGGATCGGCCCGCGCACCTGCGCGCCGGTGCGCTTGGCGGTCGCCACGATCTCGCGCGTGGACGCATCGAGAATTCGATGATCGAACGCCTTGAGCCGGATGCGGATGTTCTGGCCGTTCATAATTTTCTCTCTTGCTCGCGAATGGCGAGTAGCGAATGGCGAGTAGAGGTCAATCCATTCGCTATTTCGCTACTCCCTACTCGCTTACTCGATGATGCTCGCCACCACGCCGGCGCCGACGGTGCGGCCGCCCTCGCGAATGGCGAAGCGCAGCTTCTCCTCCATGGCGATCGGCACGATCAGCGTGATCTCCATGGAAATGTTGTCGCCCGGCATCACCATCTCGGTGCCTTCCGGCAACGTCACCACGCCGGTCACGTCGGTGGTGCGGAAGTAGAATTGCGGCCGGTAATTGGTGAAGAACGGCGTGTGCCGCCCGCCCTCCTCCTTGGTCAGGATATAGGCCTCGGCCTTGAACTTGGTGTGCGGCTTGACGCTGCCGGGCTTGCACAGGACCTGCCCGCGCTCGACCTCTTCGCGCTTGGTGCCGCGCAGCAGGCAGCCCACATTGTCGCCCGCCTCGCCCTGATCCAGGAGCTTGCGGAACATCTCGACGCCGGTGACGGTGGTCTTGAGCGTCGGCTTGATGCCGACGATCTCGACTTCCTCGCCCGGCTTGATGATGCCGCGCTCGATGCGGCCGGTCACCACCGTGCCGCGTCCGGAGATCGAGAACACGTCCTCGACCGGCATCAGGAAGGGCTGGTCCTTCGGACGCTCGGGCTGCGGGATATACTCGTCCACGGCCTTCATCAGCGCCAGGACCGCGTCATGGCCGAGCTTGGGGTCCTTGCCCTCCAGCGCCATCAACGCCGAGCCCTTGACCACCGGGATCTTGTCGCCCGGGAAATTGTACTTCGACAGGAGCTCACGCACCTCGAGCTCGACCAGCTCCAGGAGCTCGGGATCGTCGACCATGTCGACCTTGTTCAGGAACACGACCAGCGCCGGCACGCCGACCTGGCGGGCGAGCAGGATGTGCTCGCGCGTCTGCGGCATCGGACCATCGGCGGCCGACACGACCAGGATCGCGCCGTCCATCTGCGCGGCGCCGGTGATCATGTTCTTCACGTAGTCGGCATGCCCGGGGCAGTCGACATGGGCGTAGTGGCGCGCCGTCGTCTGATATTCGACATGCGCCGTCGCGATCGTGATGCCGCGCGCCTTCTCTTCCGGCGCCTTGTCGATCTGGTCGTAAGCCGTGTAGGTGGCGCCGCCGGTCTCCGCCAGAACCTTGGTGATCGCCGCTGTCAGCGACGTCTTGCCGTGGTCGACATGTCCGATCGTGCCCACATTGCAGTGCGGCTTCGTCCGTGCAAACTTTTCTTTGGCCATGGGACTCTCCGTTCGTCCTCCGGGGATTGCGTTAGCTCAGGCTTCAGGCGAACTTCGCCTGTATTTCATCTGCGATCGCTCTAGGCACATCGGCATAGTGATCGAATTGCATGGTGAAGGTGGCGCGCCCCTGACTCATGGAGCGCAGGTTGTTGACGTAGCCGAACATGTTGGCGAGCGGCACCATGGCGTTGACAACGTTGGCGTTGCCGCGCATGTCCTGGCCCTGGATCTGGCCGCGCCGCGAGTTGAGGTCGCCGATCACCGCGCCGGTATAGTCCTCCGGAGTCACCACCTCGACCTTCATGATCGGCTCGAGCAGGATCGGACCGGCCTCGCGCAAAGCCTCTTTCAGCGCCGCCCGCGCCGCGATCTCGAACGCCAGCGCCGAGGAGTCGACGTCATGATAGGCACCGTCGATCAGCGTCACCTTCAGGTCGACGACCGGGAAGCCGGCCAGCACGCCCGAGCCAAGCACCGACTCCAATCCTTTCTCGACGCCGGGACCGTATTCCTTCGGCACGTTGCCGCCGACCACCTTGTTTTCGAACATGAAGCCGGAGCCCGGCGGCAGCGGCTCGCAGACGATCTTGATGCGCGCGTACTGGCCCGAGCCGCCGGTCTGCTTCTTATGGACGTAATCCTTGGTCACCT
>DATDGG010000271.1:0-7513 GCA_036522235.1 Xanthobacteraceae bacterium
GCGAGATTTGGCGAGCGCGTGGCCCAACAACGTTCCGCCGTCGAGCCCGTCGCCAGCCTCGCCGCCCCTCACCGGAATCCCGAATTCCGTTGCCTCCGGACCATGGAGCCCTCAGGCCCAGCTCGGGTCACCGAGCCCGGATGCTGCTCCACTCGGCCTGTTTGGCAATTTGGCTCAGCCGGGGTCGCTGAGCCCGGACCCCGTTCCGCTCGGCCTGTTTGGCAGTTTGGTTCAGCTCGGGTCGCCGAGCCTGAACGGCGCCGGGCAGGGCCCACTCGCACGACCTACTTTCGCAACTCCGAGAACGTTCGACAATTCCTTTTCGCCTTTCTCGGGCGGTGCCTCGCCCGATGCATCGACCAGCCCATCCGCCAGCCCTTCCGACAGTTCGGCAGCTCCCATTCCGCCGCCGCGATCCGTGCTGCGTACGCACCCGCCGGCAGCTTGGGACACCGGCGCGCTCGATCGCTACCTGGCGAACCTCGACCAAGCGGCATGGAGCTTGGGCCTATCCGGATTGCCGACATCGAAATCCGGCGCGCCGCTCCTTCCGCCGCCACCGCCCCAGGTCTCGATCACTCCGGAGCAATGGCGCGCCGTGCCGAGATTTTTGGCTCCCAATCTCATCGACTATTTCACCAAGCCGCTCCCGCCGCCGGCACCCTTCCCTTCCACCCCCGGCAAGATTCCGAGCTGGGACTACAATCCATACGCCGGAGGAGCGCTGCTTGATACGCTGAATCTGGCGCTCCTGGCCGCGTCGATCCTTGCAGGCGGCGAGGCAACGCCGCTCGCGCTTGCGCGCTTCGCGGATGAGGCCGCTCCCGGCACGATAGCCAAGGCCGCCGGCACCGCCGGTTCTGGCCCTCTCGCGGCCTCGATTCTCGATCGTGCCGCACTGCGGCGTCTGAACGCCGAGCTCGGTCCGCTCGGACAAGAAGCGGTCGGCAGTACCGCGGCAAACCAAGCTGCGAAAGCTGCCACAGACGCTCAGGTCTCGACCCCTGCGGGCGAGCAAATTCTGACAGGGGCATATGGGAAACTGAGTGGCGCACTTCCGAAGGGCTGGCAGGCGAATCATCTTAATCAGGATAGGGTATATCAGGAGTCTATCCCTCCGTCGGAAGGCCTCAGTGTGAGTATGAGAGGCAATATCCTTACCGAGCCGGGCACACCGCACTACAACTATCACCGGTCATTGGAGCAGTTCTGGGATCAATATCGCAAAGACGGTAGCTTGGAGTCCGAAATGCCTACAAACGCGGAGTACGGAGAGGCAGTGCGCCGCGCTCTTATCGCAGCTGGTCTATCCCCAGCACAGGCCTCGGATCTTGCAGCCCAAGCGGCTCAGCAGCGCATCGCTTCCGGATTGGTTGAGTCGAAGCCTGTTCCACGCATTCCTGTAGCTATCTGGCGACGCAGGAGAAACTGATGCATCCCAGAACAGTCGCGACCCTGAACGAGCTTGAGAAGGCCGCCTGGTTTTCGCGCGTCGGCATCAAAG
Organism: Xanthobacteraceae bacterium; assembly: GCA_036522235.1. GTDB lineage: Bacteria > Pseudomonadota > Alphaproteobacteria > Rhizobiales > Xanthobacteraceae > VAZQ01. The sequence continues at coordinate 1,505 of DATDGG010000271.1, forward strand.
AAGGCTCCGACGCTGCTGTCGTATCGACTTGGCTCGAGGCTATCGAATATTGCAGCTCTTTTGAATGGGAGGACTTACAGGGCGAAATGCTAAATCAATATCGCGAATGCATAGCCGAACGCTCAGAGGAGCATCTACGGCTTTGGAACGATACGGTGCGCGAGGTCAAGAAAATTACGGGACCCCTCCTGGATCGGAAGATTGCGACCCTCGTTCGTGAAAATAATCTCCCGAGAATATTCAAAGTTCAGGTGAACTACGATATTACTGGTTTCTGCATGGAAGCCGAGTATGCGGACGTCTGCCTACCTGGCTTCTTCACGAATATCGGCTATTGGTACGTCAAAGGTCATTTTCCCTGTGGTTGGTGGGGCCCGTTTCCGGAAGGAAAACTTGTGATCTATTGATCGTAGACTGAGGGGCTTGAGATTGAGTGTGCCACATTTTCTATTTCTATCCAGGGCCGGATTGATCAGGGCCTCCAGCCGCCTCCTTGTTAGGATAACTGCGATAAAGTGCGCATTTGTGCTCCAGTGGCCGGGCTCATCGACGAACGACTATGATTCAACGAGTGCGATCGAGAATCTGCTGATCTCCTCTCTTTCGAAGAGCAGCAAGGTTGACGGTCACGACGTTGGATCGGGTGAAACGAACATTTTCATCGAGACCGACGACCCACAAAAATTGTACGAAGAAATAATATCTGTATTGGGCTCACATGATGCATGGCCAGATATTCGCTTTGCTTACCGAAACGTGGACGAAGACGCGTACACAGTACTTTGGCCAACGAACTTGCGAGATTTCGAGGTCCGCTGATTAGGGTACTCGATCTCTACATCGCGGGTACGGCGGATTGTGGCAGCAATATCAAATGACCGATGTGAGTGACGAGAGGCTGTTTGCGAGGTTCAAGGGCAATCCTCTGGCAAGTCGCGATTCGATTGCGCGATGTCAGGCTGACTTAAGATCCCCATTGCCGGGCGACTATTTGCAGTTCCTGCAGCAGATGAACGGCGGCGAAGGATTTGTTGGAAAGCAGTATTTGATCGCTTGGCGGGTGGAGGATTTGATTTCAGAAAACAAACAGTGTGTGCTTGACGAATCCGTTGCCGTCTTATTTCTCCCGGCTCGGATGGCGGAGGGGAGGCGTTCGCGTTCGACACTCGCTACGTTCCTACGCCCATAGTCGTCGTGCCTTTCATTGGGATGGAACTGGCCGTGGCGAAAAAGGTAGCGCCGCGTTTTAGCGCATTTTTGCAGTTCTTGTATCGATCAGAAGATCTATTCTAGCTTCCGCTGAACAGAGCGGTTCACGTCACCGACCGCACAACCAAATAAAGCCCCAGCGCCAATAGCCCGAGCAGGAAGACCAGACGGAACGTTGCCGGCGCGAGGCGCAGGCGCAGGATCTGGCCGAGCCACATGCCGAGGCAGGCGACGGCGAGCGCGCCGAGCGAGGGCAGGCCGAGCGACAGGTTGAGCGCCGAGACCGAGGCGAGGTTGACGGCGAGGGCGAGCGAGGAGATCGTGAAGGAGAGGCCGAGCGCCTGCACCAGATCCTCCTTGTCGAGCCCGATCGCCTGCAGGTAGATCACGGCCGGCATGGCGAAGACGCCGGTCGCGGCCGCCACCAGGCCGGTGGCGAGGCCGACGAGCGGCCCGAGCCAGATCTCGGATTTGCGGCTGACCGTAAAGCGGAGCGAGGCGAGGCTCGTCAGCGCATAGAGCATCAGCGCCACGCCGAGCAGCCCGGCGCCGAGCCGCCCGTGCACGAGCCATCCGGCGCCCGCGAGCGTGCCGGCGATCACGCCCAGCATGACCGGCCACAGGCGCGCGGCGACCGGCTTGAGGCTGGGCCCCGCTGCCATCTGCCAGATGTTTGTTGCGACCGTCGGCACGATCAGGATCGACGCGGCATCCGCCGGCGGCATCACCAGCGCCAGCAGGCCCATGGCGATGGCCGGCAGGCCGAGCCCGACCACGCCCTTGACGAAGCCCGCGACGAGGAAGACGCCGGCAATGAACGTGAGGATCGATTCCGACATGAGACTCAGGCTGCAGGCCGCGCGCGGGCGCCGCAATGTGTATGTTCAATAGCCTGGCTTCGTCATCGGCGAAGAGGCGATTCCGCCGACCTGCCATGCAGCCGTCATGAAGGCACGGCGTTTCAAGCTCCCTCTCCCCGCGTGCGGGGAGAGGGTCGGGGTAAGGGGGCCTCTCCACGCACGCAACGCTCAGATTCGCGGAGAGGCCCCCTCACCCGGCGCTTCGCGCCGACCTCTCCATAGCCCGTCGAAGACGGGCGTTAACGCCCTAATGGCAAGCGGGGCGAGGTGGAGAATGCCGGAACCGTCGCATACGATCGCTCGACCCCACGCGCGGCAGCGAGGAGGGGGTTCAGCGCGAATATTTGCCGATCACGCGATGCGCCCACTGCCATTCGCGGCGCAGCAAGGTGAAGTCCTTGGCTATTCCGTCGGTCGGGTTGTGCTGGCTCAGGAGCCATTTGTCGGCGGTGGCGCGGCGCAGATATTTGATGGTGGCGCGCGCCTCGCCGGCTTTCTCGGCATAGAAGATATAGACCTCGCCCGGGATCACCGGCAGGTGCGGGTTGACGAGCGCGGTGTCACCCTGCCGGTATTCGGGCTCCATCGAGGTGCCGGTGATGAGCAGCCCATAGGAATCGCGCACGTGGATGAGCGGGGCAGGGCGCGCCATGAAGTCCACCGCATCGTGCGACACGATGATCTGCCCGGGCCCGCCCTCGGCCGAGGCATGCACCGGAAAATCGCGCTCGCCCAGAATCCGCGTGGGAGGCATCAGCTCGGGCGCCGGCGGCACGACCACGCCCGCGAGCGAGAGATCGAGATCGGACAGCGGGATCGCCAGAACCTGCGCGATCTTCGGCAGGAACTTGGAATGCCGGCTGTCGCCCGCTTCGATCTTCTTGATCGCGGGCTGCGAAATGCCGACGCGGTTGCCGAGCTGCGCCTGCGACCAGCCCAGCTCCTCGCGCTTGCGCCTGATGATCTCGCCGGGTTCCATGGTCCTCTCCTGCGCCGTCGCCCGCCTGTGAGCGTGTGAGGAAATCACTTCCTCCGGTCATTCCCGCCAAAGCGGGAATCCAGTTCCTTCGCAGAATGCCAGCGCAGGCCAAGATCAAGGCATCTTGCGAAGAGACTGGGTCCCCGCTTTCGCGGGGATGACCGGGTAGCCAATTTCTTCACACGCTCCTGTGCGGGAGGGTAGGGCACCATAACCGCGGTTATAGCCACAGTCAATAACTAAAGGACTTGACCTGGCGATAACGTATGTTATTACCTGGTTATGGACGCCACCCCGCCGCTCGAGCAGGCCATCCGCATCGCCGGCTCCGAATCGAAGCTTGCGGCGGCGACCGGCTATTCGCAGGTCGCCATCAACAAGGCGCGGCGGCGGGGAGCGGTCTCCTCCCGGATGGCGCTGGCGGTGCACCGCTTCACCGGCGGGGCGGTGCCGGCCTCGGCGCTGCGGCCCGATCTGTGGGCGCGGCCGCAGGACGTGCCCGTCGCGCCGAGCGCGCCGCTGCGCGCGTCCGAAGGGCGCTCCTCCAAGAGGCGCGCCCTATGAGTGCAATCCGTCCGCAAAAGCTTTCAGCTTTGTCCGTCGCGCCGCTCCCTCCCCCGCGCAGCGACGGACCGGCGCGGCTCCCGGCTCACCGGGCCGGTGAGCCGCGCCACCCTCTCTGATTCGAAGCAATCCAAAACCGAGGTGACGCGATGGCATTCGATGCGCAGGATCGGCAGGCGTTGCGCGATGCGCAGGCCGCGCTCGGCCGCAGACGCTTCAACTGGAGCGCGGAGCGCATTGCGCTCCTGAAACAACGATGGGCGGAAGGCTTGAGTGCCAGCACGATCGCGCGCGAGCTCGGTCCTCATCTCTCGCGCTGCGCCGTGCTCGGTAAGGTGCATCGGCTCAAATTGGTGCAGCCCGAGTTCAAGCGGCGGCACTTTCGCAAGGAGCAGGCCGCGCCCAAGCGCCGCTGCGGGCCGCGGACATCGCGCACCGCGCGGGCGCAGAGCCAGTTGATGGCCGCGTTCCAGGCGCTCGGCCTCGATCCAGGCTCTGGCGCGCCCGACCTGCGCACCGTGCATCAGCATGCCGGGCAGGCCTTCGGGCCCGCCTGCTCGCTGCTCGAACTCACCGCCACGACCTGCCGCTGGCCCGTGGGCGAGCCGGGCGAAGCGGACTTCGCCTTCTGCGGCGCCGCGCCATTGCGGCGCTATCCCTATTGCGTCGCCCACTGCCTCATCGCGTATCGGCCCGAGAGCGCGGAGAACGCACCGCAACGCGCGGCCACCCCGGCGCGCCCCGTGCACGGTCTCCATCGCGCGGCTTGAGTCTTTCCAAGAACGTAAAGGAGGCAGCATGGGCCGCGCCTGGATGCCGCTCTATGTCGGCGACTATCTGCGCGACACGCGCGATCTCAACACGCTCCAGCACGGGGCTTACCTGCTGCTGATCATGCACTACTGGCAGCACGACGCGCTGCCGACCGACGACGCGCGGCTGGCCGCGATCGCTGGCCTCTCGATCGCGCAGTGGCGCCGCATCCGCGAGCCCGTGCAGGCGAAATTCGCCGACGGCTGGAAGCACAAGCGGATCGAAGCCGAGCTCACCAAGCTCGATCGCGCCGTCATGCAGCGCCGCCTTGCCGGCCGCAGCGGCGGCATCAAGTCGGGGATTGCGCGCGCGGTCGCGCAAGGCGAGGCGATCATCCGCGCCCAGGCGGAAGGCAAGCGAGCGCTGGCGCGCGGCCCGAGCGGGCGGCAAGCGGCCGGCGAAGCGGCGCCCGATCAACCGCGAACCAATCACAATCAGAAAATAGATTCTTCCTTCGCTTCGCCGAACACTCCCGCGCCGGAGCCGAGCGCGATTCCACCCCCCGCGCAGCCTCCTCCCAAACCGGCCAATCAATGGTCGCGGCAGGAGCTCGACGCCCTGTTCGCGCGCCGCGGTGCCGCAACGAGCACGCCCGCGCCCGATGAACCATGCGCGTCAGCGCCCAGCGCGTCAGCGCTCGACGCCTCACCCAAACCAAAGGGAGCCTGACCGCCATGACACGCCGCGGACGCAAGCGCAAATTCGCCCCTCGACATCCGGGCGGCGATCTGGTGCGCCGGGAGCCCCAAGTCATCTGCCTTGCCATGCTGCAGCCGCATCGGGTGTGGCTGCCGGAAGAGAAGCGCATGGACCAGAAGGCGGCGAGCCCGCTCGGCTGCCTCAATCTCCTGGGCGTGCTTTCGGACGCGCAATATCTCGGTGGGCTGCGCTACGCGGTCGTGGTCGGCAAATATCGCGCCGTCATCGAGACGCCGCGCGCAGTGTCGGGCGCCGGCCGCGGCTACGATTGCCCGGGCGATCTCAAATGCGGACGCGAACCGGGGAATCCGTGCGAGTGCCGGCGCCGCAAGGAGCGCTACGATGCGGCCTTCGCCGCCGTGCTCGAGGCGGGCCAACGCGCCGCCCGCGCGGTCGCGCGCGTGGCGGTGCACGGCGAAGCCTGCCCGCGCGGCGCGCTCGCCGATCTCAAGCGCGGCCTCGACGCCTTGGCCAAGCATTTCGGCGGCGCGGGGAGGCGGTCAGGGTGATTTGACGCTGGTCGCGGCGGGCGGCGGGGCGCGCCGGAAGATGCGGCCGAGCATTTCGCTCGTCCAGTCGGTCAGCCAATAGATCAGCGCGGCGGCAAAGATCATGACCACCCAGAGCTGGACGTCGCCCAGGATGAACTGGAGCGGCCGGTCGAGGATGAACCAATTCGAGAACACCCGATCCGCCGGGATACCGAACTCGGAGGACAGCGTGATGCTCGGCCACGCTCCGGTCGCGGCCTGGCCCATCAGCTGCGTGGCCAACATCATGAGCGCGACGACGATAATGATACCGGCGATCATTGCGATCCTTCTTTGCGAACCTTGGGCTGCGTGATCCTTGGGCCGCGGCGCCGCGACATTGGCCCAGCAAAGC
>DATDGG010000272.1:0-6981 GCA_036522235.1 Xanthobacteraceae bacterium
GTGAAACCCTCGCGGCCGACGCCGATGCCGTAGCGCATCGCTTTGCCGTTGCCGAGGACCAGATAGAGGTAGGTGTTGGGCGTGTCGATCACGATCGTGCCCGGCAGCTCGGCGGTGCGGTAGTCGACCATCTGGCGCTTGAAGCGGGCCGGAAGCTCGGCGCCGTCATCGGTGCCTTCATCCGCCGGCGCGTGCATCGTGGGCGCCTGGCTCGGCTGGCCGAACGGCAGGAAAGGGCTGGCGAAAGCGGTGGTGGCAAACGAAGTTGCGGCGGCGATCACGACGATCGCAGCGGCGGAGCGAACGAGGCTGAATGTGTGCATGACGATCCCCCTCATCATCGGTTTCCCATTGGTCGGGCCAACCGGCGAAAGGGTTCAAATGCGCAGAAAATTTTTAGCTTCGGAACCGGGGAGGGGGCGGCCGCTCAGGCCTTGCGGCTGTCGTGCCAGCCGACCCGGGCGTCCGGAACCGCGTGGGTCGAGGCGAAATAGGGCTTGAGGTCGAGGAGCGGAGTACCATCGAGGCAATCGAGGCCGATGACCGAGAGCGTGTGGCCTGCGATGCCCAGCAGGCGGACCACGCTCATAGCGATGGGATTGGGCCGCACCGGCGAGCGCAGCGCAAAGGTGCCGCGTTGCTCGGCATAGTGGCGTGGCGCCTGCAGCACCAGATCGCGCCGCGCCCGGTCCATCCAATAGAGCACGACCACATGGCTCGCCGTCTCGAGCCCGGCAAGGCCCGCCGCCCAGCGGGAATCGAGCTCGATGGTGCAGACCGCTTCGCTCTCCCGGCCGTTCTTCGGGCAGTCCTCGCGCCGGGTCCAAGGGGTGCGGATGCGGCCGATGAAATAGAGCGAGGCGTCGAAATGGTCGGGCAGCTCGACCCGGACCTCGCCCTCGCGCAACCCGAAAGGGTCGGGGCTGGTGGCGGCTGGCGGATCTTCGGAGCTTTTCATGAGGGTCTTCCTGGGACAAGTGTCGCCCGTCGGCGAACCGGCGCCAAGTACCGGCTTGTTTATCTTTTGAAGGGCATTTTTTGGCGACGCCGGTCTTGATGCTGATCTGTTAAAGGTATAAAGATATCTTTATATATCTTCCGGTAGGGCTTTAAATCCGTGTTCGACCATCTCGTGTCCTCATGAATCCCAGAGTGAACCCCCTGTCACGCCAAGTCGCCTCGCTGCCGTTCATGGCCCTCAACAGCGCCCTGAAAGCGGCCGGCGAAGCCACCCGCTTGCGCATCTTGGCACTCCTGGCCGAGGCGGAGCTGACGGTGTCCGATCTCACTGACATTTTGCGCCAGTCGCAGCCGCGCATTTCCCGCCATCTCAAGCTCCTGGCGGAAGCCGGGCTGGTCCAGCGCTTTCGCGAAGGCTCCTGGGCCTTCTTCCGCCTCGGCGAGCATGGCGGCAGCGCGGCACTGGCGCGCGAGCTGATCGCCCGGCTCGATGCCGACGACACCACCATCGCGCGGGATCGCGAGCGTCTTGCCGCCGTGCGGGCCGAGCGCGCCGCCGCCGCGCAGGCCTATTTCCGCCGCCATGCCGCGGAGTGGGACCGCATCCGCAAGCTGCACGTGACCGACGAGGCGGTCGAGACCGAGATCCACGCGGCGCTCGGGAGCGCGCCGTTTCGCTCCCTGCTCGATCTCGGCACTGGCACCGGGCGCATGATGGAGCTGTTCGGGGCCGAGATCGAGCGCGGCCTCGGCCTCGATCTGTCGCTCGACATGCTGGCGCTCGCCCGCGCGCGGCTCGACCGCGCCGGCCTGCGCCATTGCAGCGTGCGGCAAGGCGACATCTACGATCTTGCGCTGCCGCGGGATAGCTTCGATCTCGTCATCATCCATCAGGTGCTGCACTTCCTCGACGACAGCGCGCGCGCGATCCAGGAGGCCGCGCGGGTGTTGCGGCCGGCGGGGCGGCTGTTGGTGGTCGATTTCGCGCCGCATGATCTCGAATTCCTGCGCGACGAACATGCCCATCGCCGGCTCGGCTTCGCGCCCGAGACCGTGACGCAATGGCTCACCGGTGCGGGCCTCGAAATGCTGCAGCAGAAGACGCTGCCGCCGGAGGGAAATTCCGACGGCAAGATCGCGGTCTCGCTCTGGCTCGGGCGCGATCCGCGCATTGCGCTCGCGGGGCCTTCCGCGCGGGAGGTCGCCTGATGAACCCGCGCCCCAGCCGCTTCATCCAAGCTGGCGCGACGCGACGCATCCGCGTCTCGTTCGAGTTCTTTCCGCCCAAGACCGCCGAGATGGAGGCGACGCTCTGGGAGGCGATCAGCCGGCTCGCGCCGCTTTCGCCCAATTTCGTGTCGGTGACCTATGGGGCCGGCGGCTCGACCCGCGAGCGCACCCATTCGACCGTCAAGCGCATTCTGGCCGAGACCATGTTGGTGCCGGCCGCGCATCTCACTTGCGTCGGCGCCGCCCGCGCGGAAGTCGATGCCGTCATCCAGAGCTACTGCGCCTCCGGCGTCCGCCACATCGTGGCGCTACGCGGCGATCCGATCGGCGGCATCGGCGATCGCTACGCACCGCATCCGGGCGGCTACCTCAACGCCGCCGATCTGGTCGCCGGCATCAAGCGCATCGCCGATGTTGAAGTGTCGGTATCGGCCTATCCGGAACGGCATCCCGACAGCGCGACGGTCGAAGCCGATATCGACATGCTCAAGGCCAAGGTCGACGCCGGCGCGTCGCGCGCCATCACGCAGTTCTTCTTCGAGAACGATCTCTATTTCCGCTATCTCGACCGCGTGCGCGCGCGCGGCATCGCGGTGCCGGTCGTGCCCGGCATCCTGCCGGTGCAGAATTTCAAGCAGACCAAGAGCTTTGCGACGCGCTGCGGCACGTCGGTGCCCGATTGGCTGGCCGAACGGTTCGACGGTCTGGAAAACGATGCCGCGACCCGCAAGCTGATCGCCGCCGCGGTCGCGGCCGAGCAGGTGGTCGATCTGGTTGACCGCGGCGTCACCGATTTTCACTTCTACACCATGAACCGCGCCGACCTGGTCTACGCCGTCTGCCACCTGCTGGGCCTGCGGCCTAAGCAAGATGTCGAGCCGGAGCCCCTCCGCGGTGACGGCGAGCTCCCTCTCCCCGGAGGGGAGAGGGTTGGGGAGAGGGGGCTCCGGCGATGAGTCAACTTGCCATGTCGACCACCGAGCAGCGGCTTCGCCGCCTGGCTGCCGAGCGCATCCTGGTGCTCGACGGTGCCATGGGCACCATGATCCAGGAGCTCAAGCTCGACGAGGAAGGCTATCGCGGGGCCCGCTTCGATGCCTGGAACCGCGAGGTGCGGGGCAACAACGACCTGTTGATTCTCTCGCAGCCGGACGCCGTGCGCGACATTCATCTGGCCTATTTTCGCGCCGGCGCCGACATCGTCTCGACCAATACCTTCTCCTCGACCGCGATCGCGCAGGCCGACTACGGCCTGTCGGAGCTCGCGCACGAGCTCAATCGCGAAGGCGCCAAGCTTGCGCGCGCCGCGGCCGAGATGGCCGAACGGGAGGACGGCCGTCCGCGTTTCGTGGCCGGCGCCATCGGCCCGACCAATCGCACCGCCTCGATCTCGCCGGATGTCGCAAATCCCGGCTTCCGCGCCATCTCCTTCGACGAGCTGCGCTTAGCCTATGCGGAGCAGATCGACGGCCTGATCGAAGGCGGCGCCGATCTCCTGCTGATCGAGACCATCTTCGACACGCTCAACGCCAAGGCCGCCATCTATGCGGTTGCCGAGGTGACGCAGGCGCGGGGCACACGCGTGCCGGTCATGATCTCCGGCACCATCACGGACCTCTCGGGCCGCCTGTTGTCGGGGCAGACGCCGGCCGGATTCTGGCACTCGGTGCGGCATGCCGCGCCGGTGTCGATCGGATTGAATTGCGCGCTCGGGGCGAAGGAGATGCGCGCCCACGTGGCCGAGATCGGGCGCATCGCCGACACGCTGATCTGCGCCTATCCGAATGCCGGGCTACCCAACGAGTTCGGCCGCTACGACGAGAGTCCCGAATACATGGCCGAGCTCATCGGCGAGTTCGCGTCAGCGGGCCTCGTCAATATCGTGGGCGGTTGCTGCGGCACCACGCCCGAGCATATCGCCGCGATCGTGCGCGCGGTCGAAGGCAAGGCGCCGCGTTCGATCCCGGAAATTCCACCGCGCCTACGTCTCTCGGGCCTCGAGGCCTTTACGCTGACGCCGGAAATCCCGTTCGTGAATGTGGGCGAGCGGACCAACGTGACCGGCTCGGCGCGCTTCCGCAAGCTCGTGACCGAGGGCGATTACACCGCCGCGCTCGACGTGGCGCGCGATCAGGTCGAGAACGGCGCGCAGATCATCGATGTGAACATGGACGAAGGCCTGCTCGATTCGCAGAAGGCGATGGTGACCTTTCTCAATCTCGTCGCCGCCGAGCCCGACATCGCGCGGGTGCCGGTGATGGTGGATTCTTCGAAATTCACGGTGATCGAGGCCGGCCTCAAATGCCTGCAGGGCAAGGCGGTGGTGAACTCGATCTCGCTCAAGGAGGGCGAGGCCGAATTCATCCGCCAGGCCGGCATCGTGCGCCGCTACGGCGCCGCGGTCGTGGTCATGGCCTTCGACGAGCGCGGGCAGGCCGACACGTTCGAGAAGAAGACCGCGATCGCCAAGCGCGCCTACGACATCCTGGTGAAGCAGGTCGGCTTCCCGCCCGAGGACATCATCTTCGATCCGAATATCTTTGCGGTCGCGACCGGCATGGCCGAGCACGACGGCTACGGGGTCGACTTCATCGAGGCGGCGCGCTGGATCAGGGCCAACCTGCCGCACGCCCATATCTCGGGCGGCGTGTCCAACTTCTCGTTCTCGTTCCGCGGCAACGAGCCGGTGCGCGAGGCCATGCACACGGTGTTCCTCTATCACGCCATCAAGGCCGGCATGGACATGGGCATCGTCAATGCCGGCCAGATCGCGGTCTATGACGATCTTAATCCCGAACTGCGCGAGGCCTGCGAGGACGTCGTCCTCAACCGCCGTCCCGACGGCGCCGAACGGTTGCTCGCGCTCGCCGAGCGTTACCGCGGTCACGGCAAGGAGCGCAAGGAAGCCGATCTCGCCTGGCGCGACTGGCCGGTGGAGCAGCGCCTCTCGCACGCTCTTGTGCACGGCATCACCGACTTCATCGAGACCGATACCGAGCAGGCACGCCTGCGCGCGGAACGCCCGCTCGCCGTGATCGAAGGCCCGCTGATGGACGGCATGAACGTGGTCGGCGACCTGTTCGGCTCCGGCAAGATGTTCCTGCCGCAAGTCGTCAAGTCGGCGCGGGTGATGAAACAGGCGGTCGCTTATCTGATGCCTTTCATGGAGCAGGAAAAGCGCGAGAAAGGCACGGCCTGGAGGAGCTCGAACGGCAAGATCGTGCTGGCGACCGTGAAAGGCGATGTGCACGACATCGGCAAGAGCATCGTCGGCGTCGTGCTCCAGTGCAACAATTACGAGATCATCGATCTCGGCGTCATGGTGCCGGCGGCGAAGATTTTGGAGACCGCCAAGGCCGAGAAGGCCGACATCATCGGGCTGTCCGGCCTGATCACGCCGTCGCTCGACGAAATGTGCCACGTCGCCGCCGAGATGGAGCGGTCAGGCTTCGCGCTGCCGCTGATGATCGGCGGGGCCACCACCAGCCGCACGCACACGGCGGTGAAAATCCATCCCAATTATCGGCGCGGCCAGGCGATCCATGTCAACGATGCGAGCCGCGCCGTCGGCGTCGCCGGAAGCTTGATGTCGGCTACGGCCTGCGCGCCCTATATCGCCGGCATCCGCAGCGAATATGCCGAGATCGCGGCCGCCCACGCCCGCGCCGAGGAGAACAAGCAGCGCCTGCCGCTCAAGCTCGCGCGCGAGAACGCGCTCAAGCTCGATTGGTCAGGCACCTACCAGCCGCCGCGCCCGCGCGTTCTCGGCACCCGCGTTTTCGCTGACTATTCCGTCCCCGAGCTCATCGATTTCATCGACTGGTCGCCGTTCTTCGCGACCTGGGAGCTCAAGGGCAAATATCCGGCGATTCTCGACGATGCGAAATACGGCACCGCCGCGCGCGGACTGTTCAACGATGCCAAGGCCATGCTCGGCCGCATTGTCCAAGAGCGGTGGCTGCGCGCCGCCGGCGTCGTGGGATTCTGGCCCGCCAACACGCAAGGCGACGACATTCTGGTGTTCGGTGACGAAGCACGCGGCGAGCCAATTGCGGTCCTGCACACGCTACGCCAGCAGCTCGCCCGGCGCGAAGGCCGTCCCAATCTGGCGCTCGCCGATTTTGTTGCGCCGCGCGCCAGCGGGCTCTCCGACTATATCGGCGCCTTCGCGGTCACCGCCGGTATCGGCGAGGACGAGATCGCGACGCGCTTCAAGGCCGCCAACGACGATTATTCGGCCATCCTGGTCAAGGCGCTGGCCGATCGGCTGGCGGAAGCCTTCGCGGAGCGTCTGCACCAGCGCGTGCGCCGGGAATTGTGGGCCTACGCGCCCGACGAGGCACTTCGCCCGGACGACCTGATCGCCGAGAAGTACCGCGGCATCCGTCCGGCGCCCGGCTATCCGGCGCAGCCCGAGCACAGCGAGAAGTCAACGCTGTTCAGTTTGCTTGATGCCGAGCGGGCGATCGGCGTGCGGCTCACCGAAAGCTTTGCCATGTGGCCTGGAGCCTCCGTGTCCGGCCTCTATTTCAGTCATCCGGAGAGCCGCTATTTCGGCGTCGGCAAGCTCGAGCGCGATCAGGTCGAGGACTACGCGGCGCGCAAGGGCTGGACGCTGGCGGAGGCAGAGAAGTGGCTCGCGCCGGTCCTCAACTACGATCCGCACAAGAGGGCGGCGATCGCGGCCGAATAAAAACACCGGCGAGGTTGCCCTCTCCGGTGTCTTGAAGCGGCCTCTTGTTATTTGATTTGTTTGGTTCTTGTTGTCCAATTGACGGGGTCTGATCGGGA
>DATDGG010000273.1:0-7395 GCA_036522235.1 Xanthobacteraceae bacterium
TGAAGTATTCGGCGACGAAATCCGACTTGAGACCCACCGCGTCGAAAATCTGCGCGCCGCAATAGGACTGGTAGGTGGAAATGCCCATCTTGGACATCACCTTGAGGATGCCCTTGTCGATCGACTTGATGTAGCGCTTGACGACCTCCTTCTCGTCGAGCCTCTGCGGCAGGTCGTCGTTCATGGCGATCAGCGTCTCGAAGGCGAGATAGGGATTGATCGCCTCGGCGCCGTAGCCGGCCAGGCAGCAAAAATGATGCACCTCGCGCGGCTCGCCGGTCTCCAGGACGATGCCGACCGATGTGCGCAGGCCCTGGCGGATCAGATGATGGTGCGCGGCCGCGCACGCCAAGAGCGACGGGATCGGAATATTGTCGGCGCCGGCGCGGCGGTCGGACAGGACAATGATGTTGATGCCCTCGCGCACGGCCGCCTCGGCGCGCGCGCAGAGCGCATCAAGCGCGTCCTTCATGCCGGCCGCGCCGGTCTCGGCCGGCCAAGTGGTGTCGAGGGTGCGCGACTTGAAGTGATCGTCGCCGATCTCGGAAATGGCGCGGATTTTCTCGAGGTCCGCATTGGTGAGGATGGGCTGGCGCACTTCCAGGCGTTTGGTGGTCGAGCCGCCTTCGAGCGAGAACAGGTTCGGCCGTGGCCCGATGATCGAGACCAGGCTCATCACCAGCTCCTCGCGGATCGGATCGATCGGCGGGTTCGTCACCTGCGCGAAGTTCTGCTTGAAATAGGTGAACAGGAGCTTGGATTTGCTCGACAGCGCCGAGATCGGCGAATCGTTGCCCATCGAGCCGATCGCCTCTTCGCCCAGGGCGGCCATCGGGCTCATCAGGATGCGCAGGTCTTCCTGGGTGTAGCCGAAGGCCTGCTGGCGATCGAGCAGCGCGAGATTCGACAGCGCCGCCTCGTGCGGAACGGCGGGCAGGTCTTCGAGCACGATCTGGTTGCGGTCGAGCCATTGCCGGTAGGGCTGGCGGCGCGACAGCGTGGCCTTGAGCTCCTCGTCGGGAATGAGGCGGCCTTCGTCGAGATCGACCAGCAGCATCTTTCCCGGCTGCAGCCGCCACTTGGTGACGATCTCGCGCTCCGGGATCGGCAGCACGCCCATCTCGGAGGCCATGATGATGCGGTCGTCGCGGGTGAGGAAATAGCGCGCTGGACGCAAGCCGTTGCGATCGAGGGTGGCGCCGATCTGGCGGCCGTTGGTGAACGCGATGGCGGCCGGGCCGTCCCACGGCTCCATCAGGGCGGCATTGTATTCGTAGAAGGCGCGCCGCTCCTCGTCCATCAGCGGATTGCCGGCCCAGGCCTCCGGGATCAGCATCATCATGGCATGGGCGAGCCCGTAGCCGCCCTGCACCAGGAACTCGAGCGCGTTGTCGAAGCAGGCGGTGTCGGACTGGCCCTCATAGGAGATCGGCCAGAGCTTGCTGATCTCCTCGCCGAACAGCGGCGAGGAGACCGAACCCTGGCGTGCCGCCATCCAGTTGAGATTGCCGCGCAGCGTGTTGATCTCGCCGTTGTGCGCCACCATCCGGTAGGGATGGGCGAGCGACCAGGTCGGGAACGTGTTGGTGGAGAAGCGCTGGTGCACCAGCGCGAGCGCGCTCGCGAAGCTCGGATCGCTGAGATCGGGATAATAGGTGCCGAGCTGGTCGGCGAGGAACATCCCTTTGTAGATGACGGTGCGGCAGGAAATCGAAACCGGATAATAGCCGGCCAGCCGCCGCTCGCGTCGCTGATAGATCGCATTCGAGATCGATTTACGCAGGATATAGAGGCGCCGCTCGAACTCGGTTTCGTCGCGGATGTTCTTGCCGCGGCCGATGAAGACCTGCTGGTGCACCGGCTCGGTTGGCTTGACCGATTCGCCGAGCGTGGAATTGTCGATCGGCACGTCGCGCCAGCCGATGAGCGTCATGCCCTCGCGCTTGACCATCGCGGCGTAGATATCACGGATCACCCGCCGCCAATCGGGATCGCGCGGCATGAACAGCGCGCCGACGGCGTATTCGCCCGGCGGCGGCAGGCGGAAGCCGAGCTGGCCGCCGGCGGCGGTGAAGAATGCGTGCGGAATCTGCACCAGAATGCCGGCGCCGTCGCCTGCGCGCGAGTCGGCGCCGACAGCGCCGCGGTGCTCGAGATTGCAAAGGATCGAAAGCGCGTCCTCGACGATCTTATGCGACTTGCGCCCCTTGATGTCGGCGATGAAGCCGACCCCGCAGGCGCCCTTGCCGAGGGCCGGATCGTAGAGCCCCTGCACGCCCGGGAGCTCGATATCAGCCTGGCCCTCGAAACGCTGCGTCGAATCCTGCCGGACGCCCGATCCCGGCTCCGTTCCGCGGTTCCCGATCACGCCCATCTCGACCTCGCGTCCCAATGCCGGCGCACCTCACACGTTCCGCAGCGCCGATCCGCGCCGCGGGCCAGAGGCGAAGCGTCGCTCTGGTCATTGGCGGCCTGGCCTGCCCGCCGTTCCCGGCTTGGGCGCGTGGCCGCTCAGCATCGGGCGGCACCAGCCAGCACGCCGGTCCTTTCCCGGCCCGTAGTTGTCGCCCCAAGGCCCGGCACCTTGGTCATCAATTCTCAGTCATCAAGATCCTGGTGATCAGAATCATGATCATCAATTTGCGGCTGTCTGAAACCGTCCGCCGCCGCGGGACGCGGCGGCGACTGGTCAGTAACACTGTCCTAACGCAGCCTGCCAAATTCTAGCTACGGAAACAAGCGTTCGCCTATCGCTAAATTCACTTTCTGGCTCTTTTCATGTTTTCGCCATGACGGGAGCGCGGGCCGGCGTCCCGGCCGGAGCCCTCATGGACCGGTGGTTCCAGCCGCTTCTTTGAGCAATGCCCGCCGCCGGTATCGCCGTGCCGCCGCCGCCGCTGTTGCGCCTCGGCCGGCGACCGGTTTCATGCTGGCAAACGCGATTCCGCGGCTGATGAAGCGGTCCCGCCTTTTTGGCGACTGATCGCACGGTTGCCCGATTTTAGTCGCGAGAGGCCCTTAGCTTGGGCGGGTCAAACGCAGGGGAGTGGTGTCTTGAAGAAACAGCTCGCCGTCTGCGCCGGCCTCCTGCTGCTCGGCATCGCGACCGGGGGGATGGCGCAGGCGCAACCGGTCTATCCGGGCGCCGCCGTTTCCGATCCCGTACTGCCGCCCTATGAGATCATGTCCATCGTGCGCTCGACCGGGCTTGCGCCGTTGACCCGCCCGATGCGGCGCGGCCCCTATTACGTGCTGGTCGCGGTCGATCGGGTCGGCCGCCAGATGCGCGTGGTGGTCGATGCCCAGCTCGGCGACATCGTGAACCTGCGCCCCGCTCTGGGGGTCGCTTCATATGGGCCCGAGCTCACGCGTCCGAGCGGGCTGCCGGTTGCGCCCGCGCCTCCTCTCGAAGCGACCGTCGCGCCGCCGCCCTATGCCGCGCACCCGAGCAGCGACAACGCGCTCCCGCCGACGCCGCCGCGCCCCTTCACTGCGCATGCGATGACCGACGTCGGGCCGGCGCCGACGCCGCCGCGCGATATTCCCAATCCCGGAACGCCAAATGCCGGCCCGGCTTTGCCGCCGACCCGTCTGGCGGTGACGGAGCCGGGGCCACCGTCACCGTCACCGCCACGCCTGCCGCTGCCGCGCCCGCGGCCCAATGTGGCGTTGAACGAGGCTCCCGCACCGGCCCCCGCAGCAGCACCGGCGGTGGCCCCCGCCGTAAAGCCGCCGACACCGGCCGCCGCGCCTGCGCCAGCCACGGCCGCCAAGGACGCCGACCAGCAGATCGAGTAAACCTCCACAAAAAAAGCGCCCCGGAAATTTCCGGAGCACTCCTTGCGGGCAAGTCCGCAATCCCTTGTCAGGCGGCCTTTTGAGCCAGCCTTGTCACGCGGCCGTGCCAGGCAGCCTTGTTACGCGGCTTTAGCCTCGACCACCTTGGGCTTGCCCTCGCCGATCGGGATTTGGCGGGGCTTCTTAGCCTCGGGGACCTCGCGCGTCAGATCGACATGCAGCAGCCCGTTCTCGAGCTTGGCGCCCTTGACCTCGACATGGTCGGCCAGCTGGAACACGCGCTCGAAGGCGCGCGCCGCGATGCCTTGATAGAGCACCGCGCCGTCCTTCTCGTCGGTCTTGGTTTGCTTGTCGCCGCGAATCGTCAGAGTGTTCTCTTTGGCTGCGATGGAAAGCTCGCCCTCCGAGAACCCGGCGACCGCCACGCTGATGCGATAGGCGTTCTCGCCGGTCCGCTCGATGTTATAGGGCGGGTAACCGGGAGCGGCGCCGTCGAAGCCGGACACCTGGTCGAGCAGCGAAAACAGCCGGTCGAAGCCCACGGTCGAGCGGTAAAGGGGAGCAAGGTCGAAAGTTCGCATGGCATATCCTCCAGTTGAGCGAAATGCAGATGGTCCGCCAAATGGCCGGACCGGTTCGGCTTATGCAGCCCGCGGACGGGCCTGCACGGGAAAAATGTGGGAAGCCGCCTCGCCGTTTGCAAGATGGCCCAGTCCTTCGGCGATCTAAGTCCGTTAGCGATTGAGCGTTAGGAATGTCCTGATATAAGTCCAACAACTTTTCGCCGTCACGCGGACGCGCAAGCTTTCCCACATGACCCTCATCTCGATTCCAGCCAATCCGGTTCCCGAGGACGTGGTAACCGGAACCTTAAAGACTCCGGACGGCGTGGCGTTGCGCTTTGCCCGTTGGGCGCCGCCCCCGGGGCGTAAGGGCACGGTGTGCCTGTTCCAGGGCCGCGCCGAGTTCATCGAGAAGTATTTCGAGACCGTGCGCGATCTGCGCGCCCGTGGTTTTGCGGTTGCGACGCTCGATTGGCGCGGACAGGGACTGTCCGAGCGTGTGCTGCGCAATCCGCGCAAGGGCTATGTCAGGGATTTTTCTCGCTATGACGTCGATCTCGACACCTTCATCCGCGAGGTCGTGATGCCCGATTGCCCGCCGCCGTTCTTTGCGTTGGCCCACTCGATGGGCGCCTCGATCCTGCTGCGCGCCGCCTATCAGGGCCACCGCTGGTTCGATCGCATCGTGCTGCTTGCCCCCATGATCGCGCTGCCGGGCATGCGCCGATCCAGATTGACGCGGGCGGGCGTCAAGGCTTTGCGATTGATTGGGCTCGGCGGCGCCTATGTGCCGGGCGGCGACGCTTCGGTGATGATGCAGCGCCCCTTCATCGGCAACCTGCTCACCTCGGACCCGGTTCGCTATGCCCGCAATACGGCGGTGATCGAAGCGGAGCCGGCGCTGGCGATCGGCTGGCCGACCGTGGGGTGGACGGACGCGGCCTTCAAGGCGATGCGGCAGCTTGCGGAACCGAGCTTTCCGACCCGAATCCGCCAGCCGCTTTTGGTGATCGCGGCCGGCCACGACCAGGTCGTCTCGACGCCGGCGATCGACGAGTTTGCGGTCCGGCTGCGGGCGGGCTCGCATCTCATCGTGCCGGGCAGCCGCCATGAGCTGTTGATGGAGCAGGATCGATTCCGCGCGCAGGTGCTCGCCGCCTTCGACGCCTTCGTGCCTGGCACGCCGATCTTCACGTGATCGATCGCAAGAGGCGGGCGATGCCGCGTTACCCGGCCAGCAGCGCCAGCGCGGCGGCATGGACGCGCCGGTCGCCCGCCGCCACGATCCGGCCGCCCGCATGGGGCTCCCCATTCTCCCAACTGGTGATCACGCCGCCCGCACCCGCGATGATCGGGACCAGCGCGAGCACGTCATGGGGCTTGAGCCCGGTCTCGATCACGAGGTCGACGTGGCCGGCGGCCAGCATGCAATAGGCATAACAGTCGCCGCCATAGCGCGAGAGCAGAGCCGCCTCTTCGACGCGGCTGAAAGCCGCCCGGTCGGCGGCGTTCATCAGCCGCGGGCTGGTGGTGAACAAGGTCGCGTCCGCCAGGCTGTCGCAGGCGCGCACGCGCAGGTCGCGCTTG
Organism: Xanthobacteraceae bacterium; assembly: GCA_036522235.1. Lineage (GTDB taxonomy): Bacteria > Pseudomonadota > Alphaproteobacteria > Rhizobiales > Xanthobacteraceae > VAZQ01. The sequence goes on from DATDGG010000273.1 coordinate 5,949, forward strand.
CCGGCCGGACCGCGGTAGTGCGCCGCCCCGCCGTCGCCGCTGAAGCGCTCGCGGGTGAACGGCTGATCCATGAGGCCGAAGACCGGCTTGCCGTGCCGGGTGAGGGCGATCAGGGTGCCCCAGGCCGGCATGCCGGAGATGAAGGACTTGGTGCCGTCGATCGGGTCGAGAAACCAGACATATTCGGCATCGGTGCGCTCGCCGCCGAATTCCTCGCCGACGATGCCGTGGCTCGGGAAATGGCTGCGGATCAGGGCGCGCATCGCGGTTTCGGCCGCATGGTCGGCGGCCGTCACCGGGTCGAAGGCGCCGGGGCTGCCCTTATCGCGCACGCTCAGGGCGGTGCGAAAGAACGGCAGGATGGTTTCGCCCGCGACCCCGGCGAGGTGATCCACGAAGGCCGCGAAATCCACAGCTGTCATGGCATGCCCCCGGCCCATCGGGGCTGGCCGTCGATTCGCGCGGAATCCCGCGCCATCCGCCCGGATATGGTGTAAATAATTGATATAAAAAGATAAATCATGATGAGCGGGGCGCGCTGACGGCTTCGGCGGTGGGCAGACCAGCCATGCGAAACAAGAATGAATAATGGGTCAATCACGCTTGATTTTTGTGCGCTGCGGGGGCATATTGTTGCGGTGCGGTAGCGCCTCGCGTTACCGCTGCCCTCCTTGGGCGTTTCCTCCCTAGACTTGGGCCGCTTGCAACCGCGAGCGGCCCCTTTTTTTGGCGGGTGTTCGATCGACCGGCGCACGGCCTGAAAGCGCCGTTATTCGGCGGCCGCCCGGTAGGGCCGAAGCTCCTGCACCGGGAGGGCGCCTACCTCGTCGGCAAGGATTTCAAGATCGGCGGCGACGGTCTGGAACGAGGCCGAGCGCTCGTAGCGCCGCTCATCCATATAGAGCGCGCGATTGAGCTCGAGCTGGATGGCGTGCAGGCCGACGGCCGGGTTGCCGTAGTGCTCCGTAATAAAGCCGCCCGCATAAGGCTTGTTGCGGCTGACCACATAGCCGCGCCCGCGCAACGCCGCCTCGATGGTTTCCGCGACCGCTGGCACGCAGCTCGTGCCGTAGCGGTCGCCAAGCACGATGTCGGCGCGCGGCCGCTCATCCTTGGCGCCCGCGGTCGAAGGCATGGAATGGCAATCGATCAGCACCGCGGCCCCGAAATCCCGGTGCAAGCGTGTGAACAGGCGCCGCAGCGCGCGGTGGTAGGGCTTGTAGAGGCCCTCGATACGCCGGATCGCATCCTCCACCGGTATCCGCTGACTGTAGATTTCCTGGGACTCGCCGACCACCCGGGCGACCGTCCCGAGCCCGCCCGCCACCCGCATCGAGCGGGTATTGGCAAAGGACGGCAGGCGGCCGTCGAACATGCGCGGGTCGAGCTCATAGGGCTCGCGATTGACGTCGACATAGCAGCGCGGGAAATGCGCCCGCATCATCGG
>DATDGG010000274.1:0-4588 GCA_036522235.1 Xanthobacteraceae bacterium
CGATGCGTGTGAACAGCGTCGGCGCGGCCGACTCCCTGGCCGCCGATACCGCCAATCTCGACGGCAAGCTTCGTGCGGCGTTGCAGCCCGGATTATATGGATCGTCGACGACCTATCTCGGCGTAGTGGTAGCGAACAATCCGATCACCTCGCAATTTGCACAGGTGCAGGCCGTTGCGGAAGGAACCACCACGCCGCTGGCGTTCTTCACCGCGACCGCGACGTATAATGCCAACTCGGTGGACCTGACCGTCAACCGCACGCCGTTCGGGGCAGTCGCGGGCGAGACGCTGAACCAGCAGCGCGTGGGCAATGCGTTCGACGCCGCTTATGCGGCGAACCTGACCGGCAATACCGCGGCCTTCTACGCCAACCTGCTGCAAGCCACCTCGACCGGCGCGCTCGACCGGCTGTCCGGCGAGGGTACCAGCGGCGCCCAGAATACGGCATTCTTCGCCAGCAACGCCTTCACGACCCTAATGGCAAATCAGACCATGGCGTGGCGTGGCGGCGAGCGGGCCGGGATGCCCGAGAGCGGCGCTCCGCTCGGCTATGCGGCGGCGCCACCGGACGCCTTCGCCACGGTGCTCAAGGCGCCGCCGGCGTCTGCGCCGAGCTGGCACGCCTGGGGCGGGGGCTTCGGGGGCGCCCAGACGCTCAAGGGCGAGGATCCCCTCGGCAGCGCGGATTTTTCCGGCCGACTCGCCGGCGGCGCGCTCGGGCTCGACTATCAGGCCAATCCTGATCTGCTCGTTGGCCTCGCGATCGGCGGCAGCCATTCGAGCTTCTCGGTTCCGGACCGCATGACCAGCGGCGCCGCCGACGCCTTGCAGATCGGCGCCTATGCGATGCGGCAATGGGGCTCGGCCTACCTGATGGGGCTCGCCGGTTACGGGCATTTCAGCAACAGCACGACGCGCACGATCACGGGCGTCGGGCCGACCGAGACCGCGACCGGCGCGTTCGGCAGCGATCTGTGGGGCGGACGACTCGAGCTCGGCAACACATGGGCGTTCGCGAAGGTCCAGGTCACCCCGTTCGCCGCCGTCCAGCTTTCGGAGCTGCGCCAGGCCGGCTATGGCGAGACCAGCACGACCTCGGGGGGAGCACCCGGCCTGCTGGACCTCACCTATCAACCCATCAATGTCATGTCGCTGCCCACTTTCCTGGGTGTCCAGCTCGACAGTCGCTTCGTGCTGGCCAACGGGATGGCCTGGGCGCCCTATGCGCGGACATCGTGGGTCCACGAATTCAAGCCGACCCGTCAGATCAACGCGTTCCTCAACACGGTGCCGGGCACCGCCTTCACGGTCGACGGCGCGCGGGCGGCGAGCGACGCCGCCAAGCTCGATCTCGGCGCGCAGCTGTTGCTTAGCCGCAACGTGGCCTTCGTCACGAGCTTCAACGGCGAATTTTCCGGTCGCGGGCAGACTTATGCGGGCACCGGCGCCCTCAAGGTGAGGTGGTGAGGCGAACGCATGTCGATGCCGGCCGGTTTCGACGCGCCGCCGCGACGCTGGCCGTGGTGTTGGCGCTGGCGGGGTGCTGGGACGCTGCCGGTGCCGCGGAGGCGGAGCTGCCGCGGGACGTCCTGGACGAGCTTGGCGCGGCGGCACGGACATGCATCGCCAGCGGCGCCACCACCTTCGCGATCGAGCCCATGGCCGTCATCCGGCGCGATCTCAATGGCGACGGGCGCGACGACTACATCATCGACCTGCATCAGGCGACCTGCGAGCCTGGTCCCGGACTGTCCACCACGGCCGGATCGATCCTGATCATTCTGGTGGCGCGGCCGCGGGGCCATTTTGTGCGCGTGTTCCGTGGGCCTGTCCGCGGATACGAGATCGAGGACGGCAACGGTCCGCTGACCATCCGATTCCAGCTGCACGGCGCCTATTGCGGCAAGGTGGGCAACGATCGCTGCGTCAAGGTGCGGCACATCACCGAGACGCCGTTCCGCTTCGTGGACTAACGTCCGATCAACCGAAAGATCGCCCATACGTGGCAGTCGGCGTGATCCTCCGTTGGGTAAAGCTCCCGCAGCCTTGCCTGAACCTCAACCGCGCGGGCATGGGACTTCAGGAGGCCTTGCGGCGACAGCTCCGCATTCGCGAACACTTCAGGAAAGCCGCCGCAATTGCTGAGCGCGCTGGCGGAGCCCGTCACATCGACGAGGTCATAACCAACGAAGCCGAAATGCGGGAGACCGCTCGGCACCGGCGAAGGCGGATTGCGAAAGACGCCCAGCACATTCTTTTCTGCAATGCCCGATGCCTGCTCCAGGAGAAAATCGAGATCGAGGAAGAAATTGAGCATGAAGTCTTCATTCACGATGTGCGGCCAGTACGTATCCTTTATGTCGGGCAAGACGGTTGGGCACAGCACGGGGTCAAGCGAGAGCAACTCGTCGAGTTGACTGAGGCCCGAGCATTCCAAATATTCTTGCCACGCCGGCCCGCTCGACGGATCAAACTTTTTGGTTGCGATAAACCAAGGCTGCATTGAACCTCCAGCGCATTGCTTCGGGAGGATGTGGCGAGGATAAGCTCACCTTCAACGGTTTTGACAGAGCGTTCGGATTGGATGATCGGCGGGAACGCGTGACTCAGTCTCGGCAATTGGCCCTCAGGGAAGTCATTTCACAGAGAGCCAGCGGTTGGGTCTGCGTTTGTTGCACAATTGCAACGAGCCGCACAATTCGATGTTGCTGGGCTTTCAGTCCAAGTACTTGTCGCGCTCCGTCCAAGCCGAAAGGGCCCTTTGCGGATAGCGTGATTCATGTCTCCAAGGGGGGTTCACATGAATCGCTTGATGCTCACCGGGATCGCGCTTGCTTCGCTCGCGGTTGTTCCCGCCATGGCCGCCGATCTCACCAAGCCGGCGCCGATCTACACCAAGGCTCCGGTCATGGCGCCGCCCTATAGCTGGACCGGCTTCTACATTGGTCTCAACGGCGGCTACAGCTGGGGACGATCAGGCACCGACTTCTTGATCACCGGCGTGCCGGCCGGCTCAACAGCGCAGAATATGGACGGGTGGCTGGGCGGCGGCCAGATCGGCTACAATTGGCAATCGGGCACGTGGCTGCTCGGGGTCGAGGCGGACATCCAGGCCACCGGCCAGAATGGCACGCTCAACCTCACCACGCCGACGTCTTGCCCGGTGGCTATAGGTGTGATCCTTCCGTGCACGACCGGAAGCGCAAGCATCGAGCAGAAGCTGCCCTGGTTCGGCACGCTGCGGGCTCGCGTCGGCGTGACGCCGTCGGCCTCGTGGCTGCTTTATGTGACCGGCGGGTTGGCGTTCGGCGAGGTCGACACGACCGCCACCTTCACGTCGGCCACGGCCTTCGCGGGCGGACTGGTGCTGGCGTCGACCACCACGGCCGCGAACTCCAACACGACCAAGGCCGGTTGGGTGATCGGCGGCGGTGTTGAATGGACCATCTCGGGCCCGTGGACCGCAAAGCTTGAATATCTCTACATGGACCTCGGCACCGTCAGCACCAGCTTCGCCGGCCCCGCTCCGTTCACGCTGGTCGCCACCAACAGCCGTATCACCGACAACATTCTGCGCGTCGGCGTGAATTATCGGTTCGGCGGCAGCCCGGTCGTCGCGAGGTACTGACAGCGCCTCAATCCGCGGTCACGCCGCTGGCCTTGATCGGGCCGGCCCATTTCACGATCTCGCTCTCGACCAGCTTGCCGAGATATTCGCTCGAGCGACGCTCGGGCGTGACCAGCTCGGCGCTGATCTGCTGCATGCGCTCCTGCACGGCCGGCGTGTCCATGGTCGCGATGACCGCGGCGTTGAGCTTCTGCACGATCGGCGTGGGCGTGTCCTTGGGCAGGAACAAGCCGTACCAGAGGATGGCCTCGAAATCGGTCATGCCCTGCTCGGCGGCGGTGCGCAGATCCGGCAGCAGCGCGGAGCGGTGGCGCGACAGGACTGCGATCGCCTTCACCTGCTTGCTTTCGACCTGCCCAAGAACGGGCGCTAGGTTGGCGCATTGATAGTCGATCCGCCCGGCGATCAAATCCTGCGTGGCCGGCGCACTGCCGCGGTAGGGAACGTGTGTGATGGTGAGCCCGTTCGCCGCATTGAGCAGCACGCAGGAGAGCTGGACCGCCGAACCGGTGCCGGCCGAGCCGTACTTCATGCTGGCCTGGTTGGCCTTCGTGTAGGCCACGAACTCCGGCAGATCGTCGGCGGGCAAGTCCTTGCGTGCCAACAGTGCGATCGGCTGCTCGCCAATGAGCGCGACCGGAGCGAAATCCGTGGCGGCGTTATAGAGCGGGTTCTTGTAGAGCGATTGGTTCTGCGCGTGGGTGCCGTTGGTGCCGAGCACGAACTGGTAGCCGTCGGGCGCAGCCTTGGCGATCCGATAGGCGCCGGTCATGCCGCCGGCGCCGCCCATGTTCTCGACGATCACCTGCTGGCCCAGGAGCTCCGACAGGCGCGCCGCCAGGATGCGGCCCATGACGTCGGCGCCGCCGCCGGCCGCGAACGGAACCACCATGGTCATCGGCCGGCTCGGCCAGCCCTGCGCGCAAGCCGGAGCGGAAATCGATGCCGCGGCAAGCAC
>DATDGG010000275.1:0-4896 GCA_036522235.1 Xanthobacteraceae bacterium
CTGCGCGCGCCGTTTGCGACGACGGTGTGGGATTTCATCCATCGCGGCATGCCTCTCGGGAATGAGGGGACTCTCACCGCCGATGAGGTATATGCGCTGACGGCCTACCTGCTCTTCCTGAACCAGGTGATCCCGGAGGACGAAGTACTCGACAAACAGAGTCTGCCGAAGGTCAAGATGCCGATTGGCGATGACTACGCCCGGTTGCCTGACTGGAAGCCAAGGACGCCAAGGCTTCAGGGTTACCCCTACTAACCAATCTTATTCAGCGGGGTTCTGATTTGAACTGACGGTGTGGCGCAAAACATTGAGCTTGCATAGGGCTTGGGTGTCGAGACCACCCTGCGCGTCCAGCCACGCTGCCAAAAGACGGCGCGGGTGCCGGTCGACTACCTATTGCACTCCACTTCGGCTTCGGGTCATTACCCCACATTGCGTCACGCGCCCGTTATGTTGGGCTTGCCTTCGAAAGCGGATGCGCAGCCGTATGCAGGATTTCACGGCGGAAGAGGTAGGGTGTGATTCCGTTTTGCTTTAGTGGGACTTTGTCCGAAAAATCCGAGCAGAATCAAACTCGAATTTTGAGTTGGTGCCCAGGGGCGGACTGCCCTATCTGTGCGATTTCAATGACTTAGGGAAAGTGGGAGGGCTCATGTTTCCCGCAGGATTATTAGGTTTTCTGGTAAACCCTCCCACCGCGTCCGACGCGAACAACAACGGCGCGGGCCGACCCCGCACACCGTTCCGCGCGCAAGTCTGCTGGTGAATCGAGTCCTTACACAGATCGAAGTCGCCGCGAACATGCCCGAGGTAACACCGCAAGCCTCGGTCATGCCGCCGCACAAGCCCGAGTGACGCTACGCAGGAAAGATCGGGCTTGAAAGATCGGGCTTGGCAGCCTGAACCAAGTGGCGTTATGAGTCCCCTCGGCTGGGGCGCGTAACCTGCTCGCAGGGGACACGCATGAAATCCGGTTTCGTCAATACTTGTTTCGGCGATTCGAAGCGCAAGCCGATTTGGTGGCGGGGTCTTGCCGTTGCAAGCTTGGCGGCGCTGATCACGGCGGGGGATCATGTCGCCGCCGCAAGCGGTCGTTACGAGCAGGGGGCCGTCGAGTCGCGTGCTGCCGGCGAGCCGATCATGGCCATCGTTTCGCTGCGCGAGCAGCGGATCACCGTCTATGACGCACGCGGCTGGATCCTGCGCGCGCCGGTGTCGAGCGGCCAGAAGGGACGTGAGACGCCGGCCGGTATTTTCAGCGTCCTCGAGAAAGAAGCCGAGCACTACTCGAACCTGTATGATGATGCCTACATGCCGCACATGCAGCGCATCACCTGGTCGGGCATCGCGCTCCACGGTGGCCCTCTGCCGGGATACCCTGCGTCGCATGGCTGCATTCGGATGCCCTACGATTTCGCCGCGCGCCTGTTCGACGTGACCAAGCCGGGCATGCGCGTGATCGTGGCGCCACGCGAGGTGGCGCCCATCGAGATCGCTCATCCGGCTCTGTTCCAGTCGAAGCCGGGTGCCGGAGCTGTCGCCGCCGCCACCGCCGCAGCGGCCGACGAGGCTGCCACCAAGGCCGAGCAGGCGAGACTCGCTGCGGTGACCGCTTCCCGAGAAGCCGCGCAGGCCGCGAAGCTGGTGCGCACAGCGGAAAACCTGAAGCTCAGAGCGGAGGCGCAGTTGGCGGCCACCGAGCGTGCGCTAGCCTCTGCGGGATCGGCCGAGGCCAAGGAGCAGGCGGAGAACGCCAAGGCGAAGGCGGCCGCGAAGGCTGCCGAGCTCGAGGCGCAATTGGTTGCCGCCAAGGCCGAGCAGCAACCGCAGCTCGATGCCTTGGCGTCGGCGCGGGAAGCCGCGGTGGCGGCGGAGGCTGCGCGCGTGGTCGCGGCCCAGGCGGCGCGCGAGGCGGCGCGCGGCCTCGAGCCGGTATCGGTGTTCATCAGCCGCAAGACCCAGCGCCTTTATGTCCGGCAGGCCTTTCAGCCTATCTTGGAGAGCCCGGTCACGATCCAGGACGTCGATCGTCCGATTGGCACGCACGTCTTCACCGCCATGGAGCGCGCGGGCGGCGAGGCCGACATGCGATGGAGCGTCGTCTCGTTGGATGGCGGCGAGAAAGAAGCCCTCGAGCGGATCACCATCCCACAAGACGCATTGGATCGTATCGCCGGCATGGTGTCGCCACGATCCTCTGTGATCATTTCCGATGAGGCCTTGAGCTCGGAGACCGGCAAGGGCACGGAATTTGTGGTGCTCATGAGCGGCGAGCCGCAAGGAGGTATCAAATTCCGGCGGCACGGCCCGGAGACCGTCCGTTACGAGCGGTCACGCGATCGCCTGCCCTTTTGGCGCTCGCCCTATTTCTTTTGGTGAGCCGGTAGACACTGAGGTCCACAGCGGGGCCGTCTCTCGGCACCACTGTCAAAGGACGAATCTGCGATACTATCGTCCTTGGTCAGCATGTTGAGCTTGCCGTCACCCACGGGGGGAGAAACTGACCATCACTGCATCGGTGCCGAGGTTGGACCCGGTCTACGATGCTGCTCTCGAGTGCGGCACGCTCGCGCGTGCCGCGGCTCAGCATCGGCCGGCGCACGTGCGCCAGCACGCCCTTGCGTGGCTGCTCGCCGCGGCCATGGCCGCGCTCGGCACTGCTGACACGTTTCCTGCTCCATCCCATAAGCACGCGCCGACCCACCGCAGCGAGGCGGCTGAAGCTCACCGGCACGCGCGTGGCGCGGCGCCTGCCGCGAAGCGGGACGTAGTGGCGCAGGACGGCAAGGCCGCTTCGCATGCGGTCCCTCTGCCGACTGCCCGACCGGCCTCCGCCGACGCCGTGACGGTGGTGCTGCCACCCGATCTCGCCGCGGCCAAGCAGGCGATCGACCTGATACGCCAAGGCAAGCTGAGCGAAGCGACCAGGCTCCAGGCATCGATCGGCGATCCGGTGGCGCAGAAGCTCATTGATTGGGTGTTGCTGCGACAGCCCGAGAGCACAGCGGGATTCGACCGATATGCCGCCTTCATCAGCGTCAATCCAGCCTGGCCAAGCATTCCGTTGCTGCGCCGGCGCGCGGAAGGAAGGCTTTGGAGCGAGCACCGCGACGCCGCCACCGTGCGCCGCTTCTTCGATGGCGAGCCGACCAGCGCGGTTGGAAGGCTCGTGCTCGCGCGCGTGCTCCTGAGCGAAGGCGACCGCCCCGGCGCCGAGCGCGAAGCGCGAGCGGTATGGCGGTCGGCGGAGCTCTCGGCCGAGCTCGAAGCCGCGGTGCTCGACTCCTTCGGCAACATGCTCACCTCCGCTGACCACAAGGCGCGCATGGACCGGCGCATCGGCGCAAAGGACTTCGGCGCGGCGATGCGCGCCGCGAAGCGCCTCGGCAGCGATGCAGGCGCCATCGTCACCGCATGCTCCGCCGCGGAGGCAAAGTCCAACAACGGCACGAAGCTGCTCGACGCCGTTGCGGGCGAAGCACGCCTGGATTTGGGCTACGCGCTGTGTCGCCTCCATTCGCTGCTGCGAAAGGACGGCGTCGCGGCAGCGGCCAAGCTGGTGCTCGCGGCTTCGCGCGAGGACCTGCAGCGTCAGGACACCGATGAATGGTGGCGCGAACGTCGGTTGCTGGCCCGCAGGCTCCTCGACCTTGGCGATGCAAAGACCGCCTACCAGGTCGTGCGCGAGGCCGCGCTCCCGGCCAATCCCTATTACCGTGCCGAATTTCACTTCATGTCGGGCTGGATCGCGCTACGTTTTCTTGCCGATCCAGCCACCGCTCTCGAGCATTTTGCCCACATCGATGAGGGCTCGAACGACCCGATTGTCCGTGCGCGCGCCGCCTATTGGCGCGGCCGCGCCGCGGAGGCGGCCGATCAGCCAAACGACATGATCGCGCAATACGAGATCGCTGCCGGCTATCCCACCGCCTATTATGGCCAGCTGGCGCGGGCCCGGCTCGGTCTCGGCGCGACCGCGTTGCGTCCCCCGCCACTTGAGCCGGCGAGTGACATCGCGCGCGAGCTCCTTCACGCGCTGGAGATTCTCTATGCGATTGATGCGCGCGATATCGTCGTTTGGTTCGTGACCGACCTCGCGAAAGAAAGCAGCGACGCCGGAGCCCTCGCGGCGCTCGGTCGAGCGACCGCGGACCACAATGATGGGAGGGCGATGCTCCTCATCGGCAAGACAGCGCTGGAACGGGGATTGGCGATGGACGCGTACGCCTTTCCCGAGATTGGCGTGCCGTCCTACAGCCCGATCGGTCCTCCGCTCGATCGCTGCATCGTGTACTCAATCGTGCGCACGGAGAGCGCTTTCGACCCGCATGATATGTCGCCCGCCAAGGCGGTGGGGCTGATGCAGGTCACTCCGGAAGCCGGGCGTGACACTGCCAAACGCTTCGCCGTCACCTACGACTGGAATCGCCTGGTGTCCGACCAAGTCTACAATACGCAGATGGGCGCCGCCGAGGTGGCCGCCTTGCTCAAGGAGTACCGCGGCTCCTACATCATGACCTTCGCCGGCTACAATGCTGGGCGCGGGCGCGTGAAACAATGGGTCGCGCAACATGGCGATCCGCGCGATCTCAAGGTTGACGCGGTCGACTGGGTCGAGCGCATACCGCTTTCGGAGACGCGCAACTACGTCCAGCGTGTGATGGAGAACCTGCAGATCTACGGCGCACGCTTCGGTGCCGGCATCGCGACTGTCGAGCCCAACCTGCACCGCGCGGCGGCAGGCAGATCGGAGGCCACCGCGGCCCATTGAATGATGGGTCACGACGCTTCATAGCGCCTCATTATCGCTGGGAGTTGGGAACCGAACCACGGACATTTGGTGCCCAGGGGCGGAATTGAACCACCGACACCTGCATTTTCAGTGCAGTGCTCTAC
>DATDGG010000276.1:0-26872 GCA_036522235.1 Xanthobacteraceae bacterium
GTGCCGAACATCACCTCGTCGCGCACCAGGAGCGGCGGGCTGACCTCGGTATAGCCGTGCGCGCCCGTGTGCAGATCGATCATGAATTGCCCAAGCGCGCGCTCGAGCCTTGCGAGCCCACTTTTCAAGACAACGAAGCGCGCGCCGGAGAGCTTGGCGGCGGTCTCGAAATCCATCTGGCCGAGCGCCTCGCCGAGATCGAAATGCTGCCTGGGCGCGAAGGCATAATTGCGCTTGGCCCCGAAATGATGATGCTCCACGTTGCCGCCCGCGTCCTGGCCGTCCGGCACCTCGTCGAGCGGATGGTTGGGGATCTGCGCCAGCGCATCCTCCAATTCCCTGGAGAGCCTCTTCTCCTCCGCCTCCAAGTCGGGGATCGCCGCCTTGAGGACGGCGACCTCGGCCAGCAGCTTCTGGGCGGCTTCCTCCTCATTGCTCTTCTTGGCCGCGCCGATTTCCTTGGAGGCCGCGTTGCGCCGCGCCTGCGCCGCCTCGGCCTTGCCGATGGCAGCGCGCCGTCGCTCGTCGATTTCAATCAGCCGCGCCGCCTCGGCGGGGAGGCCGCGCCGCGCCAGCGCGCGGTCGAAGGCGGCGGGATTTTCGCGAATCCATTTGATGTCGTGCATTTGTCCGAATCCGGCATCATGGCCGGCGGGAATCGGACCATGACGAATCGACCAAACCGATGATACCCGATGCTTCGCCCGCGCCGCCTATTCCGCCGGCTTGGCGGCGGCGCCGGCCGCGGCACGGGCTTTCTCGGCGGCAACCCGCTTCTCCACCATCTTCACCGCCCAGATCGACCCTCCCTAGAGAAGCACCAGCGGCCCCGCAAGCGAGCATTGGCTGATCACGTCGGGCGGCGTCAGGACCGCCGCGACCACGAAGGCTCCGACCACGAAGTAACGCCATTTCGAGATCAGCTGCTCGGAGGTGACGATGCCCACGCGCCCCAGCAGCGTGAGCACCACCGGCAGCTGGAAGGCGATGCCGAAGGCGAAGATGAGCCGCATCATCAGGCTGAGATAGTCGTCGACCTTGGGCAGGAGCTCGATCACGGCGCGGCCGTCGCCGCCCGCTTGCTGCATGCTGAGCGAGAACCGCGCCAAGAGCGGCCACAGCAAAAAGTAGACCACCAGGGTTCCCATCAGGAAGAAAAACGGGGTGGCGATGAGATACGGCAGGAAGGCCTGCTTCTCGTTGCGATAGAGGCCGGGCGCGACGAACATGTAAATCTGCGACGCCACCACCGGAAACGACAGGAAGGCTGCCCCGAACATCGCCAGCTTGAGCTGAACGACGAAATATTCCAGGAGACCCGTATAGATGAACCTCGAGTTCTCGACGCCCGCCACCCACACGTAGGGGAAGGTCAGGATGTTGTAGATCTGCTTGGCGAAGAAGAAGCAGGCGACGAACATCACCATGAAGGCCACCAGCGCCTTGATCAGCCGCGTGCGCAGCTCGACCAGGTGCTCGATCAGCGGCGCCTTGGTGGCCTCGATCTTCTCGTGATCCTCGTCGTCCGCGGGGCTCATGCGGGCTCGCTCCCCCCCGCGCCGTGCTTGACGGGCGGCGCGACGCCTTCCCGGGCGGGCGCGTCGGCGGGCGCGGTTGGCGCTGGCGAATGCGGCACCGCCTCAGTGGCGGCCTCGACACCCGCGGGCTCGGCCGTGGCCGGCTCGGCCGTGGGTGGCGCGGAGGTAGGCGGCACGGTCGCTGTCGCTTCGGCAAGCGCAGGAGGCTCGGCTGCCGGCGTACCGGCGACCGCGCTTTCGATCTCGCGCTGTGCCGCCTCCATATCCTTGCGCACGTCGGCGAGCGGGTCGAAATTCGAATAGTTGGCTGCTTTCGCCGCCATCTCGTCGACATCTTTCTTGAGGTCGGCGAGCTCGGCCTCGCGCATGGCATCGTGGAACTGGTTCTGGAATTCGCTGGCCATGCGGCGAACCTTGCTCATCCACTGCCCAAGCGTGCGCAGCACACCCGGAAGCTCCTTCGGGCCGATGAAAATGAGCGCCACAATGCCGATGAGGAGGAGCTCGCTCCAACTGAAGTCGAACATGGAGATGCCAACTCCGCGCTAGCTAGAGCGTATCCCGATCGGGATACGCTCCGCTCTTCTTGCGCTGGCGCATGTCCTTTTCGGAAAACCGGTATCCACTTTTCCGGGACATGCGCTAAGCCAAACTAGTCCATGAAAGCGCGGACGCGTCCGAGAGGGCGATCCTCAACCCGCGGCGGCCGGTGACGCCCCGGCATGCGCGCTAGGATGTCGAGCTCGTTGTGGTCTCGGCCTGCCGCTTGAGGTCGGCCGCGGGCTGATGGCCGAGCGTCTTGGGATCGCTTTGGGCCGGGTCGACCTTGGCGGTGTCCTCGTCCTGCATGCCCTTCTTGAAGGACTTGATGCCTTGCGCGAAGTCGCCCATCAACTCCGAAATCTTTCCGCGGCCGCCGAACAGCAGCAGAAACAGGACCACGACCACGATCCAGTGCCAGATACTGAATGAACCCATCGGATTTTCCTCCGCATCGACGGAACCGCAAAGCAAGCCGGAACCGCCGATCTGCTTCCTTCATGCACCGCTTGATGCACCGATTAATGCACCGCTTGCCATAAGGCCGCGAGCGGCTGCGGAACCCGCTTTCGCTGTCATCTGCGAAAGTAGGCCCAGGGAGCCGCAAAGACAAGGACTTCACCCGCACTTGAGCAGCCGCATTCCGTCGCGGCTACTTGCGCCAAGGCCTTGGAAAGGCTCGATTCCAGCGGCCTTTGGTCGCATTAACCGCAACCCGCGACACGCGGTGCGGCGGCGGAAACGCAAGGCCGCAATTGTCAGTCGTCGTTGTCAGTCCTCGGCGGCCGGCTCCGGCCGCGGCGCGAGGCCGAGATCGAGGTCGCCGGGCTCCAGCGGATCCTCGTCTTCGCGCAATTCCGGATCGTCGGAGGGCATCGGCACCGAGAATCCGGGCGGCAGGCGACCGTCGAGCAACCCGGAGCCTTTGAGCTCCTCGACGCCGGGGAGATCGTCGAGCGCGTCGAGCCCGAAATGCGACAGGAACGTGTCGGTGGTGCCGTAGGTCACCGGGCGCCCGGGGGCTTTGCGCCGTCCGCGCGGACGTATCCATCCGGTTTGCAAGAGGACGTCGATCGACCCCTTGGAGGTCGAGACCCCGCGAATGTCCTCGATCTCGGTGCGCGTGACCGGCTGATGATAGGCAATGATGGCGAGCGTCTCGATCGCGGCACGTGAGAGCTTGCGGGTCTCGATCGTCTCCTTGCTCAAGAGCCAAGAGAGATCGCCGGCGGTGCGGAAGGTCCATTTTCCGCCGACCCGCACCAGGTTGACGCCGCGCATCGCATAGTCCTCCTGCAGGCGCGTCAGCGCCGCCGCGAGGTCGACGTCGGCCGGCAGCCGCGCCGCGAGCGCCGCCTCGTCGAGGGGCTCGGCGGAGGCAAAAAGCATTGCCTCCAAGAGCCGAAGCTCCTCCGGTCGCACCGCCGCGGCGCTCTCCTCGGCGCTATATGGCTCTTCCCTCGGCATGATCACTCGCTGGGCCAGACTGGACATAATCGATACGGCCTCCCCTTCTATTCCCTTATTCCTTGCGATCCACGGCCGCCGCGACAACCGGATGCGGGGCGCCGCCGGCGGCCACGCGCTTGCGCATGTAGATCGGCGCGAACGCTTCGTGCTGATGGATCTCGGCGTGCCCCTCCCGCACCAATTCAAGCGCGGAGGCAAAGCTTGACGCGAACACCGTCGCCGCCAGCGCAGGCTCGACCACATAGGCAATGAGATATTGGTCGAGCCGCGACCAATCCGACGATTGTCCGATCAGCCGCTCGAGCACGTCGCGGGCCTCGGCCAGCGACCAGACGGAGCGCTTGGCAAAATGCAGATGGGAAAGCGCGTGCCGCGCCCGCTGGGAAGCGTAGGCGGAAAGCAGATCGTAGAGGGTCGCGGTCCATTCGGGGCGCTTGATGTGGGCGATGGGCTCCGGCTGACCGCGGCTGAAAACATCGCGATCGAGCTGCGGCCGTCCGAACAGGCGCTCCGCCACATCGCGGATCGCCTCGAGCCGCTTGAGCCGGAGCGCAAGCGCGTTCGCCATCTCCTCGGCGGTCTGCCCTTCGGGGGCATGACTCTCGGGCAGCAACAGACGCGACTTGAGATAAGCGAGCCAGGCCGCCATCACCAGATAGTCGGCCGCCAATTCGAGGCGCAGGCGCCGCGCCGCCTCGATGAAGGTCAGATACTGGTCCGCCAGCGCCAGAATCGAGATTTTCGCCAGGTCGACCTTTTGGGTCCGCGCCAGCATCAAGAGAACGTCGAGCGGGCCTTCGAAGCCTTCGACGTCGACCACCAAGGCCGGCTCGTCGTTGGCGCCGCCGGCGGCCGCGTCCATCTCAAAGGGCAGTTCCTCGGCCGTCATGACAGCACCATTCTGGCGCCGGCGGCGCGCCCGCCGGCCAGGAGCGCCGCAAAGGCGCGGCGCAGCTCGGCAAGATCGATCTCGGGCGTGGCCTTGCGGCGCGCCGCCAGCGCCGCCGCAGCCCTGGCCTGCGCTATGCCCGCCAAAGGCGCTACCGTGCCCGCAACCGCGTGCATCTCGTCGAGCCTCCCGTTGCAATGAAGGACGACATCGCAACCGGCCCTGATCGCCGCCGCGGTGCGCCCCTCGATCGATCCCGACAATGCTCCCATCGATATGTCGTCGCTCATCAGCAAGCCTTCGAATCCGATCGAATCGCGAATCACGTCTTGTACCATTGTGACCGAAGTCGTGGCCGGCGCGACCGGGTCGAAGGCGGAAAAAACCACGTGGGCCGTCATCCCCAAGGGCAGGCCCGCGAGCGGCCGGAAGGCGGCAAAATCCACCGCCTCCAAGGTCGCGCGGTCGGCCGTGACGGTGGGCAAGCGATGATGGCTGTCCGCTGTGGCGCGACCGTGACCGGGAAGGTGCTTGAGCACCGGCAGCACGCCGCCTTGCATGAGGCCGTCCGCGATGGCGCCCGCGATCGCGGCAACTTTTTCGGCGCTCTCCCCATAGGCGCGATCCCCGATCACGGGGTCGGCGTCGGCGGTCGGGACATCGGCAAGCGGCAGGCAATCCACATCGATCCCCAAGGCCGAGAGGTCGTGCGCGATCAGGCGGGCCCCCAGACGCGCCGCTTCAAGGCCTGAAGCGCGGTCGCGCTCAAAGATTCGTCCGTATTGCGCCCCCTCCGGATAGCTCGGCCAGTGCGGCGGACCGAGGCGTTGCACGCGACCGCCCTCCTGGTCGACCAGAACGGGCGCATCGCGGCCGACCGCGTCGCGGAAGCTCGTGACCAGGCCGGAAATCTGATCGGGCGCCTCGACGTTGCGCTTGAACACGATGAGGCCCCAGGGCTCTGCCTCGCGCAGGAACGATCGCTCCTCGGCGGTGAGCGTTGTGCCGGAAACGCCGGTGATGAAAGCGCGCGCCGTCATCGACGCGGATTAGAGCATTTTCGGTCAAAGTAAAACCGGGATTGCGGCGCGACCACCAAGTTTGCGCGGATCGCCCACGCGTTTCCACAGCCGGCACCTGGACGTAGTGATTACGGCACGCCTTCTCAGCACATCGCGCCGCCGGGCGTCTTACCGGCGCTCAGGCCTTAGTTCTTCTGCACGATGCACTGGCCGCCGGCGGCCTTGAGGTTGCTGCAGAGCTGGTCGGCGTCGCCGGCCGTTGCGAACGGTCCCACCATGGCGCGGTAGTAGATGCCCTTGGGGCCGAGATCGGCGCGCCGAACGATCGGCTCGCGGTCGCCGAGCTCGCGCGGATACTTGGCCTGCAGGCTTTGGAACGAAGCCTGCGCGTCAGCTTCGCTCCGCTGCGAGGATATCTGGACCACATAGCCGCCCGCAGCCGTGCTCGGCGGCGCCGAGGCCAATCGCGGCCCAGGGGCTGGAGCTGGCGCCGGGGCTGGCGCGGCGCGCGAGGCCGGCGGGTACGCGGATGCCGGGTCGCCCGACACCGGTTGCGTCTGGGGATCGATCGAGAGCGGACCCGTGCTGCCGCGGGCCGGCGGCGGAGCTGATTTTGCCGCCGGCGGCTGGCGGCTCGCCACGACTGGCGCCGAAGGCGCGGTCTGCGGCGGCGGCGTCCCGATGACGGGTCGCGCCATCGGATCGACGGCGCCCTCGGGCCGGATCGCCACGGTGCGGACCTTCTTGGGCTCGCCGGCCCCGCCGGATGGCGTGGGAGCGCCCGCGGAAGGTCCGGGGCCCGGCGATGGCGTGAACGGCGCCGGGAGCACGCCGCGCGGACCGGACGGACCACCCGGATCCGAAAGCGTGACGGGCTCTTCCTGGCGGGTCACCAGGCGCTCGTTCCCCTCGCCGAGGCGTTCCTGAACGGGCTTGCCGGAATCGGCCTGGGCCGGCATCACCTTGATCGGCGATTTCTCGGCCGGGATGATCGGCGCATCGGTCGGGTGGGCACCCGAATAGTAGGTCCGATACCCATAGGCACCGGCGGTCCCGAGGATACCGCAGCCGATCAGCACGGCGACCGTGAGCAGACTATTCGTCGTCCGCGCACGCGGCGGATCGTCATAGAAGCGCTCGTCGGCCGGCGCCGCTTCACCGTCAAAGAAGTAGTTCTCACTCTCCGCAGCGCCGTGTTGCGCGTCGGCACGATGGTCGCCGTAGTGCAAGTCGTCGGCGCGAGAGCCGCCACGCGGCGCGTCATCATAGGCGCTGTCCGCATAGGCGCGATCCGCATAGCCGCTGTCGGCATAGCCGCTGTCCGCATGGCCGCTGTCCGCATAGCCGCCGGGAGCGCGCGGGTCCTGATCGTAGCCGGGCTGCATATCGTGATGCCCGAAGCGATCGTCAGGCGATGCCCGCAGCGACCTGGCGGCTGCGAGGGCGGAATCGACCTGATCGTAATGCGCGTCGGCGGCCGGCGGATTGCGCATCGATTCCCGCGCCAGCGCCGCCGCGGTTCTGCGCCAATCGGATTGCGGAGCGTCAGCGCGCTGGCGCGTGTCGGCGGATGGCCCGCTGTTCAGGTCCGCAAAGGGATCGTTCTGCCCGATCAGGCGGGCGAGCTCGGCAAGCGGATCGCTGCCGCCGACATCCCGCGACGGGATATCCCGCGACGCAGGTGGCGCGCTGCCGCGGCGCGCCGCGTCATTCGATCGGTAGGATCGCACAATGCCGTCGTCCGCCATACTCTATCCCATTTCGGGTACTGGCGTTGTGCCCGGTCGGTTCCGGACGGCTACCAAACTTCAGGCCGCCTGCGGCAACCACTCCGCGCAAGATCAACGCATCTCATCGGGAGCCCCGACACCCAGCAAACCCAGCCCGGAGGCCAGAACCGTGACAACGCCCTGCACCAAGGCAAGACGAGTCTTAGTTATTTGTGGATCATTCGGGATAATGAAGCGTAAATATGGCGCATCATTCCCGCGGTTCCACTGTGCGTGAAATTCGCTTGCAAGATCATACAGATAGAAGGCAATTCGGTGCGGCTCATGGGCCAGTGCCGCGGCCTCGATGACGCGCGGATAGGCCGCGAGACGCCGCATCAAGGCGAGCTCTCCGGCATCGTCCAATCGCTCGAGGGGCTCGGCTGCGAGCATGGCCGCGCGCGCGGGAGCATCCGCCGGCAGGTCCGCCAGCATGGCCGCCGCATTGCGGAACACCGATTGGGCGCGGGCGTGGCCGTACTGAACGTAGAAGACCGGGTTGTCGCGTGATTGCTCGATCACCTTGGCGAGGTCGAAATCGAGCACCGCATCATTCTTGCGATAGAGCATCATGAAGCGCACGGCATCGCGGCCGACTTCGCTCACGACCTCGGCAAGCGTGACGAACTCACCGGACCGTTTGGACATTTTGATCGGCTGACCGGCGCGCAACAGCTTCACGAGCTGGACGATTTTCACATCGAGCACGGCATCACCACCGCTCGTCGCCTGCACGGCCGCCTGCATGCGCTTGACATAGCCGCCGTGGTCGGCCCCCCAGACGTCGATCATGTCGCGGAAGCCGCGATCGAATTTCGACTTATGGTAGGCGATGTCGGAGGCAAAATAGGTATAGCCTCCGTCCGATTTCTTCAGCGGACGATCGACATCGTCGCCGAACTGCGTGGCGCGAAACAACGTCTGCTCGCGATCCTCCCAATCCTCGATCGGGGCGCCTTTCGGCGGCGGCAGCCGGCCTTCGTAGACGTAGCCCGCCTGGCGCAGTTCCGCGACTGTCGCGGCAACGAGATCGCGCGGCCCCTCGATGAGCGATCGCTCCGAGTAGAACACGTCGTGAGCGACATTGAGCGCCGCGAGATCGCTGCGGATCGCCGCCATCATCATCGCGATCGCCCGATCGCGCACGAGCGGCAGCCAGCGGCTTTCCGGAAAGTTCAGTAGCGACGGCCCGTGCTCGGCCGCGAGCGCCGCGCCGACCGGCTTGAGATAGTCGCCCGGATAGAGCCCCTCGGGAATCTCGCCGATGGTCTCGCCCAGCGCCTCGCGATAGCGCAAATAGGCCGAGCGCGCGAGCACGTCGACCTGCGCGCCCGCGTCGTTGACATAGTATTCGCGCGTCACCTCGAAGCCCGCCGCAGCCAAAAGATTGGCGAGCGCGTCGCCGAACACGGCGCCGCGGCAGTGGCCGACATGCATGGGCCCGGTCGGATTGGCGCTGACATATTCCACGTTCACCTTGGTCCCGCGCCCGAGCGTGCTGCGCCCATAGTCGGCGGCCGCGGCAAGCACCGCGCGTAGCGCACCGGTCCAGGCCGCCGGCTTGAGCGTGAGATTGATGAAGCCGGGACCCGCCACCTCGACCTTGGCAACGAGATCGTCGTTGCGCAGCTTGTCGGCGAGCGCATCGGCGAGCTCGCGCGGCTTCTTGCCGGCATCCTTGGCCAGCGCCATGGCGGAATTGGTGGCCATGTCGCCGTGCGCGGCCTCGCGCGGCGGCTCGATCAGCACGCGCCGCTGGTCGATGCCGGCGGGCAGCAGGCCTTCCGCCACCAGCGCCTGGTTGGCGGCGTGAATCTTGTCCAGCACGACGGCGAATATGTTCTTGGGAGGGTCCTGCATCGATCTGGCTGGTGATCCGCGCTCCGATTGTCCGGACGCACTTCTGTCCGGCCCCATTCCCGAGACCGAAACGCCGGATCTCGCGCAAGCCGGCAACGGCTGATGGTTCGCCGCCCGGTAACCCAATTCGCAAGGCAAGTCAAAATGGCCGAGCGGCGGCCTGGGCTGCAGCGAGATGCAAGGTTTCCTGTTCAGCCCGCCGCGGCGGGTCGAGGAAGTCGCGCAATTGTTCCGCGCCAGGCCCGACCGGGAGGCAGACGCCGTCGAGGTTCGCCGGCGCGCCTCGTCGCTTGCAAGCCGTGTCAGCGCTCGTAACGCAATTCCGGCGTCACCTCGAACAGCCGTTTGTGCTCGATCAGAGCGTAGCGATCCGTCATTCCGGCGATGAAATCGCCGATGCGGCGCAGTCGCCCCGCGTCCTCACCCGCCTCCCCCTGTAACGCCCATTCGACCGGCATATCCTGCGGCGCCGCGACATAGCGCGCGAACAAGTCCTGTATGACGCCTTCCGCCTCCCCCATGATGCGCCCGATCCGGGCATGGCGATACATGCGCTGATTGAGAAAGCCCTTGATGGCGCGTTCGGCCGCGGCCATCGCGGCCGAGAACGCGACGACCGTTTCTCCCCCCGCGCGCAGGTCGGCCGCATGGCGCGGTGCCAGCCTCTGCAAGCGCCTGCCGGTCTCGCCGATGACGTCTTCGATCAACCGCGTGATCAGGTGCCGCACCAGCTCGTGCGCCATCCTGGCGGCGTCGAGCGGAGCATGGGCCGCACGAATTTCCTGCAAGATGCCCTTGATCAGGTCCACCTCGGCGAGATCGTCGAGCGCGAACAGGCCGGCGCGGAGCCCGTCGTCGATGTCATGGGCATCGTAGGCGATGTCGTCGGCCAGCGCCGCGATCTGTGCTTCGGCGCTCGGCAGGCTCCACAATTCGAGATCCTGACTTGCCGCGTGAACCCGTATCGCATGCGGCAGGCCGTGGCGCTGGTAGCGGCCAACCGGCTTGCCTTGGCGGTCGGTGAGTGGGCCGTTGTGCTTGACAACGCCTTCCAGCGTCTCCCAGGTCAGGTTGAGCCCATCGAATTCGGCATAACGGCGTTCCAGCGCGGTCACGACGCGGAGCGTCTGGGCATTGTGGTCGAAGCCCTCGAAATCCTTAAGGCAGTGGTCGAGCGCCCGTTCCCCGGCGTGACCGAAGGGCGGATGGCCGAGGTCGTGGGCGAGCGCCAGCGCCTCCGCCAGGTCCTCGTCGAGCCCCAGCGCACGCGCCAATGAGCGCGCAATCTGGGTGACCTCGAGCGTATGGGTGAGCCGCGTCCGGAAGTGATCGCCTTCGTGAAACACGAAGACTTGCGTCTTGTGCGCCAGGCGGCGAAACGCCGTGGAATGAATGATCCGGTCGCAATCGCGCCGAAACGCGTTGCGGGTCGGGCTGACAGCTTCCGGATAGAGCCGGCCACGGCTGCTGGCCGGGTCGGAGGCATAGGGAGCGCGCGCGATAAAGGCCTCGACCGCCATGATCCGTCGGCCGCCATTGCGGATTGACGTTGGTCTTCGGCGCACTTAACTATCCCTTGCGCGATCTTGCAATCGGGCGATGAAGGCGGATGCGATGAACGACCTAACGGTCACCGAACGCGCGGCGCGGCGGATCGGCGAAATCCTGCGCCGCGAGCCGCCCGGAACCATGCTTCGCCTGAGCGTGGAGGGCGGCGGCTGCTCCGGATTTCAATACAAGTTCGATATGGATAGCGCGCGGGAGGCTGATGATATTCTGGTTTGCCGTGCCGATGCGCGGCTCGTGGTCGACCCGGTATCGCTCGGCTATCTGGCGGGCTCGGAGATCGACTTTGTCGATGATCTGATCGGCGCCTCGTTCCGCGTCAACAATCCGCAGGCAAAGGCCTCCTGCGGCTGCGGCACCAGCTTCACGCTCTGACCCGATCTGGCCACCCGGCCGGAAGCCCGGAACGATCGGGCTGCGGCACCTTGGTGCCGCGGCCGCAACCTCACCTGCATCGTCGGATGCGCGTCTATTCGGCCGCCACCACCTCGGGCCGAGGACGGTGCGTTTCCGGCACTTCTTCCAGCTGCGGCTCGAGCCGACGCTTGAGCTTGCGGTCGATGCGATCGAGATAGATGTAGATGACCGGGCTGATATAGAGCGTCAGCAATTGGGAGAAGATCAAGCCGCCGACGACCGCAACGCCGAGCGGCTGTCGCAGCTCGGCGCCGGCGCCAGCGCCCACCATGATCGGCAGCGCGCCGAAGATCGCCGCAAAGGTCGTCATCATGATCGGGCGGAAGCGCAAGAGGCAGGCCTCGCGCATCGCCGCCTCGGCGCTCATGCCGACGCGACGCCGCTCGATCGCGAAGTCGATCATCATGATGGCGTTCTTCTTGACGATGCCGACCAGCATCACGATGCCGATCATGGCAATGACCGACAGGTCCATGTGGAAGATGTATTTCAGCGTGATGAGCGCGCCGACGCCGGCGGAAGGCAGGCCGGACAGGATCGTGATCGGGTGAATGAAGCTCTCGTAGAGGATGCCGAGCAGCACATAGGCGGCAAAGATCGCCGCCAGAACCAGCACGCCCTGACCCTTGAGCGATTCCTGGAAGACGGCCGCCGAGCCCTGGAAGCCGGTGGAAATCGAAGCCGGCAGCCGCATGTCCCGCTCGACCGCGTTGATCGCATCGACGGCCTGGCCAACCGAGTAGCCGGGCGCGAGATTGAAGGAGATGGTGACCGACGGCTGGTTGCCCTGGTGGTTGACGACCAGCGGGCCGACCCCGGGGACCAACCGCGTCACCGACTCCAGCGGCACCGATATTCCCGTCGCGGTCTTGAGATAGATTTTCGACAGCGCCGATATGTCGGTCTGGAATTCGGGCTTGCTCTCCAGGATGACCTGAAAGTCGTTGGTCGCCGTGTAGATGGTGGCAACTTGACGTGCCCCGAAGGCGTTGAACATTTCCTGGCGAATCTGATCGATGGTAATCCCGTAAACGCCGGCCTTCTCGCGATCGATCTCCACGATCATCTGCGGGTTCTTGATGTAGAGATCGGAGTTGACGTCGCGAATGCCATCGATCTTCGCGATTCGGTCGCGCAGCTCGGGCGCGACGCGGTAGAGCGCCTCGGTGTCGCTCGATTGCAGCGAGTATTGGTATTCGCTCTTGGACGGGCGGCCGGTGATGTTGATGTTCTGCACGTTCTGGAAGGTGATCGACATGCCGGGAACGGTATTGGCCGTCACGCGCAGGCGTTGGATGACGCCGATCGAGCTATCGGCCCGTTCCGACCGCGGCTTGAGCGCAATGTAGATGCGACCGGTATTGGGCGTCGGATTGACGCCGCCCGGACCGACTGACGGGTTGATGTACTCGACCGCCGGATCCTGGAGAACGATCTGCTGGACCTTGCTCTGCAGGGCCACCATCGCCGGGAAGGAGATGTCGGTCGCCGCCTCGGTGGTGGCGGAGATGAAGCCGGTATCCTCGGCCGGAAAGAAGCCCTTGGGAATGACGATGTAGAGATAAACGGTGGCGGCGAGCGTCGCGAAGGTCACCGCCAGGGTGACCGCCTTGAACCTGAGAACCACGTCGAGGGACAGTTCGTAGAGCCGGAGCAGGCTCTTGAAGACGACCTCGAAGGCCCGTAGCACGAAGTTCTGCTTCTCGCCCTCGCGATGGGTGTGCAGCACGCGCGCGCACAACATCGGGGTGAGCGTCAGCGAGACGAAGCCGGAAATCAGGATGGCCACCGCGATGGTCACCGCGAACTCGCGGAATATGCGGCCCACCATTCCGCCCATCAGCAGCACCGGAATGAACACCGCGATCAGCGAGAACGTGATCGCGATAATGGTGAAGCCGATCTCCCTCGCTCCCTTCAGCGCCGCCTCGAACGGACGCGCCCCGCCCTCGACGTAGCGCACGATATTTTCCAGCATGACGATGGCGTCATCGACCACGAAGCCGACCGAAAGCGTCAGCGCCAGCAACGTCATGTTGTTGATGGAGAAATTGAGCGCGTACATGATCGCGCATGTGCCGATCAATGATACCGGCACCGCCAGCGCCGGGATGATGGTCGCCGGCACCGAGCGCAGGAACAGGAAGATGACCATGATCACCAGCGCAACGGCGATCATGAGCGTCCGCTCGACGTCGGCGACCGAGTTGCGGATCGAGATCGAGCGGTCGGCGAGCACCTCGAGGTCGATGGCGGCCGGAACCTGGGCCCGGTAGGTGGGGATTTGCTCGCGCACCGCATCCACCACCGCCACCGCGTTGGCGCCCGGCTGGCGCTGCACCGCCAGCACCACGGCGCGCTTGTCGTTGTACCAGCTCGCGACCTGAGTGTTCTCGACGCTGTCGATGACGTGCGCGATCTCCTCGAGCTTGACCGGCGCGCCGTTGCGCCAGGCCACGATCACGTTGCGGTATTCGTCGGCCTTGCGCATCGCATTGGTGGCCACCAGCGTGACGTTCTGGGTCGGACCGTAAAGCGTGCCGACCGGGGAGTTGGAGTCGGTCGCCGCCAACACCCGGCGGATATCGTCGAGCGAGATGTTGCGCGCCGCCGCCGCGACCGGATCAACCTGCACCCGCGTGGCATATTTCTGCGCCCCATAGACCTCGACGGTCGCGACTCCCGGAAGCTGGGTCATCTGCTGGGCGAGAACGCTCTCGGCATATTCGTCGACCACCGATATCGGCAGCGTCGCCGAGCTCACCGACAGCAGCACGACCGGGGCATCGGACGGGTTGGTCTTGTTGAAGCCCGGCGGCGTCGTCATCTCGACCGGAAGCCGCTTCGCCGCCGTCGTCAGAGCGGACTGCACGTCGAGCGCGGCGCCGTCCATGTTGCGGTCGAGCACGAACTGGACGGTCATCTTCGCGCGCCCGAGCGTCGAGACCGAGGTGAGCGAGGTCACGCCCGAGATGGTTGACAACTGACGCTCGATCGGCGCGGCCACAGAGGAGGCCATGGTCTCGGCGCTGCCACCCGGTAACTGGGCGTTGATCACGATGGTCGGAAAATCGACGGCCGGCAGCGCCGCCACGCCAAGCAGGCGGTAGCCGAATATGCCGAACACGATGAAGGTGGCGGTGAGCAGCGTCGTGAGAACCGGACGGCGAATGCAAAGCTCGGACAAATTCATGTTCAAGACCTCGCCTTGGTTTCACGGGCCGATACCTTCGATCCGTTCCGCAGCAGCAGCTGTCCCTCGGTCACGACGGTCTCGCCGCCATCGAGCCCGCTCGACAGGACGGTTTCCCCGTCGAACGTGCGGGCGACTTTCACGGATTGAACGCGCGCCACCCCGTCCTTGACCACGAACACATAGGCGCCTTCCTGGCTGACCTGGACGGCGACCGAGGGGAGCGTGACGGCTTCTTCCTCGCGGAAATTCAGGCGCACGGTCACCAGCGTGCCCGGCCACAGGATTTCGTCGGTGTTGGGCATGGTCGCGCGCACCGGAACGGTGCCGGTGGCCTGATCGACCGTGTTCTCGATCATCGTGACCTGCCCGCTGGCCTTGCGCGGATCACCGGGGACGAGCGCATCGATGTTGGCGGACTCGTTGGCAAGCGCGGCGCGCAACTCGGCCAGGCTTCGTTGCGGCAGCGCGAATGTGACGTAGACCGGCGCGGTCTGGATGATGGTGGCGATCGGCGTCACATCGGCCTGGCGGACAAAGTTGCCGACCTTCACGGCCGCCATGCTGACTCGACCGCTGATCGTCGCCCGAACGGTGCAATAGCTGATCTGCACTTTCAGATTTTCGATCAAGGCCTGGTCGGCCTTGACGGAGCCCTCGAAGGTTGCCGTTTGAGTCTTGGCATTGTCCAGATTGGTGACCGCCGTGGCGCCCTTGGAGACCAGATCGGTGTAACGGCGCACATCCCGCTCGGCGCCTTCGAGCTGGGCCTGATCCTTGGCGAGCGTTCCCTCCGCCTGATGCAGCTGCGCCTCGAGCGCGCGCGCATCGAGCGTGAGCAGGATATCGCCCGGCCTGACCATGGCGCCGTCCTGGAAGTGGACGCCGACGATCTCGGTATCGACGCGGGTCTTGACCGCAACGCTCGCAATCGGCGTCACCGTGCCAAGCAAATCGACGCGGACCGGCACCCGTTTCTTGACCGCGACGGCGACATCGACCGGAACATTGCGCTCTGTCTGCCCGCGCTGGGCCTGCGTCCCCGCGCTTTCCGCGGCCCAAGGATTCCAGCTCGCCGGAAGCCATCCCGTTTCGGCGCCGACCACGGCCGCCACCGCGAGCAACGCGGCACCCCCCAGCACGATGTTCCGCTTCTTCATAATCGATATCAAACCGGGCTTTGTTCCCACGCCCGGGCTCCCTCTCTCAAGCAGTCCCCCGCGAACAATGATTTTTTTCTTTTATCACGATAACGCTTACCATACGGTTCTCGAAAATGCACGCGGCCCGGTCCTTGGACGCCGTAAATACCTCATAAAATTCCCGGCCCTCGGCCGAAATCTTGACGTATCCTTCAGCCGAGATCGCCGCGCGTCACCTCCCCGTTTCAGTCCACTTTACCGATAGCCGAGCCCATGATTGTCGCCACCTGGAACGTCAATTCCGTCAAGCAGAGGCTGGACAATCTTCTCGCTTGGTTGAGGGAGCGTCAACCCGACATCGTCTGCCTGCAAGAGACAAAATGCGTTGACGACGCCTTCCCGCGTGAGCCGCTGGAATCGCTCGGCTTCAATGTTGCAGTGCACGGTCAAAAGACTTTCAACGGCGTTGCCATCCTGTCCAAGCACCCGTTCGAAGAGGTCACGCCGCGCTTGCCGGGCGACGACCGCGACGATCACGCGAGATTTCTTGAGGCGGTGGTTTCGACCGATCGCGGCGTGCTGCGCGTCGCCTCGATCTACCTTCCCAATGGCAACCCTCCGGAGGGCGAGAAATACGCCTACAAGATCGACTGGATGGAGCGGCTCATTTCCTACACCGAGGCACGCCTTGCGCTGGAGGAGCCGTTGGTGCTGGCCGGGGACTACAACGTCATCCCGACCGAGCTCGACGCCCGCAACCCGGCGGCGTGGGTCGCCGACGCGCTGTTTCTGCCGCGCACGCGGGAAAAATTTCGCACGCTGCGCGCACTCGGCCTGACCGATGCGGTCCGCGCTAGCAGCGACGCGAACGGCCTGTACACGTTCTGGGACTACCAGGCCGGCGCCTGGCAGAAGAACAACGGCATTCGCATCGACCACATCCTGCTGTCGCCACAGGCAGCCGACCGCCTGGTCAAGGTGGATATCGACCGGCACGTGCGGGCCTGGGAAAAGCCGTCGGACCACGTTCCGGTCGTCGCCGAGCTTGCGCTCGAGCCGCGATGAAGTGAGATGATAGTGATGATAGTGAGATGAGAACCTAGTCGCGCCGGCCCTTGAGCCAGTTTTCCAGATATTTGTAGGCCATGGTGCGCTCGTTGTCGGTGGCCTGCGCAAAGGCATTCGAATAGGACTCGGCAATCCAGGTCTCATCCGGCCGCGCGCCGTCCTTGGCGAGCGTCAGCCAGAACAGCCCGAGCGGTGCCGCCCGCGCCAGCTCATCGCCCTTGAACAACATGGCGCCGAGCAGCGCCTGCGCCTGATACTGGCCTTTGCGCGCCGCGAGCCCCAGCCACTTGGCGGCCTGGCGCGGATCGCGGCTTGCGGAGCTGCGCTCGAGATAAAGCCGACCGAGATTGTATTGCGCATCCGGGTCGGCGAAGTAGGACGCAGCATACCAATACATTTCACGCGCGCGATCAGGATCGGGCTTGATCGCCGAATTGGGAATGCCCTCCAGATAATATTGGCCGAGCGACACGAACGCATTGGCAACGAAACGCGCCTGCGGGGTGCCGGGAACGTCGTCGCCGTGTGCCTTGGTCAGGCGGGTGAAATATTCGAAGGCGCGCAACGTGTTCTTTTGCACCCCGTCGCCATCGGCATACATGCGGCCGAGCTTCCATTGGGCGGCCGGCATGCCTTGCTCGGCGGCATATTCGAGCTCGCTCACGGCCTGCTCGGTATGCCCGGCCCGCAGCGCCTGCGTGCCGGAGCGGAACGCCTCGAATGGCGTGGCCGGCCGTGGATTGGCGGTGAGCGGGGCAACCGGCACCGCCGCCAAGGGGGTCGCGCGCCCGATATCGGGCCTCGGCACCGGATTGGCATCCGGTCCGGTCAACGGAGCCGCCACCGCCGTGCCCTCGGGGGTGCGGGTGCCATCGAAGCTTGCGGCAGGCGACAGGCCGAGCGCCAGGCCGAGCAAGCAAACACTCGCGATGACCCTAGATGTCCGCATAACACGCCTTTTCGGCAGCGCCGCCGGGATGGGTCACCGCGCCAAATCGCGCTGATCCCACCTGCTCGGCGTATTTCCACAAATAGCCGGAAGTGAACTCGCTCTTGCGCGCCTTCCAGGCCGCGCGCCGCTTGTCGAGGTCGGCCTTGGAGAGCTTCACGTCGAGCGTCCCCTTGTCGGCGTCCAGCACGATGGTGTCGCCGTCGCGCACCAGCGCGATCGGTCCGCCCACCGCCGCCTCGGGACCGACATGGCCGACGCAGAAGCCGCGGGTTGCCCCGGAAAAACGTCCGTCGGTGATGAGCGCGACCTTGCCGCCCATGCCCTGCCCATAGAGCGCGGCGGTCGTCGCCAGCATCTCACGCATGCCAGGCCCACCCTTGGGCCCCTCGTAGCGGATCACCAACACTTCGCCTTCCCTGTACTTCTTCTTTTTGACGGCTTCGAAGCACGTCTCTTCCCGGTCAAAACAGCGCGCCGGGCCGGTAAATTTCAAGTTCGACATGCCGGCAACCTTAACGATCGCACCCTCGGGCGCGAGGTTGCCCTTCAGGCCCACGACCCCGCCGGTCTGCGACAGCGGCTTGTTGGCGGGGCGGACCACATCCTGATCCCTGTTCCACTTCACGCGCTTGAGATTTTCGGCAATCGTGCGGCCGTTCACCGTCATGCACTCGCCGTGCAGAAAGCCGTGATCCAGCAAGGTCTTCATCAGCAGCGGAACGCCACCAGCCTCGAACAAGTCTTTGGCAACATAACGGCCGGCCGGTTTCAAATCCGCGATATATGGTGTCCTTTTGAAGACTTCCGCGACGTCAAACAGATCAAACTTGATCGCGCATTCGTGAGCGATGGCCGGCAAGTGCAAGGCCGCGTTGGTCGATCCGCCCGATGCGGCGACCACGGCGGCGGCGTTTTCCAACGCCTTTCGGGTCACGATGTCGCGCGGGCGCAGACCGCTCCTGATCAGCTCCATGACCTGCTCGCCGGCGGTCATGCACAGCGCATCGCGGATTTCGTAGGGCGCGGGCGCGCCCGCGGAATACGGCAAGGCAAGCCCGATCGCCTCGGACACCGTCGCCATCGTGTTTGCGGTGAATTGCGCGCCGCAGGCGCCCGCCGACGGACAGGCGCTCTGCTCCAACAGTTCGAGATCGTCCTTGGACATCTCGCCGACGGAGTGCTTGCCGACCGCCTCGAACACGTCCTGGACCGTAACCGGTTGCCCCTTGAAGGTGCCCGGCAGGATCGATCCGCCATAGACGAAGACCGACGGCACATTGAGGCGGCACATGGCCATCATCATGCCGGGCAGCGATTTGTCGCAGCCGGCAAGGCCGACCAGGCCGTCATAGCTGTGCCCCCGCATGGTCAGTTCGACCGAGTCGGCAATCACTTCCCGCGAGGGCAAGGACGACTTCATGCCCTCGTGCCCCATGGCGATGCCGTCGGTGACCGTGATGGTGCAGAATTCCCGCGGCGTGCCGCCCGCGGAAGCCACGCCCTTCTTCGCCGCCTGCGCTTGCCGCATCAACGAGATGTTGCAGGGCGCAGCCTCGTTCCAGCATGAGGCCACGCCGACGAAGGGCTGATGGATTTGCGCCCGCGTCAACCCCATGGCGTAGTAGTAGGAGCGATGCGGCGCGCGCTCGGGTCCTTCGGTTACATGCCGACTGGGCAGCCGCGCCTTGAGGTTGGTCTTCGCGTCCATCCGACTACCGCCCCGGCCTTCACGCTGCACTGCACCATGCGAAGCTGAAAAAAGCAGCGCTTTTTTTCCACCGCCCATGGTCCCTGAGGGTATGGCCAAATCGCGGCGCCGAGGCCTTCTCGACCGGTGTGGCTGAAATGTTTCAGAACTGTTGCGGTTGGGCCACAGAAATATGGACTTTGTTAACCAAAAAGGCAGGCTGTACCCGGTCTTGGGCGCCTCTCGCCCCGAAAGCCGCACCAACCGCGTGAAATAGGCCTCATGCCAGGTCCAGCGTTGCCAATCCGGCGCTTCTTTGCCCGCAGCGTGCATGTGGTCGCGCCCGACCTGATCGGCGTGACGCTGCTCTACCGGGGCATCGGCGGGATCATCGTCGAGGTCGAGGCCTACCACCAGACCGATCCGGCCGCCCACAGCTATCGCGGGCGCACGCCGCGCAATGCCGTGATGTTCGGCCCTCCCGGGCACGCCTACGTCTATCGCTCCTATGGCATCCACTGGTGCCTCAATTTCGTGTGCGAGGGCGAGGGAACGGCGAGCGCCGTTCTGATCCGGGCACTGCAGCCGACCGAGGGCGTCGCGACCATGCGCCGGCGGCGCGCGGTCAAGGAGGAGCGGCTCCTGTGCGCGGGACCGGGGCGCCTGTGCCAGGCGCTCGCCATCACCGGGGGCGACAACGGGCGCGCCCTCGAGCCGCCGCTGTTCGAGTTCCGCCCGCCCGCGCGGGTGCCGCCGATCGCGGTCGGACCGCGGATCGGCATCAGCGTCGCGGTCGAGCATCCCTGGCGCTACGGCCTTGCAGGCTCGCCCTTCCTCAGCAAGCCGTTCCGGCCGACCTGACCGGAAGAGTGTCGTAAGGGTGTCGTCTTGGCCTTCTGCTATTCCAGGCCCGCGCCTTTCAGGCGCTCCAGCGCCTCGACGATCTTGGCCCGGCGCGCCTGCGCCTCCTCGCGCCGCTCGCGTTCGCCATCGACCACTTCCTCCGGCGCCCGCTTGATGAAATCGGCATTGGCGAGCTTGCCGTCGATGCGGGTGATCTCGGCGTCGAGCCGCGCCATCTCGCGCTCGAGCCGCGCCCGCTCCGCCGCAAAGTCGATGACGCCCTTGAGCGGCAGCGCAGCGACCTCGCCGCGCACCACCAACGGGATGGATCCGGGCGGCGGGATTTGCGCGATGGTCAAGCTGGACAGGCGCGCCAGCCGCTTGATGACATCCTCCCAGAGTCGGGCGCGCGCCTGCGTGACCGCCGAGACGCCAGCCAGCACCAAGGGCGTCTCGGTCGCCATGATGTTCATTTCCGCCTTCAGGGAACGGACGGCCGCGACCAGGTCGATCACCCATCCGATCTCGACCTCGGCGGCCTCGTCGTCGAGCGCGCCATGCTCGGGCCAGGACGTGAGCGCCAGCAGATTGTCGCGCGCCGGCCCCCCGACCGCGGTCACGTTCCACAGCTCCTCGGTGATGAACGGCATGAACGGGTGCAGCAGCTTGAGTATCTCGTCGCGAACCCAGGCCGTCATCGCCCGCGCCTCGGCCTTGGCCGCCTCGTCGGCGCCCGCCAGCACCGGCTTGGCGAGCTCGAGATACCAGTCGCAGAAAATGTTCCAGACGAAGCGGTAGACCGCGCCGGCCGCCTCGTTGAACTTGTAGGCGGTGATCGCCGCCGTCACCTCGCGCGCCGCCTTGGCGGTCTCGTGCGCGATCCAGCGGCTCAGCGTCGCCTGCGCGCTTTTCGGGTCGAAGCCCGGCACGCTCATGCAGCCGTTGATTTCCGCGAAGCGGCAGGCGTTCCACAGCTTGGTGGCGAAATTCCTGTAGCCCTCGACGCGCTGGGTGGAGAGCTTC
The DNA here is from genome assembly GCA_036522235.1 of Xanthobacteraceae bacterium. Classification (GTDB taxonomy): domain Bacteria; phylum Pseudomonadota; class Alphaproteobacteria; order Rhizobiales; family Xanthobacteraceae; genus VAZQ01. Next base: position 20,980 of record DATDGG010000276.1, read on the forward strand.
ACGTCACGCCCCTGCGCCGCCAAAGCGGCCAGCGTGAAGCGCAGCGCATCGGCGCCGTATTCATCGATCAGGTCGAGCGGATCGATGACGTTGCCCTTTGACTTCGACATTTTGGCGCCGCGCTCGTCGCGTACCAGCGCGTGGATATAGACGGTGTGGAACGGCGCCTCCTTCATGAAATGGAGGCCCATCATCATCATGCGCGCGACCCAGAAGAAGATGATGTCGAAGCCGGTGACCAGCGCATCGGTCGGATAGAAGCGGGCGAGCTCGGGCGTCTCGTCCGGCCAGCCGAGCGTCGAGAACGGCCACAGCGCCGAGGAGAACCAGGTGTCGAGCACGTCCTCGTCGCGCTTGAGCACGGTCTCCTTGCCGTAATGTCGTTGAGCCTCGGCCTTGGCCTCCGGCTCGCTCAAGGCGACGAACACGCGGCCGTCCGGCCCATACCAGGCCGGAATCTGATGACCCCACCAGAGCTGGCGCGAGATGCACCAAGGCTGGATATTGTCCATCCAGTTGAAATACGTGTTCTCCCAGGTCTTCGGCACGATTGTCGTGCGCCCTTCGCGCACCGCCGCGATGGCAGGCTGCGCGAGCTTCTTGGCGTCGACATACCACTGGTCCGTCAGATAGGGCTCGATCACCACGTCCGAGCGCTCGCCGTGGGGGACCATGTGGGTCTGCGGCTCGATCTTTTCGAGCAAGCCCAGTTCCTGCATGCGTTCGACGATCTGCTTGCGCGCCACGAAGCGATCGATGCCGTGGAGCAGCAGGGTCTCGCTCAATCCGGCGGTCTCCTTGGCGTCGGCGAGGAACGCCTGGTTGTTCTCCAGATTGAGCCGGCCTTCGACATCGAGCACGTTGATGAGCGGCAGCTCGTGCCGGCGTCCGACCTCGAAATCGTTGAAGTCATGGGCCGGCGTGATCTTGACCGCGCCCGTGCCCTTCTCCGGGTCGGAGTAATCGTCGGCGATGATCGGGATGCGCCGGCCGACCAGCGGGAGCACGGCATAGCGCCCGACCAGATCGCGGTAGCGCTCGTCATCGGGATGCACCGCGACCGCGACATCACCCAGCATGGTTTCGGGCCGCGTGGTCGCGACCGTGATGAAGGTGTTGATCAGGCCTTCAACCGGATATTTGAGGTACCACAGATGTCCCTTGACCTCGACCTGCTGCACTTCCAGGTCGGAGATCGCGGTCAACAGCTTGGGGTCCCAGTTGACCAGGCGCTTGTCCTTGTAGATGAGGCCGGCGCGGTGGAGCTCGACGAAGACCTTGACGACCGCACGCGAGAGCCCCTCGTCCATGGTGAAGCGTTCGCGCGTCCAGTCGCAGGAGGCGCCGAGACGCTTCAACTGGTTGATGATGGTGCCGCCGGATTCCGCCTTCCAGGCCCATACCCGCTCGAGGAATTTTTCGCGGCCGAGCGCGCGCCGGTTCGGCTCCTGCCGCTCCATCAGCTGGCGCTCGACCACCATCTGGGTGGCGATGCCGGCGTGGTCGGTGCCGGGCTGCCAGAGCACGTCGCGCCCGCGCATGCGCTCGAAACGCACCAGCACGTCCTGCAGCGTGTTGTTGAGGGCGTGCCCCATATGGAGCGAGCCGGTGACGTTGGGCGGGGGAATGACGATGCAATAGGGCTTGGCGTCCCGCCGTTCCGGGCGGCCGCTCAAGAAGGCGCCGGCCCCCTCCCAGGTGGCGTAGATGCGTCCCTCGACCTCCGATGGCTGATAGGTCTTGTCGATCATTGCGGTTTCGGATGGCTGCGTCAGCGATCACCCCGGCTGATGCCCTCGGCCGGGTGTCGGACGAACAGTTGGATTTCTCGGCTCTTAGAGCTGCGAATTACAGTCGCGGGCAGGGATATGCAATATCCCTGGCAATGAATGCGCTCATGAATGGGTGTTAATGAATGCGCGGAGGTGACGCCGGACCCCGCGTCTGCGCCGCGCCGGCTCAGCCGCGCCCGCGCGACACGCGCTCGATCTCGGCCCGCACCAGCCGCTCGACCAGCCCGGGCAAGTTGTCGTCGAGCCAGGTCTTCAACAGCGGCCGCAACATTTCCTTGACCAGATCTTCGAGCGTGCGGGCGTTCTGCACCAGGACGGTATGGGCCAGCGTGTTGAAGGCGGAATCGACCGACGCGCTGGTCTCCGAGGACAACAGCGGCTGGTGGGGGCGCTCTGGAAACTGCAACCGCGACAGCGGCGTCGGCTCGGCGGCGCGTTCCGGCAGGCTGTCCTCGAAGACGATATCGGATTGTCCGTCGATGGTGCGGAAGGCACCCGCAGGCTCGGGTTCCGCCATCGCCTCGGTCAGATCGAGAACGTCTGAGGCCGGGTCCTCATCGGCATTCGGGGCGGGAGGCGTGGCATTGAGCTCGGCCAGCATCTCGTCCAGCACGGTCTCGTTGGCCAAGGGAGCGGGAGGAGCAGGCACAATCGCCGGCGGCGGTGGTGGCGGCGCCGCCGGCCGCAACGGCACGGCGGCGGCCGGGGGCTCGGGCGGGCTCGGCGGGCTCTTGGCCGCATCGTCGTCGGCAATAATTCGACGGATGGAGGCAAGGATTTCCTCCATCGAGGGTTCTTGCGCCTTTGCAGCCTGTGTCATCTGCCGCATCCCACTCAAGCTGGCGGTGCCTGAGCCCACCCCGGCTTGCACGCGAACTGGCGTTGCAAGCGAATCAGTATTCCAGCGAATCAGTGCTCCAAGCGAGTCCGCGTCGCAAGCGAAGCAGCGCCGCAACGGAATCACTTGTCCGCAAGAGTAAAGCAGTATGGCATTTCGCAACTCGAAGGCAAGCAACGTTATGCCGGCGGCGCGATCTATCCAGCGGCAACGCTGCTCACCGGCGACGCGCCGCAGCGGGCCGCGCTTGCACCGTGCCCGCTCTGTCTCAATTTAGGACGAGAGACCGCATTAGCCACGCGGCCGCACCGGCATATCCGGCAAGCCTAATCCTGCTCAGCGCCCATCCGGCGTGCGCACGCCGATCCACTGGTCGCGGACCTGCTGGTAGTGCACGATCGGGTCGTAGGTCTCGATGCGCAGGCCCAATATCTGCGGTGACAGCGCGCCGACCGAGGCGAGAACCGCGTAGGAGGCCACGATCCGGTCGTGCTGAGCGGTGACGAGCGCGGTGCGCGCCTGCACCAAGGCCTGCTGGGCGTTGAGCACGTCGAGCGTGGTGCGCTGCCCGACGCGGGCCTCCTCCCGCACGCCGTCGAGCGCGATCTCGGCGGAGGTCACCTGCGCGGTCGTGGCATCCACCTGAGCCTTGGCGGCCTCGAGCTGACCCCAGCTCTGGGTGACGTTCTGTTGCACCGAAAGGCGCGCGGTATCGAGGTCGAGCCGCCGCTGGCCCAGCGTCTCCTTGGCTTGTCGGATGTTCGCGTATTCGGCGCCGCCCTGATAGATCGGAACAGTGAGCTGACCGACCACCGATCCCGACAGCGTCTCCAGGGTCGTCAGGCTCGTTGCCGAGCCGTAATTCTTTTGCAGGTTGCCGTTGAGCGACAAGGCGGGGTAAAGCGCAGCCTCCTGGACCTTGACCTGCTCGACCGCGACATCGACGTTGTACATCGCCGTGGTGATCGCCGGATTCTGCGAGGAGGCGCGCGCCAGCGCGGCCATAAGGGTCGACGGAAACAGGCGATCGACCGGGCTCGCGCTGGCAAGCTTGCCAGGCTCGACGCCGATCACCTGAACATAGGTCGATTTGGAGGTGACGTAGTTCGATTCGGCGGCGTGCAAGGACGAGCGCCCGGCCGCCAGGCTCGACTCCGCCTGCGCCAAGTCGGTGCGCGTGACCTCGCCGGCGGTGAAGCGGTCGCGCGTCTGTCGCAGCGTCGCTTCCAGGACCTTCACGTTGTTGCGCTGGAGATCGAGCAGCGCGGCGTCGCGCAACAGATTCATATAAGCGGTGGCGCCGCTGAGCAGGACGGTCTGCTCGGTGGTGCGCAAGGTCTCGCGCTGGGCGAATACCTGGCCCTCGGCCTGGCGCGTCCTGCTGGCGGTCTGAAAGCCGTTGAAAAGGGTCTGCTTGGACGTCAATCCGTAGCTCTGCGTCGCGATGGTGCCGACCGATCTGGTGGGCGGTCCAATGCCCGAGTTCCCTTTTGAGAGAGAGTCAATGTATTGCTCGCCGACCGATGCAGTGCCTGAGATGGTCGGGCGATAGCCGGAGAGCGCGATGCCGACGGACTCATCGGTCGCGCGCGTGGCGGCGCGCTGTGAATTGATCTGTGGATTGTTGCGGTAGGCGAGCGCAAGCGCGCCTTCGAGCGAATCGGCCGACGCCCGCTGCATCGCGGCACCGGTCAACGCGGTGGTGGCGATGAGAGCCATCCGCACGGCCCGCGCAATCGAACACGGTCGCTCCCGCCCAATCCCCATCGACCCGACCCATAACGCGCTGGCCCGCCAAAGCCTGGCGGCGCAACGCCCCCAAAATACCTCATCGCAACCTTAGAGGGGTTCGGCGCCGCTTGAAACCCTCCAAAAACCCGTAACGCGAAAAAGCTGTGCGCTGGCGCATTCTTGCCACACCCCAGCCCGGGGCGCAAAAAATCGCGCAAAGCCGCCGGATACCCCGCTGGCGCCTAGAACACAAACGCCGCTGGCGCGGCAAAACCCGGCAGTAACGGCGCTGCAGCATCGAAAATCGGCCGTCCGCCGCACACTCCCCCGATCGAACGGTAGAGCATGGCCTTGCCGGCAGGCCCGCGACCCTCCACGCCGACGAGGCGGCCGCCCGGCTTGAGCTGGCGCAACAGCGCTTTCGGCACGACCTCGGACGCCCCATTGAGAATGATGGCGTCATAGGGCGCGCGCGGCGGCCAGCCCTCGACCAGCGGCCCGCCCACCACTTCGACATGGTGCGCGTCCAGCGCCCGCAGGTTGTCCCGGGCAAGCCCCGCTAGCCCCGCATCCTGCTCGAGCGCGACGACCGAGCGCGCCAGCCGCGCCAGAAGCGCGGACGTGTAGCCGGCGGCACAGCCAACATCGAGCACATGGTCGCCCTCGACGATCTCTGCGGCCTGAATGAGCTTGGCGAGCACCATCGGCTTGAGCAGCCGGCGGATCGGCTTGCCTGCCTCTGCGGGTGTCGCCGGAACATCGAAATCGAGATAGGCGAGGTCGGCACTCTCGGGCTGCACGAAGCGCTCGCGCGGCACTGCCAGCATGGCGGCGATGAGGCGCGCATCGGTGACGTCGCTGGTGCGAACCTGGCTGTCGACCATCACGCGGCGCGCGGCGGCAAAGTCCAGCATCGGGATCCAACCATGCGCGGCGAGGCGCCCTCTCCTGTCGGAAGCGACTTTTCTTGGCTTAAGGTCGTCGAAAAGGCAAGGCGCTCGCGCATTGCCGCTCCGGGCAAGCTCCTGTGTAGCGTCTGCGATGCTGTCGGGCGCCTTGCTTTTTGGCCGCGTCCGATGCTCGGCCACGTGACGGAGTGGTTACGCAACGGTCTGCAAAACCGACCGATTCGCCTTTTGCATCATCGCGTATTCTCAGAAAACAGCCAGATCCGACGCGAGTGCGCTCAATAGGTCAGCCCTCGTTTCAGAACGGCACCCGATCGGCGCGTGCACAATGCCCTCACGACGATGCTCTACAAGACACGTGATGAGGCCGGGTGGACGCCCGCACTGAACCGGGCCGGCCAGCCCGCCCAATCGTGATAGCGCGAGGCGACGAGCGCCGGCTGCCTTCGGCTCGCTCACCAGCGGGCCATGCTTGCCCCACCCCCGGACTTTTTCGCGACGAAGTCGATCCCGCAGAAAACCAGCGGCCGCAGCAGCCAAGCGGCGGATGCTGAAGTGACGGATGCCCCCTAATTTTTTCGGTGTGCCGGTTCCCCCCGGGACGAATGACCTTGTCGCTATCC
>DATDGG010000277.1:0-2041 GCA_036522235.1 Xanthobacteraceae bacterium
AGGGCTCCCACATGAATTCATCGTCGCGCATCCATTGCACCCGCACCGGGCGCCCGCCGGCGTCGCGGGCGAGCAGCGCCGCATCGAGCGCCACGTCGTCGGCGGCGTTGTGCCCATAGCAGCCCGAGCCCTCGACATGGATGCAGCGGATCGCGGAGGGCTGCAGGTCGAGCGCCTTGGCCATGGTGGCGCGCAACGGGAACACGCCCTGGGTATGGGTCCAGACCGTCAGCTTGCCGTTCTCGACCTGGGCGAGCGCGCACGAGGGCCCGATCGAGGCATGCGCCATATAGGGCCGGTGATAGGTGGCCTCGACGCGGGTGGCGCCGTCCGGGAGCGGCGCCTGCTTGTCGCTGATGACCTTGTCCTCCATCGACAGCGACAGCAGGTGCTCGTGGATTTTCTTCGGGTCGGGCAGCTCCTCGCCGCCGGTCCAGCGCGCCGACTTCTTGAGCGCATCGCGCGCCTTGATGGCCTGCTCTTCGCGCGCCGCGACGACGCCGAGGAAGCTGCCGTCGCGCACGACCGCAGTCACACCGGGCAGCGCCTTGACCGCCGCCTCGTCGAAGCTTGCAAGCTTGGCGCCGTAGCGCGGCGGACGCACCACGCGGCCATGCAGCATGCCGGGCAGGCGGACGTCCTGCACATAGGCGGCGCCGCCCGTCACCTTGGCCGGAATGTCGCGGCGCGGGATCGCCTTGCCGACGACCGTGTGCGCCGCCGGCGGCTTGGGCGCGACCTTGGCGGTCGCCTCGCGATGCAGATCGGCCTCGCCGGCGAGCTCCCCATAGGTCACGCGACGGCCGTCGGGCGCGCTGATCGCGCCGTCGCTGACCTTCAGCATGTTGGCCGCGACCGCGAGCCGCTTGGCCGCGAGATCGACCAGGATCGCGCGTGCTTCCGCGCCCGCCATCCGCAGCGCCGTCCCGCTCGCTTCGATCGACTGGCTGCCGGCCGTCTGCCCCTCGTTCGGGGTCTGCCCGGTGTCGCCGGAGATCATCTTGATGCGCCCGAGCGGCAAATCGAGCTCTTCGGCCGCGATCTGCGCCAGCGCAGTGAGGATGCCTTGCCCGAGCTCGACCTTGCCGGTGAACACTGTTGCGCTGCCGTCCGGATTGATGCGCAGCCACGCATCGAGCATGCGGTTGTTGTTGAGGCTTCCGGGCAGGTTCGCTTGCTGGCCGAGCGCCAAACGCGGCGCCAAGCTGAAGGAGAGTACGATGCCGCCGAGCGCGGCCGAAAATTCCCGGCGAGAAAGGTTCACGTTCATCAGCCCCTCCCATTCGCTTGCGCGGCGCGCAGGACCGCGCGCACGATGCGGTTGTGGGTGCCACAGCGGCAGAGATTGGGCGCCAAGGTGGCGCGCACATCGGCTTCGGTCGGGCGCGGCATGCGATCGAGCAGACCCTTGGCGGTCATGATCATGCCGTTGATGCAGTAGCCGCATTGCGCGGCCTGCTCGTCCATAAAGGCCTTCTGCAGGGGATGCGGCTTCTCGACGGTGCCGAGCCCTTCGATCGTGGTGACCTCCTGCTCGGCGACATCCTGGATCTCGTAGACGCAGGATCGGGTCGGCACGCCGTCGAGCAGGACCGTGCAGGCGCCGCACTGCTCGAGCCCGCAGCCGAACTTGGCGCCGTTGAGCGCAAGGTCGTTGCGCAGCACATAGAGCAAGGGCGTATCGGGCTCCGCCGTGACCGCGTGTACGACCCCGTTGACCTTCAGGCTGATGGCCATGGCAATCCTCTAAAGAGGGTTGAGATTCGCCTCCATCTTGCTTCGCGGCGACGCGGCCGTCGAGGCCCTTGGTGCCGTTTTTGGAGGCGATGTCTTAACGCGCCGGGATATCGCCCTGTTCCCACAAGGCGTTCGTCTGGCGGCAGAAATCCTCGAATTGGCGGGCCATGACCGCCGCCCGCGCCTTGGCCATCAGCTCCTGGTAGTAGGCGAGATTAACCATCGTCAGCAGGACCGCGGCGAGCATCTCGCCGGCCTTGACCAGGTGATGCAGATAGGCGCGCGAATAGTCCCGCGCCGCCGG
>DATDGG010000278.1:0-20988 GCA_036522235.1 Xanthobacteraceae bacterium
CGGATGGCGAGCCGCATGAAGGCCTCGCGCCGGATATCGCGCAAGGGAGTGGCCTTGCCGTCGGCCTCGGCACGCGCACGCGCCTCGGTCATGGCGCCAGCGATGGCGGCAAAGGTTAAGAGCGCGTCGCCGGTATCGCCCGCCTCCTCGATAAGCGCGTTCCAGAACGCTTCGCCATCATCCATGCCGGCCGCTTGCGCCAGCAGATCGAGGGGATCCGCGCGCACATCTTCAGCGTCATCGGCGTCGGATTCGGCCGCCGCCTTCATCAGCGCGAGCGAGACGGCGGCGGGCCAGTCGATGAAGTGGACCGGGCGTTGGCGAGACGCCGCCCAGAGCATCGCCTGCCACTCCGGCGAGAATTCAGCAAACGGCGCAAAGCTCGCGGCCCGCGCATCCTCCGCGGCGTAGAAGAGCATGGCGACGGGCGGCTTCATGCCGGAACGCGCCGCATAGGGCACCAGGATGTCGCCCTCCGCAGCGCCCTCGATCAGCACCAGTGCCGGATCGAGCCGGTCGAGCGCGGCGCGGACCAGCGCCGCCGAGCCGGGGCCGTGGTGCCTTATCCCTAAGAGATGCAGCCGGTCATCCATGGCGGGTCAGATCACCTCGCGGATGGCACGGTAGAGATCATCCCAGCCGTCGCGGGTGCGCACCACATTTTCGAGATATTCCTGTAGCGCCACCAGATCCTGCACCGGATCCTTGACGATCGCGCCCACGAGATTGCCGGCCATGTGCCCGGCCTCGATTGTGCCGCGGCCAAAATGGGCAGACTCAGCCCAAGCGCTGACGCCAACGGAAATCGCTTCGGCGGTCGAGAGCGAGCCGGAGGTCGTCTTCAGCTTGGTCTTGCCGTTGAGCGTCTTTCCGTCGCGCAACTCGCGGAACAGCATCACGATGCGGCCGAGTTCCTGATCGGGCGCCTTGATCGGCGGCAACCGCAAGCCGGTGCCGATCTCGCCGACGCGCTTGACGACGATGCCGGTCTCCTCCTCTAGCGTTGCCGGTGACGGCAAGACCACCACATTGAAACGCCGCTTGAGCGCGGAGGAGAGCTCGTTGACGCCCTTGTCGCGGTTGTTGGCGGTGGCGATCACGTTGAAGCCGCGCCTGGCGTCGATGCTGGTATCGAGCTCGGGGATGGGCAGGGTCTTTTCCGAGAGCACGGTAATGAGCGTGTCCTGCGTGTCCGAGCCCATCCGGGTCAGTTCCTCGAGCCGCAGGATCGTGCCCTCCTCCATGGCCCTGGTGAGCGGCGTCTTGACCAGCGCCGCCATGGAAGGGCCGCCCGCGAGCAGCATGGCGTAGTTCCAGCCGTAACGGATCTGGTTTTCGTCGGTGCCCGCCGTGCATTGGATGAGCCGCTGCGACGAGCCGGAAACGGCCGCCGCCAGATGTTCCGATACCCAGGATTTGGCGGTTCCAGGAAGCCCGAGCAGCAACAGTGCCCGATCGGTCGCCAGGGTCGCGACTGCCGTCTCGATGAGCCGGCGGTTGCCGACATACTTGGCCGAGATCACGGTGCCGTCCTTGGCCTTGCCGCCGAGCAGATAGGTGACCACGGCCCGTGGCGAAAGCAGCCAGTTCTCCGGGCGCGGCCGGTCGTCGCCCTGTTTCAGCGCCGCGAGCTCGTCGGCAAAGGCCTCTTCAGCGGAACGTCGCAGCTTGGCATCACTCATGAGGGCTGACCTTTTCGAGGCTATCGAGAATGTCGTGGAATTGCAGAACGGGCCTGATGTGGGCGGGGTCGATCTCCGCCAGCGCGCGGCGAAGCGCGGGACGTTTCGCTGATGAGCACAAGGCGGCGACCGGCGCGAAGACCGCAAGGTGATGGCCCTCGGGCGCGGCGGACCACTTCGACCAAACCGGCGCGCGCAGGATCTCCTCCATCAAGCCGTCCGACAGCGGCCCATTGAGTGTGCGATGGACCTGTGCCAGCGCAACGGGCGTGAGGGTTCCGGCAGCAAGAGCTTTGCGAACCACAAACTCTGCCAATTCTTGTCGTGCCTTCGGCTCGAGAGATTCAATCGATTGCAAAAGCTGCCATTCCAGCCACAGCAGCGCTTCAGGCATCGCTTCATAGGCTTGACGGGCCACGACTGGATTTCCTTGCCGAAAGGCCATGATCGTCATGGCCGTGGACAAGCACCGGTCCGGCGCCGCCGCAGCAATCATCTCGGCGGATTGCAGACCCTGCGCGTTGGCGAGCTCCTCCAATTCCACGTCCTCGAACGAACGGGCGACCCAGTCGCGCCAGTCGTCTCCCTTCACGGTCGCCGGCAATTCCAACTTCAACGTCGGGAGCTTGCGCAGGAGGCCGGTCTGGCCCCTGACGATGCGCTCCATGACCGACTTCAACGCAGTGTTCTGCCCCGCCGGGCCGGGCAGGCGCGACAGGTATCGCTCCGCGAGCTCGCGCACACGCGGCGCCCGATCCTTCGCCAACCCTTCCAGGAAGGCCCTGTCGGCAGAAGAAAGGCCCGAGCGCAACGCCTGCAACAGCCGTAAGCGAAGGTCGGCCCCCTCATTCGACCACACGGCCTCGACCAGCGCGCGGGCGGCATCGGCATCCTGTCGCCGCCGATCCTCGATGTAGCGCTGCCGGCGGGCGGGCATTGCCTCGTGCCAGTTGCCGTCGTCGAGCACCTCGATGTCGAAATAGCCGCGCTTCTCTTCGCTGGCTTTGCCCCGGTCCATCCAGGCGCATACGTCCGGCCCGAGCCGCTCGGCGTGGGCGCGCAGGAAGCCATCCATGCGGGGAAAATCGAAGGGATGCGGTTGCAGGCGCCCCCGTTCGAGCGCGAGCGCCATCCCAAGCGCCAGATTGTCCTCAGGCGAGACACCGGATTTGCCCTCACCGAAGAGACGTACCAGCATCGGCCGCAGTGCCTCGGGCACGTTCGCGCGCGTCGCGTTGCGCGCCAGCACGGCCGCATATTCGGACGGCGGCGCGGGACGCTCGAAGCGCAAGGCCTGCCCGGTGAGGACAAGCGCCTTCAGGCTCGACTTGGGATCGCCAGAAGAGATCGCGCCGCCAAGCAATCGCGCGAAGTCGATCGGCTGGCGCGCTGTTCCCGCCAACAGCGCCGGCACCACAAGCGTCTTGAGCTCGTGCGCGCTCATGCGTCCACCCATCGCCCGAGCTCGGCTTTGGCCTGCGTAATCCTGATCCGCCATCCATCCCAAATGCCGACGCCGTCCACCGGTCCGGCCTGCGCCAACGGCAGGGCGGAGACAGCCTGATCGGGCGAAATCGGCAAGGCGAGGTTGGCTTCGGCGGGATCGGTCAGGAACAGCGCTTCGCCGTTTCGCCGCACGCGCGCGCCTTTGAACAGAAACGGCCAGTCGCCAAGCCATGGACGCGCGCCAAGCGCTTGTTCGTACGCCTGCCAGGCCGCCGCCAGCCCTGCCTCAGGCAACATCGGCATCGCCTCCCCGGTGCCGGACGGGCTGGTCTGCGTCGCGATCAGCGCACGCAACGGCACCGGCGAGGCATGAAAGACCAGCTCGGCTTCGAAAGTCTCGCCGACCATGAATCCCATCGACGACGCGCTCACCGACACCGGCACGAAATCCAGGAGCAGCGCGCAACGCGCGCCCTCCCCTTCACGCCACAGCCAGGTCTCCATCCGGCGCAGCTTGTCGGGCTGCACTTCGTTCCGGGTCGCAATCACGTGCCAGCGCCCTGCTGCGCGCATTGCATTGGGATCGGCGAGCAGCGCCTCGCGAGTCTGGGTCCAACCGATCATCTGGCGCACATCCTCGCGCAGCGCAGGATCGAGCGCGTCTTGCCGGCGATAGGCTTCGGCGAGCAGGTGGAAGAGCCCCAATTCCACCACCGCGGCCTTGGGGCGCGCGGCTTCGCCGAGGGAAAAGAGGCGCGAGGGCAGGCTGTCCAGCCGCGTGGCGAGAGCGGACGCCTTGGCGTCGACCAGCCGCTGCACCATCGCCCGGCAGGCGCCCGCCGCGTTGGCCACGAAGGCCGCGATGCCGCGATCCAGTTGATCGGACAGCCAGAGATCGAGCTCGTCGAGGCCGGCCAGGATGGCGGCCTCCCGATCCTGTCGGTTGCGCTCGCGCTGGGCGGCGGCGCGTGCCTCGGCTTTCGGATTGCTGGCGACAGCCTCCTCGCCACCGGAGATGGCCGCCGCGATCGAACCTTTGGCGATCGAACCCTTGGCGACTGAACCCTTGGGGGCTGCATCCTTGGCCGCCGCCCCTTGGGATGGGCCACGGCGGCGCGAACGCCAGTCATTGACCCATTGCGGCGGCGAGCCGGGCGCAAACGCGACCTTGCCTTCCGCGCGCATCCACATGAGGGCGAGGCTGTGCTTGCACGGGAATTTGCGGCTGGGGCAGGTACACTTGTAGCCGGCGTCGGCTTCCGCGACGACGACCCGATAGGGAGTTGCGCCCGACCCTTGCGCCTCGCCCCAGATGAGCCCGGCACCATCGCAGGCCAATGTCGGCCACGCGGCTGGCTTCAACAGCTTGCGGGCCGCGACAAGCGCGGCCTGATCGGGCGCCAGGGCTTCGATCTTTGCAAGGTTCATCACCATTCGGAGGCAAACCATATGCAAGCAAAATGGCGCCAGAGCGACAGCTGTCCCCCGAAGAACCAGACTGTCGGATCGAATTCAATCCGAAACGATCGGTGGCGTATGATCGGTAACATATAGTGCGACCGGAAGGCCGGCACCGTGCGTAGCACTAACGGACCGCCTTGGCGTATGTCTCGGGCTTGAATCCAACGATCAGCTCGCCACCCGCATCCAACACCGGGCGCTTGATCATGGAGGGCTGGCCCTGCATCAGCGCAATGGCTTTCTTCTCGGTGAGATTTGCCTTGTCTCCCTCCGGCAGCTTGCGGAACGTCGTGCCGGCGCGATTGAGCAACGTCTCCCAACCCACCACCCGCGCCCATCCTTGAAGTACGTCGCTCTCGATGCCTTCCGCCTTGTAGTCGTGAAACGCGTAGGCGACCCCGTGCGCGTCGAGCCAGGCGCGCGCCTTCTTCATGGTGTCGCAATTCTTGATGCCGTAGATCGTCACGGATTTTGCTTTTGCCACGCCCCTCCTCCCACAAGCGACGCCTCAGGTTTGATCCCTTTGAACCCCGGACACAAGGAGGCAGAACAATTCGACCGAAAGTCAAATGCTCTGCCATGGAGCTGGGATACGTTCTCGGTCGCCTGGAACACCGACGTGAAGGCCACGCTTTACGGCGTTCAGGCGGCGCTGAAGGCGCCGATGCCACAAGGCGGCCGCGTGCTGCTCGCATCGAGCGGGGCCGCGACGGTCTTGAGCGTTCCGTTCATTTCCCCCGAAGCGCTGCGGCTTTCGGGAGGGTATGTGGGCGCCAAGCGCATCATCTGGCTCATGGCCCATAATGCAAACGTCGCCGCGAGCGGATGGTCCCAGGCTCGCACGGCGGGCGAAGTTCAGGCGCGCCATGCGGGATGCGTCATCCGAGCCCGGCTGCGCGCGCGATCAGGAACAACCCTGCCCCGACGACGCCGGCTCCGATGGCGCACGCGACGCGCTCACCGGCCGGTACGAGACGTTCGACGGTGATGGCTGCCGTCACGACCGCCATCGCGCGCAGGTCCATGACCCCGATGACGAGGAGGATCGCTGTCAGGCCGGCACAGCAGGTGCTGCAGTGGAGGCCGAGGCGCAGGCCGTGTCGCCAGGCCGTGCCGGCGTCCGCCGGCAACGTACTGCCGCGCCCCGGTGCCTCCCGGCAGCAGGCAAGGTGATGCGCCTTCCACGCGGTGAACTGGAGCGCACCGGCGATCAGGACGACCACACCGACCGCGATCGGAACAGCACGCGCCAGCGCCGGCTGCTGCATCTCGGCCGCCGCCAGCGCGACGCCCAGCGGAAAAGCGGCCATTCCGAACACGGTCCAGACGAAGAAGTACCCTACGCCCACCAGCGCGGTCAGCCGACCGAGCCGCGTCTCGCCGGTCCCGCCGACGGCCTGGCGGTAGCGCCACAGCATTGGCACCAAGGATGGCAGCATCATCGCCACCATCATCACGACCCACATGCCGAGGAACGACGCCGCGGCACCGGGCCACGTCTCTCCGCACATCGGCATCCACGCCATCGACATCGTCCAGCCGCCGGGCATCGGCATCTCGCCCATCGCCGACATGGACGTGCACAAGACGATCGTCACCGCCGCGCTGGCGGCGAAGAGCAGCGCCGAGACGCCGAAGAAGGCTCGCTGGGGAGCTCGCACGACTTGGCTCAGCGCTTGCCGTACTCGTCGTGACGGCGCCACCAGACGCCCTTCTCGTTGCGCCCCTTGGGGGCGCGGTCGAGCCACTGGTACATGCCCCAGAGGCCGTCCAGTCCGCGCGCATAGGTGGAATAGGTGTGGTAGACGATGCCGTCCTCGAGCACGAAGGCGCTCATGCCCGGCCTCTCGCGCAAGTACGTGGCCACGTCGGTTCCGGTCATGGCGGCGATCTCCGCGACGGGCCCCTCGCTGCCGCGCGACTGTCGGCCTGCAGCCCCGGGCTCGCGCCGGTAGTTGTATTCGACCCCCTCGCGCTGTTGCTCCTCGGTGATCGAGGCGGTGAAGTCGAAGTTGAAGTTGCCGCCGAGCGAGGACGCCCAGGGAAACGTCCAGCCCATCCGCCGCTTGTACGCCTGCAACTTCGCGAGGGGCGCGCGTGATACCGCCGAAAGCGAGACGTCGTGGTTGGCCAGGTGGACGGCGATGCCCTCGAACCCGTCCGCGATCGACGAGCAGGACGGGCAGCCGGCGGTGTAGTCGGGCCCGAACATGAAGTGGTAGACGAGGAGCTGCGAGCGCCCGCGGAAGAGGTCTGCCAGCGAGGCGCTCCCTTCATCGGTCTCAAATCGATGCTCCCTGTCGACCCGGACCCACGGCAGTTCCTGCCGCCGCCGCGCCAGCTCATCGCTGCGCCGCGTGAGCTCCTTTTCCGCCTCGAGCAGCTCGAGCCGCGCTGCCAGCCATTCTTTACGTGTCCCGGTCATGTGTCTCGTCATCGTTCTCTCTCCCTTGGTGGTCGTGAGATAGACTTAGCGCCGGGGCATGAAACGGTGGGAGTGACAAGTGTGGCGGGATTCAGATGGATTCGCTGATCACGGCCGCGGCGCGTGCGCTCGCAGCGGGTGATCCCCTCGGCGCACTGAACCGGGTCGCCTTGCGCGACGACGCGCCTGCGCTCGCGCTGCGCGGCATCGCCATGGCGCAGCTCGGCGATCTCGTTCGCGCGAAGGCTCTTCTGCGAAGTGCGGCGCGCGCCTTCGGTCCGAACGAGGCGGTGGCCCGCGCGAGGTGTGTCGTCGCCGAGGCCGAGATCGCGCTCGTCTCGCGCGACCTGGGCTGGCCGGCGAAGGCGCTCGACGCAGCGCGGGCGACGCTCGAAGCGCACGGCGACCGGGTGAACGCCGCGCATGCGCGGTATCTCGAGGTCCGGCGCCTCCTCCTGATCGGGCGCCTCGATGAGGCCGAGCGTAGGCTCGCCGGGCTCGACCCCGCGCCCTTCCCGCCCGCGTCGAGGGCCGCCCACGAGCTGGTGGTCGCGGGGATCGCGATGCGACGCCTCCGGACGAAGGCAGCGCGCGCTGCGCTCGCTCGGGCCGCGCACGCCGCGCGCGAGGCGGACATCCCCGCGCTGACGGCGGAGATCGAAAGCGCATCCGTCGTGATGAACACGCCCGCGGCGCGCCTGATCGCGCGTGGCGAGGAACGCCCCCTCCTGCTTGAGGAGGTCGAAGCGCTCCTGGCGTCAGGGGCGCTCGTCGTGGACGCGTGCCGCCATGTCGTGCGCGACGCAGGCATGGTGGTCGCGCTCGCGACGCGCCCGGTATTGTTCGCGCTTGCACGCGCGCTGGGTGAAGCCTGGCCCGGAGACGTGCCGAGGAGCACCCTCCTCGCACGCGCCTTCCGGGCGAAGCACGCCGACGAATCGCATCGCGCACGGTTGCGCGTCGAGGTCGGGCGGCTTCGCGTGGAGCTGCGGACGCTGGCAGACGTGAGCGCGACAAAGCGAGGCTTTGTGTTGGCGGCGCGCCGCGCACGCGAGGTCGTCGTGCTGGCGCCGCCCGTCGAAGAGCGGCATGCGGCGGTGCTCGCCTTCCTCGCCGACGGCGAGTCGTGGTCGAGCTCGGCCCTGGCGCTTGCGCTTGGCGCCAGCCCGCGCACCGTGCAGCGGGCGCTCGATTCGCTTGCGGCAGGAGGCAAGGTGCAGTGGTTCGGTCGCGGGCGAGCACGTCGTTGGATGACCCCACCGGTGCCGGGATTCCCGACGACCTTGTTACTCCCCGCTCCACTGCCGAGTGACTAGGATGGAGGCATGAAACGATCCGCAGCCGAAATTCTCCGTGAGTATGGACCCTTTCCGGGTGTCGACCACGTGAATGGGGTCACGTATGACGGTCGGCACGTCTGGTTTGCGTCCGGCGACAAGCTCAACGCCCTCGATCCTGCCAGCGGGAAGACGGTGCGCTCGATCGATGTCGCCGCGCATGCGGGAACGGCCTTCGACGGGGAGCACCTGTTTCAGCTCGCCGAGGATCGCATCCAGAAGATCGATCCGAAGACCGGCCGTGTGCTTGGCACGATCCCGGCGCCTGGCGGCGGCGGTGACTCGGGGCTGGCGTGGGCCGAAGGGGCGCTGTGGGTGGGCCAGTATCGGGACCGGAAGATCCATCAAATCGATCCCCAAACAGGGGCGATTCTTCGCACCATCGAGTCCAACCGCTTCGTCACCGGGGTCACCTGGATCGACGGCGAGCTCTGGCACGGCACCTGGGAAGGTGACGAGAGCGACTTGCGGCGCGTCGATCCGCGAACCGGAGCGGCCCTGGAGAGGCTCGAAATGCCGTCCGGCGTGGGCGTGTCGGGGCTCGAGTCCGATGGCGGCGATCAGTTCTTCTGCGGAGGCGGAAGCAGCGGGAAGGTGAGAGCCGTCCGCCGGCCGAGGCGCGTCTCCGCGGCGGGCGGCGGCTCAGAGACCCCCGGCCCTCCAGACCGCCGTTAACCTACCGGCACGCTGTCCGTCGCGATCCGATCGAGCGCCGCCATGGCGCTCTTCGTCAGCTCGAGGTCGGCCGCCGCAAGGTTTTCGCGCAAGTGATCAACCGACGACGTGCCGGGGATCAGCAGGATGTTGGGCGCGCGGCGGAGCAGCCAAGCGAGAGCCACCTGCATCGGCGTCGCGCCGAGCCCCTTGGCGACATCGGACAACACCGACGATTGCAGCGGCGTGAAACCACCGAGCGGGAAGAACGGCACATAGGCGACGCCTGCGGCGGAAAGCTCATCGATCAGCGGGTCATCCCCCCGGTGCACGAGATTGTACTGGTTCTGCACGCAGACGATCTCCGTGATACCGCGTCCCTCGGCGATCTGCCGCGATGTCACATTGCTGAGGCCGATATGGCGGACCAGTCCCTGCTGCTGAAGGCCGGCGAGCACGGTGAGTGGGGCCTCGATCGAACCCTCGGCGGGCCCGTGGACGTCGAACATGAGGCGCAGATTGACGACCTCGATCATGTCCAGGCCCAGGTTGCGGAGGTTATCGTGCACCGCGCGTGCCAGCTCTTCGGCCGAGAAGGCCGGATTCCACGAAGCGTCTGCTCCGCGCCGCGCACCGATCTTGGTGACGATGACCAAGTCTTCGGGATAGGGATGAAGCGCCTCGCGGATAAGCTGATTGGTGACGTGTGGGCCGTAGAAGTCGCTCGTATCGATATGATTGACGCCGCTCGCCACTGCCTGGCGCAGCACCGCGAGCGCACCATTGCGATCCTTCGGCGGCCCGAACACACCGGGTCCGGCAAGTCGCATCGCGCCGTAGCCCAGACGCTTCACGCTGCGCGTCCCGAGCGCGAACGTCCCGGCTTTGCGAATATCGGTCATGGCCCGCCTCCTCTGTGTCGACCGTGAGGTAGGCCATCCCGCCTTGCGCGACAATATGATACTGTCGGCACAGGTTGTTCGGGAATGTGAACAATGGCGCCCGGACCTTGGCGATCTGACCTCACATCTGAAGCAGGACAATGGCAGACAGTTCCAACGCTGTGGTTCGGCCGCCGATTGCGTTAGTGCTCGCAATCTTCGTCAGTCTTGGCATCGACTGGCTTCTGCCTTTGCGATTCGTTCCGGCGAACATTCCCGCACGTTTGTTGGGAGTCTTCGTCTTTGCGCTTGGCCTGGCGCTCGCGGGCTGGGCCATCATCACGTTTCGAGCCGCTGGAACGCACGTTGAGACGTACAAGCCGACATCTACCATCGTTGTGAACGGACCATACCGATTTACGCGCAACCCCATCTATACCGGCATGTTTGTTGGCTTGATCGGGCTTGCCATGGCGTTCAACAACCTTTGGATGCTCGCCGCCGTGGTCCCATTTTATTGCGTCATCCGTTACGGCGTCATTGCCCGCGAGGAAGCTTATCTCGAAGGGAAATTCGGCGACGAATATCGCGCGTACAAGACGCGCGTGCGGCGGTGGCTTTAGATGCCCCATCTCCCATGCCCCATCGCCGGATGTCACGCAGCGGCGCGTGCGGCCAGCAAAGGCGCAGGACCTGGCTTCAACAGGAAATCGAGAGCAACTTGAAATTGCCGCGAAGCCTCTTTAACTCACGGAAGACGTTACAGTCTCCGCAACCATATGGCACGCATGCCCCTGACCGTCCCGCTTCGATGCCATTGCGGCGAGATACGTGGCGTCGCCCGTGACGTTTCACCGTCGTCCGGCTTTCGCGTGCTCTGTTATTGCGAGGACTGCCAGGCGTTCGCACATTTTCTCGAACGGGGGGACGTGCTCGACCCAGCCGGTGGAACCGACATTTTCCAAATGCCGCCGGGGCGCGTGGAGCTGACTGCAGGCGCGGACTCTGTGCGGTGCCTATGCCTTTCCGACAAGGCAGTCTTCCGCTGGTATGCCGTCTGTTGCCGCACCCCTATCGCCAACACCGCCGGCCCGCGCGTTCCGCTCATCGGCGTAATTCATTCTTTCATGGACCACGCGCAAGACGGCCGGTCCCGGGACGCGGCACTCGGACCGCCGTTATGCGGTATCTACAAACGCTCCGCCGTCGGTCAGCTTCCCTCGACCGCGCCGCCACCGCCATCGCTCGGGGTTTTCGCCCGCCGCGCAGCAAAGGTGCTCGGCTGGTCCCTCGGCGGGCTCGGCCGGCCGAACCCGTTTTTCGACGAGGCTACGAACGCTCCGCGCTCCGCGCCGCACGTGCTCACGGCAAGTGAGCGCGCTTCTGCATACCACTAGCGATCACCGACGGAATCCTTCCCACTCGATTGCTTTTTGGCGCTCAAAACACGTTGATCTAACAGCGCAAATTTTTTCCGCGCAGGACGAAGAACCTCTCGCCGATCCGTCGGAGGCGGGCCGTAAAAGAGCTGAGCCGGCATGCCCAAGTACCCTTGCAAAGCGTGTGGTGTCCTCAGGCAGGCCCGACTTCGGCGCCTCCTCTCAGGATGAAGGCCTTCATTTTTTCACACGCTCTACGCCCCTCGGTTTGATCGGCACAGAACCTGTGACAGCACCTCTACCAGACTCGATGAAGGATCGGCCGTGACGGTCCGGCTCCGCCACGCCACAAAGCCGTCGGGCCGCACCAGCACGGCTCCCTCATCCGGTACACCCATTTTTGTCTGCCAGCCGTGCTCAAGATCGATGAGATCGCCCTCCGCGCCGACTCGGTAGGCGGAGAGCGCGATGCCAAGAGAAGCCACCGCGACGGACGCCGCCTCTTGCCAGGATGCGCCAGCAGGACCGACGAGCAGGACAAAACGGCCGTCGAGCAGATCGAGCGTGGAGATGCGTTGCCCGCCGCGCTCGAGCCACAAATGGGGGACGCGCGTCCCGGGCTGTCCGGTGAGCGCCTCCGGCTTCTGGAGAAGTTCGGTCTCCGCATCCCCCTTTCCCGGAAGTGGCGGGGAGGCGTCTTCGGAGAGAATGGCCTGCGAGCGATAACGATAGCCACCAATGAGAGAGAAGTAGGATATCCTTTTCTCCACGGGGAGCAGCTTGTCGTCGCTGCCCTTGGTCAACAAAGAGGCGGCGGGCCCCACCAGCGACTGCTCGGCAGCGAGCCTGCCGACGGGACGGCGCTCGGCCTCGTAGGTCGAGAGCAGATCTGGAGACGCCCGTCCTTTGAGCACCGCAGCCAGTTTCCAGGCCAGGTTTTGCGCACTCTGGATCGCCGTGTTGACGCCGAGCCCCAGCTTAGGCGGCATCGTGTGAGCCGCGTCACCCACCAGGAAGACTCGGGCCCGCCCGAAGTGCTCGGCCACCAGTTGACCCGGCTGCCAGTGCGCGATGTCCACGATCTCCACGGGCAGATCCGGCTTGCCCATTCCATTGAGGACCAGTTTCTTACACCGCTCGACGGTGTAATCCTTCGCGGATTCTTCTTGGATCACAAACATGCCGCGGTCCGCATCGGTGATCAGGAAGAAGCCCCGGATGCCCGGCCGATCGATCAAGATCGCGTCATTTTCGTAGCCGGGGATCGCTCGCCCCAGGGGGCTCGAAAGTAGACGAAGATATAGTGCTCATCGAGCACTCCCAATCCTTCCCCACTCACCCCGAGCGCTTTGCGAACATGACTATGCGCGCCGTCAGCGGCCAGCAGATAATCTGCCTGGAGGACGGAGGCAGTGCCCGTGGCGCGATCCGTGATGGTGGCGCTCACGCCCTCGGAGTCCTGGGTGAAGGAGACCAGCTCGGTGTTGTAGCGCACATCGCATCCGCGGCGCTTCGCTTCTCCGAGCAGCAGCGGTTCGAGCCGGCTCTGCGGACAATACCAGAAGGGCGGCTCCGGGGTGAGGACTTCGAGATGGTCTGCAATGTGCAGGAACTGTTCAAGCGACGGAAACGCCTCTTCTCCGTGCGAGGCCAGCGTCGCTTTGCGCAATGTCCGTGAGACATGGGCCCCGGCTGCGATGACTTGTGCTTCCAGTCCGAGCCCGCGGAACACTTCCAGCGTGCGGAAATTGAGGTTGCGTGCGCGCGGATACCACGACACATCGGGGCGACGCTCGACCAGCACCGATGCAATCCCCTGCTGGTGAAGCAGGAGCAAGAGCGATAGGCCAGCGCCGCCGGCACCCACGATCAGAACCGGTATGCGGTCTTCTTGATCAGTCATCGGGGCTCCTCCCTTTCAGCTCG
Organism: Xanthobacteraceae bacterium; assembly: GCA_036522235.1. GTDB lineage: Bacteria > Pseudomonadota > Alphaproteobacteria > Rhizobiales > Xanthobacteraceae > VAZQ01. The sequence goes on from DATDGG010000278.1 coordinate 13,192, forward strand.
CATGGGCTGCACAGCGCCTTACAATTCCGGCATCGGATGCTTGCGCGACTTTTCCCGAAAGGTTTGCTGCAGGATCGCTCTCAACGCATGCAGGCCTCCGAATGATCGCGGCGCCGCCAGACCACGCAAAGCTCCGTCTTTGGCGAATGAGGAGCGAGCGGGCGGAACGCGACCTCGGACTGGTAGCGGCGGAAAAACTCCGGCAGAATGGCGATGCCGATGCCGCCGGCGACGGAATCGAGCATGGCCTGCGCCTGATCGCACTGCCTCCCGATATTCGGTTCAAATCCGTTGGCACGGCAGAGGTCTCTGATCCAGTCATGCAAGGCTGGCGCCGAGGACCTTTTGAAGATCACGAGCGGTTCGTCGGCGAGCTTGTGCAGCGGCACTTTGCGCAGCGTCGTGAGCGAATGTTCCGGCGGAAGTGCAGCGATCATTGCAACTTCCACCACCGGCTCCAGGGCGAGGTCCTTCTCGAACCGGGCCTCGTCCTTCGGCATGATTCCCACGTCGATCGAGCCTTCGAACAGCGCCTTGACCTGCCGGCGCGGCACCATTTCGGTGAGGGTCACCTCAACCAGCGGGAATTTCTGCCGGAACATGCGCACTGCGGCCGGGAGGAAGACGCCGCCCAAAGGACTGAGGAAACCGACGGTCAGTTGACCGCATTTTCCCTGGCTAACGGCCTTCGCCAGTCGCACGGCCCGGTCCGATAGCGCGAGAATCTGCTTTGTCTGTTCAAGGAATGACTTTCCAGCGGGCGTCAGCTGCAGCTTCTGTCTGGAACGGTCGAACAGCGGAGCGCCGATTTCCTCCTTTAGATTTTTGATCTGGCGACTGAGCGGCGGCTGCGAAACGCGCAGGCGCGCTGCCGCACGGCTGAAGTTGAGTTCTTCAGCGGCAGCCACGAAGTAACGCAGGTGCCGAAGCTCCATTCGATGTCGCGACGCCAACTCTCTGACGATCCACCATAACACCTGGCCCATACCTTTGGGGTCGCGTTCGCTACCAAATTGGTATGGGTCGGATCAGACACCGGGCACTGCGGGTGGCGTACCGCGAGGCTCCATCCAAGAGCGCAGCGATCACGCTACGATGAGTGGCGAGATGGACCACGGTCCATGTCATCCGGCGTGCTTCTTACGCCGCCAGTTGCCAAATTTCTATCCAGTGCGGCTCTTGATCGGCGCCCCTCTTCACTTCGCGCGTGACGGCGTTCCAAGTCCGAGCTCGGTCCGTTTCTTCTTTGACAGGCCCTGCGATACGATGAAATGAGATTGCCGGATGTAATCTCGCAGTGCAGAATCGGAGAGGCCCGGCTTTGCGAAGTGTTAGATCCATTTCAGGCCACGCGACGCGAGGTAGGGTGCAGGTCTCAAGCCAGGCTGGTCCTTTAGAATCTCATAAGCAATGTCGCTCACCTTGAAACTAAAGGTCGCTGTGGTATCGCTGGCGATCACAAAGACTTTGCCGCCGACCTTCCAGACATGCGATCTGCCCCACTGGACCACGTAAGTGGTCGCAGGCAGCGCTCGACAGAACGCGTTGAATTCTCCGGAGGTCATATTGTCCTCGGCGGCTGTAGCCGAAGCTGCGAGCTGAAGCGTTGCATCATCCGAGAGGCGTGACTGCAGGGAAGCGACATCGCCCTGAAAACAATTTTCGCGACGAAGTCTTCAACGAACGAATTCTTCGGCGAGTTGCTGCAGTCGCTGCTTCTTGTGATGGCTCCCGCGAAAGCGCCCTCTGATTCTATTAGCAGCCCTTGAAAGACTCGCGCGACTGGCCCTGCTCAGTGCCGCTGTGCGATCTGGATGAGGTTGCCGCAGGTGTCGCCGAACACTGCGGTGGTGACGGGTCCCATCGCCGCTGGCTTCTGAGTGAAGATCACGCCGAGTTCCACAAGCCGCTCATATTCCTTCTGCACATCGTCGACGCCGAACGACGTGCAAGGAACGCCGTCGGCGACGAGGGCGGCCTTAAAGGGTTTGGCTGCCGGATGCTGGTCAGGTTCAAGCAGGAGTTCGACGCCGTCAGGATTTTCAGGCGCCACCAGCGTCAGCCAGCGATGATGGCCCATGGGAATGTCCGTTTTGGGCTTGAAGCCCAGGATATCCCGATAGAAATGCAATGCTTTTTCCTGATCATCGACGAGCACGCTCGTGAGCACGATGCGCATGTGACACACTCCCTTTCCTATCCGGTTTCTTGAGGTAAGCGCCCAGCCAGACCGCGGAGGCGCGCCGCAGGGGCTCGAGCTCCAGAAAGTGGAATTTGCTTCGCCACTGCCATTCACAGCGCAGCAACCCCACCTCCTCTAGGACCGCGAGGTGCCGCGATAGCGCCTGCCGCGTCAGGCCGGCGCCGTGCCACTGCGTCATGCGGACGTGCAGCTCAAACAAGGTCTGCCCGTCCCGTTCTGCCAATTCGTCGATCAAGCGCCGGCGTGTGTTGTCCGCCAGCGCATGAAACAGCCGATCCAAATCCATGATCAGGCATACCGCACTTGCCACCATCATGCAACAATGTTATTGCATGAGCCCCAATGGGCAGGATCCGGTGGTCCTGAACATCGCCTTCCGCCCGTCGGAATTCGCTGCGGCTAAAAGCTTGCGCGGCTGGCCGTGGAGCGCCGTAAGTGCCGCCGCGTTCATGGCGATCAGCACTGCGATGCTGGTTTCACAGGATGGATGAGGAGAGGTGTCCCAGATCACTCGAAGACTATCGAGGACGAGCGATTGACTCTCCGCCGCCATCCTATCCCCTGCTATCCGAATTACGCCCTTTTCTACGACCCCTCACCCCCACTCGATGATTTTAGATCATGGTATCGCGCTGATTTTTCAGCGCAAATTTTCTCCAACGATGCTCGAAATCCGAACAACGAGCCGTCAAAATTTTTCGCTTATGATTTCAAAGCAAAATTCGCGCGATTCGAATTCAGCGACGTTTCAGCGTCTATCGACAACGATCGGTCGATTTTTCGCGCCATCGGCCATGTGGCGCGTTGCGCGCCGGTGCGAGAAAATACCGTCAGCACGCCTCGGAGCCGTCTCTCTCGCTCTTGGGGTGCCACTTGAATCGGTCTCGGGAGGTTATATACAGAACCGTACCCTCGCGATCGCACGTAAGACGTCACCTAGCTATGCGACCTGCGTGTATTGAAGATCGTCACCGCCACCATCGCGGTCACGATAGTGATGCCCGCGCTGGCGATGAAGGCTAAACCGGTTGCGCTTGTATAAGCGTGCTGCGCAGCCGAAAGTAAGTCCGACCCGCCGGCTACGCGTGTCGCAACCGTGCTCGCGGCGCCTATTCCTCGCAACGCAGTTTCAGCGGTGCGAGCGGGAATGTTATCCGGCATCGCTGAGACGAGCGCATGTCGATAGACAAAAGTCGTAAGACTACCCAGCAAGGCAATGCCCAGTGCGCCGCCGAACTCCGAGACGGTCTCAGACAGAGCTGACGCCGCGCCGGATTGGTCTTCGGGTGCGGAGCTGACAACGAAGTCGGCGACGATGGCGGTTCCGGGCGCTGATCCGACCGCAAACATCGTATTTCCGAGGGTGATCAGGATCAGGCTGTGAGCCTCGACGGCATGGGCCATCAACACGAGACCGGCAGCCCCGAGCAGCAAGCCGGCGCCGAGCACGAGCGCCGGTCGCAGCACCTTCAGCAGAGCCGATGTGAGGAGAGAACCTACGACGAAGCCGAGGCCTGGAGGAACACCCCATAGCCCAGCCTCGAGCGGTGTGAGATCCAGCACGAGCTGTAGGTACTGCGCCACCAGCAGCAGGATGCCGAAGCCGACCAGGAAGTCGAGCGCATTGATGGAGAGAGCCACGGACAGCGCCGGCAGCCTGAAAAGGCGCAGGTCGAGCAACGGGTCATCCAGCGTAAGTTGGCGCTGGACGAACACGACGCCGCAAATCACACCTGCGACTGCGGCGAGCCCGGCAAGTCGGGCATCGCCTCCCTCCGCCATTTGCTTGATGGCGAAGATGATCGGCAGCACAGTCGCGAGGGTCAGGATGGCGCTGAAGATGTCGATCCGACCATCCTTCGCACGGCGATGCTCGGGAAGCAGTCTTGGACCGACGATCAGCAATATGACCATGATCGGGATCGGAGCGAGGAACACGGCCCCCCACCAAAAGTGAGTGATGAGAATTCCGCCCACCACGGGCCCGATCGCACCGCCGAAGGAAAAGCTCGAGACCCAGACGCTCACGGCGAACGTCTTCTCCCGTTCGTCGCGAAACATGTTGCTGATGAGCGAGAGGGTGGACGGCGCCATTGTCGCGCCGGCGATCCCTAGCAGCCCGCGCGCCACGATAAGCATCTGCGCGGTTCTGGAGAAAGCCGCCATAAAAGACACCACTCCGAATGCGGCCGAGCCGATCAACAGCAGCTTCCGGCGGCCGATACGGTCTCCAAGCGTGCCCATAATCAGGAGCGCGCCAGCGGCGAGAAATCCGTAGATGTCCACGATCCACAGGAGTTGCGCCGCCGTCGGCGTCAGATCAGTCGTTAGGGCCGGGATCGCCAGGTTAAGAACCGTCAGATCCATCGCGTAGAGAACACACGGCAACGCGAGCACGGCGAGTCCGACCCACTCGCGGCGCGTCGCCTTGCCGCTCGACGCGTTCGCAGCACCTTGCTGAGTGAGCATCTGAGTCCCCTGGCGAACGGAAGCGCTAACGTTATGAGAGCGCCGGGGATGGGTGGCCTGCGAAGGCCTTGCCAGGGTGCGCCGTCGACCGTTCTGCCGCCAAGGCCTCGCCGGCCGACCACAGGGCGACGCCCAGCAGGGTCACGTCCTTGACGATAAAGGCGCCGAGCGCGGGATCCAGACCCGGCGTGGTGACGAGGAAGCTCAACGTGACGACCAAGGAGGCCGCAATACCGAAGCTGCCGATGGCGCAGAGGCGCGGTGCAAAAAACCGGGAGGCCATCATCATCGCGAGCACGATCTCGACGACGCCAATGATGTCGGACGAAAGCTGCTGGTCGAACAGCCGCGGGAGCCAGAAAAGGAACGGGCTGTGAATGAGCAACGGATGGACAGCGATCGCCTCCGCGGCGGTGAACTTCACCAGTCCAAACCCGAGGAAGAACAGAACGACGCTGTAACGGGCGATCCCCTTTCCCAGAAGCTGGCTCGATTTCGATAGCGACATAACGCAATCTCCTCTTGATATGTGCGTGCAACACGCACATAATGAGCATAGGAAGCACGTGGCTGTCAACTCCGTTTCGTGAAGGTCATTTCGGATGCCCCGACTGAGAACCGCCAACATGCTCGCCGCATTCGCGGGCGAGATCACCGAACGTGTCGGGACGGCGATCAAGAGCCATCCCAATCAGACCGATTCCGCCTCGGCGGCGCTCAACATCATTGGCTTTTGGGACGGCATCACGAACGCCCAGCTCGCGCGCGCTCTCAAGCTATCCCACACCGCGACCGTCCGCTTGGTCGACAAACTAGAGGCGCAAGGCTTAGTCGAGGCCCGCGGCGGGAACGACAAGCGCGCCACGCACCTCGACCTCACTCCGGCCGGACGGGACGCCGTGCTCCCGATGCTGGCGGCCCGATGTGCTGCAGTCGAACGCTACCTCACCATCCTGACATCGGCCGAAGAACAGCAACTGTCCGCGCTGCTCGAGAAGCTCATGCAGCCTCTCGGGACCGACGCATATAGCGTCTGCCATTTTTGCCGGCTCTGCGACCTCGCGACTTGCCCTGCCGACCAATGCCCCATGCACGCGCACGAGGACACCTGGCCACAGGTTTAAACAAGTGGCCTGCATCCCTCTGTCCTATTCTTATCCAGTTCGCCCCTACGGCCACATCGAACGTCGCCAGGCTAGCGTTGCTTCTCAGCGATTGCTTTCTATCGGGAAGCTATCGCCGCATAGAGGTCGTTGTCTCTGCGCTCCGTTGGATTGGTCACTCCCACTCGATCGTTCTGAGGCATGATAACGTCTTGATTTGCCAGCACAAAGTTTTTCTGCACCTCTCAAAGAACCGTATCCCCGATCCGTCAGAAAATCGCGCCCTTGAATTCAAAGGGGAATTTCGTCGATTCGGAATTTGCTCGGTTTCAACGACTATCGGCACCAATCGGGCGATTTTTTTCTCTGATGGCCGCCAAGGCATCGACGCGGCAGCTCCCAAGAAAGACCGTCACGAGGCTATCCACGACAGAATCACATCAAGCGGGACGCACCTCTTCGCCAAGCTTTAGGATACCTCTTCGGCAATCCCTCCAGAGCACACCCGACGGATCGATCACGCTCGCGACCACACCCCAGTGTTCCAATTGTGGCGCGCTCGGATTCTTGACTCCGTTCGAGACGGAAGGTCGAGCGACACAATGTGCTTCCACCACAGTTCCAGGTCGGAGACCGACATGTGCATCACGAAGTTATCGGCCCACTGCTGGACGCAGTAGCCTTGGAGAATAAAGGCGTACGCCCCGAGATGCATCTCGACGAGGTTGTCGGTCAGCTGTCGGGGCTGGAAACCAAGGTCCACATAGAACCGCTTGCTGATCTCAAAAGCCTTGGCTGGCACTATCGGTCGCATCGATCTGACCGTTTGTGCCAAGTCCATCACGCCATTCAACATGTCACCTCGCTCGCAACCGCGACTTCACACAGCCTCGCCAATAAAGTTTCGATGAGCGGGCGCTCCGGCAGCGTGCCGTCGCCGCATTGCGCCACGACGTCCTTCAACACTCGTTCCATGCGCTTCAGGTCAGCGATCTTCGCCCGTATGTCCGCGAGATGGACGGCAGCAACGTCTCTTGCCTCAGCGCCGGTCACGCTCATCGACGAGGCGCAGCAGCCCGCGGATTTCCTCGAGCGAGAAGCCGAGTTCGCGAGCGCGCAAGACGCTCGAGACGGTCACCACGATCCAAAAGGCGACGATGACCCACGAGGAGGGCAGAACCGCCCGCCGTCCCCGAGTCCTCACGGACGAACGCGGATGATCGTCTTCCCCTTGCGTCGCTCGGTCGGGTTTAAGGCGGCGACGGCATCGTCGAGGGTCGAGACGTTGCCGATGTTCGTCCGCAGTCGTCCGTCCCGCACCCGCTGGACGATCTCACTCAGTTGGGCGCGATCGGTCTCGACAACGAAGTCGACCGCCAGGCCGTCGTCGGGCCGCGGCACGGGCGGCCCGACGACGGACACCATTGTTCCTCCGGCTCGAATCAGGCGTGCGGACCGCTTGCCGATGTCGCCGCCGATGACATCGAACACCAGATCGATTGCGCCGACGTCTTTGAGGACATCGTTGTCGAGGTCGACAAACTCCTGCGCGCCGAAGTCGAGCGCCTTCTGGCGGTCGGCGGCACGTCCGGTGCCGATTACGTAGGCGCCGGCCTCGCGTGCGAGCTGCGTCACCATCGAACCGACTGCGCCGGCCGCGCCGTGCGCGAGGACGCTCTGCCCCGCCTGAAGGCGGCCGTGCTGCAACAGTCCCTGCCACGCGGTGAGGCCCGAGATCGGCAGGCTCGCGCCCACCGTGAAATCGACGTCGCCCGGCAGCGGCGCGAGATCGCGTGCCTCGACGGCCGCGTACCCCGCCAGGGTGCCGTCGCGATACCAGTCCGTGAGGCCGAACACCCGCTGTCCCACCGACAGCCCCGTCGTGCCATAGCCGAGGGCGGTGACCACTCCGGCCAGCTCGTGCCCGGGGATCGACGGCGTTCGGTCGCGGTCGAGCCGATCAGTCCAGGTCGAGGGCCACGCCAGCTCAGTCGGGACGAATCCCGACGCATGAACCTGAAC